>CAMDPK010000028.1 GCA_945904015.1 Candidatus Kuenenia stuttgartensis | reverse complement strand
TGGTTGTTCTCGGACGACCACTCGCTCGCGCGTCGTGCTGATTCACTTCCTGCGAGACGAGGGCCGACCGCAGTTCCGCCAACGCGCCCTGCAATTCGCCCGCGAGTGGAAGTAGCGTGCTGAGCGTGGAGACCCGCGCCGGGCGTGTGAACTCGCGTGCCAATCGAATAATCATGCGTTTTTGCCGGGTATTTCGCACTTTTATTCCCGCGTCGCCGCGCGGCAGTGACGCGGCGCAGGTCGGAACTGAAAATGTCCTGCACGTAAAGTCTGCGGCGCGGATGCAAGTAGCCGTGGCGCAGCACAGGAAAGACTTGGCGTCGCCATCAAGACATCGGTCTCAGAACGCAGCAAAGACGCATCAAGGCAGGTATATGTGTCTCTGGAACAGATGAGAGTTTTTCTAGAACAATCCTGTGGCCGGATGGAGATTTGTTGGTCGGCGCTGTACATTTTAGACCATCAGCGGTGCCTCGTGGAGGCGTTTTTGGGGTGCGGAACTTCATTTCTGAAGGGGGGAACTTTTCATGGCCACTCGGATTGAAATCGACTACGACCGGCAGTTTATCAACTCGCAAGTTCAGGAGATTGTCGCCCGCGCGGCTGCCAGTCTCAACGTGCTCGGACAATTGGGCGCGGCCTATCAGAGCCTCCCCGGCCTGGCGATGCCCGGGTATCAGACCGAGGCCGATGCGCTCGAGACCGCGCTGGCGTCGCTCAACGACTTGGTCGACCAGATTCGGGTGCTGCTGATCAGCATCGACGGGATGGCCGGACCGCTCTCCGAGAAGAACAAGAAACTGCTGGGGGCGCTCCGTGGTCTGCTGCAAAACGCGGCCGACCTCGTGCTCTTGGATCAGATCACCGGGCCAACTTCGCAACCCGCTCCGCCGCCACCACCCGTCCCGTAAGCAACACGCTGGCCGAGGGTCGAGTCCTCGATCATGAATCAACGCCTGGTCTGCGACCGGTTGCCAGCGGAGCGTGAGGCCCTGAGTCTGATTCAGTTCCTGCGAGACCAGGGCCAACCGCAGTCCGCATGGCTCGCCGCGCTCTCGGCGGACCAGACCCTCAGCGAACCCGTCCGCCAACGCGCCCTGCAATTCGCCCGCGAATGGAAATAACGCCACCCCCCTCGCGGGGGTGGTTCCCGCGCTCTGAAGCTACGGGCCACGAACGCTCAAAAATGCTTCGATTGCGGAGTCTTTCTGCCATTCCACGCCGTAGCTTCAGAGCGCGGGAACCACCGGGACAAGCCCGGAGGCGGGAGTGCATTCGTCGCCGGAGTTGCGAGTGGAGCGTGCGGAATTGAGTCCGCTGCACGCCCTGGCCGAGCAGAAGAAGTTCCAGGAAGCCGAACCGCTCCTCGTCGAAGGCTATTCCGGGATGAAGGCCCGCGAAGCGAAGATCCCACTCGCCGCCAAGACCCGCCTGACCGAAGCGATTCAACGGCTCGTCGATCTCTCTGTCGCCTGGGAGAAACCGGAACAGCCCGCCGAATGGCAGAAGCAACTCGATCAGGCCCAGGCGACGCTGAAAGACACCGAGGCCAAGCCATCGAATGAGCCGCCGAAGTGATCCCGTCCGCCACCGCGCCCCGCGAGCGAAAGTAGCACGACGCGCGAGCAAGTGGATGTTCTCGGATGACCACTCGCTCGCGCGTCGTGCTGCTTCACTCCCTGCGAGACCAGGGCCACCCGCAGTCCGAATGGCTCGCCGCCCTCTCGGCGGACCAGACCATTCCGCCGAAGGCGGACTGCGGCGGATCCGCCAACGCGCCCTGCAATTCGCCCGCGAATGGACATAACTTTGGAGTGCTGTGTGTCAGCACAGCTTTGGACTCTTTGGCGCAGGCCTTTGGATTTCCGTGTCGTTCCGATTTCACGCCATCCAAAGAAAGTCGCTCCGCGACAAATCCAAAGCTCCGCTGACACGGAGCACTCCAAAGCCGAAGTTGCGCGTGGAGCGTGAGGCACTGAGTCTGCTTCACTTCCAGCGAGACCAAGGCCAACTCCAGTCCGAATGGCTCTCCGTCGCCGCCTTCTCGGCGGCGAGCGATCGAGGAATTTAGGTGATCGACTTTCGCTCGCTCGTTGGCAAGCCAGATTGCCAGAAGCGAAGAAGAGAAGATCGTCTGCCGTGGTCTCGAACAAGGGTATGACCATGACCACGGTTTCCGTTCACGACGTCCAAGCACGATTGCCGGAAATTATCTCGGCCATGCAGCCGGGAGAGGAAGTGCTGATCGACCACCTCGGTGGAAGTGTTGCCAAGTTGGTGCGGCAGCCGCAGACGAGTTGGCCTTGCCAGCCAGGGTCGGCCAAGCAACCTTGCAGACAATGTCGCAGTAACGTCTTGAAGAGTTTGGGCTGATCGATGCTGGGTGGCAGACCTGCCAGCAAGTTCTTCTCCATCTCTTGGATCAACTCAGTCGCCTGTTGCGATGCAAGAGATTTGAGAGGCGTCTGAAACCGCTGTTGGCTGACCGCATCGAGAGCTGAGAGCGCGGCTGGATACAGCTTCTTCCAGTTGGCAATTTCCCAATACACTCCGGCATCGCGAGCCAACAACCGGCTGACGAACTTGGCGGCTCCGACATTGTTCGCGCTGGGAATGCCTCGCGCGGGGTCGCCCGGAAAGATCGCCGCGAACAACGATTCCAGTTGAGCGAGTTGCTCGTCCGAAAGTGCTTCTGCGTCTGAATCCAACAGCCAAGTGGGAAGTTCGTTCATCAGCCAATCTCCGTTTCGATCTCATTGAGCATCGCGAAGAACAAGGTCACGTCGCGCGGCCCAATCAAGGCCATCCGGTCCACGAGCAGCGCGTCGTCAGCATCCGTGATTCGCGCAGCGATCTGCGGAAAAAGCTGCTCCTCTTCTTTGGTCATGTGCGATCTTGCCAACTCGCACGACGCGGCCAGACAGGTCCGCAGTTCGCGAGTTGCATGACGATCGCCTCGCTGAATCCGCGTGGACGCCAGCTTGGCCCCGCGACCGAACTGCTCAAGCTGCTGGTGCTCGGCTTCGACGAAGACAGTCGCCTCGATTGGCAAACCACGCGACAACGCCAGCGGCAGCACGATCTCGGTCTCTCGCCGCGCATGATGAGCCGGCCAGGCAGCTCCAGCAGCGTCATCAACGTCCCGATCACATGCCATACGGCCGCCGACTCCAGCGCCGCGACTCGATCCGCATTCAGCTTTTGCACCACCCGCTCGGCGACAGTCAGGATTCGTCCAATCGTTCGGTGCTCTTCCGTCAGCAGGATCTGAAACAACCGAGCGCCGTTGGCAGTTGGTGCGACCGGTCGATTCAGGAATTCACGACCCGGTGGGAACGGCTTCAGCACGGCTTTCATCCCCGCCTGCTGAGCACCGATCACCTCTGGCAGGTTCTCGCCCACGAACAGACATTGCTCGACAGGTACTCCGATCTGCTTCGCGGCGAAACGGTAAATATCGGGATTGGGCTTCTCGACTCCCGCCTCATGATTCGTGACGAACCCCTGCGGATCGAGCCACGCCGCAATCCCCACGTCCTCGACCATCTTCCGACCTGCCGCACTGGAAACATTCACCGGCAAGTTGGTGATCAATCCGATTTTCAACTTGGCGGCGACGGCAAACTTCAACAACTGGTCCGTCGATGGACCAAACTTCAACAAATGCCCCGGCCGATCCACGACCCCCAGAGTGTCGCGAATGTCGAAGAAAACCGCCTGGATGCCGTTGCTGGATTCCATCTTGCGAGTCCTCTCCGGAATTGCGGCAGAGATTCGGACAGCGATTGTTTCTCGCGATCGCACACTTGCCATGACCTGAGCAGGTCATTCTGACACACGACGCGGAAGACAATGCTTGGCAGCGGCGTCAGAAGCGGTCGTTGCGTTCACACCACTTCATTGGCACGCCCCGGACAACCGGCATCAATCCAAGCGATGATCGTGGCGATTTGCTCCGGGCTGGCCCATTGGCCTTCGTCGTTGCCTCCCAATGGCATTTGTGGGTAGTCGTCAACGCCGGTCGTTAGGGCGATCACCAAATTGGCTTCCGCGCCGCGGCCGTTGCCGATCATTTCCGGCGCAATCAGCCGATACGAATTGCCGTCCGAAGTTTGAACGGTGTTCTCCAAGAGTTCGCTGAGAGTCGTCCAGCCGAACAGGGGACCGTGGTAGGTCTTGAGGTGTTCGGTCTTGCCTTTGACCAACCAATCGAGAATCGCCTAGATGTCGGCGAAAGTGGGTGTCGCGCGTTTCATGTTGAGCCTCATGAGGAGATGCGGAGCGTTGAGAAGGTGCATTCAAGGATTCACGGAACGCGAAAGCTGATCCAGAGCCATTTGCACAACGCGGTCCAGCGTCTCGCCGGGAGCCAGACTGGGTTGCAGTTGCAGCAATACTGCGCACAGTTTCTCCCGTTGCTGAGCGGTGATGTTCTTGCCTTGTCGACGCAGGACGACTCTCACCGCTGCGCCAGCTTCGGCCCGGAGTGCGACGGGGTTCTCGGGATCTCGCAACACCTCCATGAGATTGTCGAGCGCCGCAATCGAGTGTCGCATCAAGCTCCGGATCGCCGCGATGCGCACGTCGGTGACGTGGGATTTGTCCGTCAGGATCGTTCGTCGGTCCGGCTGACTGTCGGTGTCGGGAGTGAGCACTCGCAGCGCCTCGATGACGACCTCTGGTCGACGGGCCTGCAATCGTTGACACACCAGTGGGCGATGCTTCTCAAAGCCGTGCAGCGAACGAACGATCTCCACTTCGGACAGTGGCGAACTGGCGGGGTTCGTTAAAAAACCGGCCAGCAGGTCGCCAGCGTCCGCGTCGTTCATGCCAGCCAGTTCTTGGATCGCGGCACTGCGAACAGGACCGCGTTGATCGTCGCGAGCCACCTTCAACAACTCTCGGTGCGAGTCGGCCAGAAGGCGGGCAGAGACCGGCTCGAAGTGCATCAGTTGTCCAATTGTCTGAATGGACTGCAGGCTCAATGAGACCGGACTGTCTGGATTGGCGATCGTTTCGACGGAGACTTTTGCGGCGGCTTCGGCATCGACTTGTGCCAGGAGTCCCAGCGCCTGTTCTCGAATCTCGACTCCGATTCCGCGATCACGAGCGACGGTCGTCAGCTTCCGTGAAGCGTCGGGAATTCGACGCAACTCGTGCGTCACGATGTGTCGAGCCGCTTGGCTCCGCATTCTGGGTGCGGCCTGAGCGTCCGTCAGGATCTCCAACGAAAACTGAGTGACTGACCGCGCGGCCTGACGTTCGGGAGCTTCCACCAACTGCAAGAGCCGGGCTTCTGATCTCCGCCCGAATGGCACATCGTCGTAACAGACGCCATGTCCCAGCCGGCTCGTGTCCAACCCCAGATAATCCAGCATGTCGGCGGGTGTCGGAGCCGCGTCCGATGCCGGCCAGAGGTTCGGCGAAGCTGGAAACGCTCCGAAATCGTTGACGTCCGGACGCACTGAACCTGGATCGTCGGGAATCTGAACTCCCTTGGTACCATCCCAAGGCCACATCGTATCGGGCAGATGATGGCCGAACGGGACGGTGTCTCCCTTCGCGTACTTCTTTTCGGGGGCGTAGTGCTTTGGATCGGAACCGTCGGTGGCGAAGCGATCGTGCCAATGTTGCCATTTCGCCCACAGACGATCGTGATGGCAGTGAAACACCCAAAAGGCCGGATCGGCGGGAGACTCGCGGCAATTGGACATCCAGCGTCCGGGAGGGCCGACAAAGCCGTGACCATTGTTATGCGGATTGGCTTCGACGTTGGCTCGCAAGTCGGCGTAGTTCTCGGCCAGCTTGTGCGTCTCCCAAGATTTGAAGGCGGGGGTCGTCGGCAAGACGCGATGGTCGCTGGATCGTCGCGCCAGCTCGCCCATGCTGTTGGCTCCATCCGACTGGAACTCGATGTACCAGCCGTAGAGTGGATTGGTGGCCGCGAGGATGACCGGTTGTTGAAAGGTTCCGTCCGGTTTGACGTTGATCCCGAAAAAGTCCGCATGGAACAAGGCGTCCTCTGTCGCTTCATCCTGAACCCAATAGGGCAACGTGACGTGCGGAAAATTCTTCTGGAGTTCACGTTCGAGTTGCAGCAAGAATGCGCGATGCCACGGCAGAAAGCCGGCGAACTTGTGAGCGTTGTCCGGCCAAGCGGGGTGGATCGCGGCCAGATTGTGCAGCCGCAAGAACCACTCGAACCGTTTCTGGTTGACGTGCAGATCATCGAACGCCTTGAGCAATTCTGTGCGCTCGTCGGTGGTCAGAGCACGAACGTCCTTGCGGACTCGCACCATCAGCGCCTGGGAGCCGATGACCAGCCCGGTCGAAGCTCCTTCGTGGACTTCGATCACGGCGTCTTTGTCGTGAAAACTCGGCCGACCAAATTTGCCAGCGACGACGAACGGAACCCAATTGCACTTGGCCGGAAGAGTCAGCGCGAGCGTCTCCTGAGTGGCCGTGGCACCATCCGTCACGCTGTGATCAAAAACGATGTCGCCGTTTGAGGCAGGAGATGTGGGAGCATCGTTGGTCAGCACGACAGGCAGGTCGGTGGTGATGCTCGCGCCGGGGACAAGTCGGATGCGAGCGGACATCGGTGCCCAAGTCACATAGTCGTCTTTGAGCGACGCGGTGTTCCCAATTTCCAATTCGATCTGCGACACGGCTCGGCGGCTTTCACGCAGCACAGCTTCGGTATCGAGGAACGGTTCGTCACCGACGGTCTTCCAGACCTCAGCGCCACGGGGATCAAGAATGACCACGCCGTGACGAGGTCCGTCCTGATAGCAGCCAAACTGCTGAAAGACGGCATACTTCAGATCGAAGAGCACGGGCACCGAGCTTTTCGCCGCCAACCCGGTGTCGTCGGATTTCGGACTGATGGCGACCACCATTCGGCCCTGGTTCTGAATCGCCTTCGCGAACGTGGCGAGTTGTTCCACGCAATGCGGACAATCGAAGCCTTTCACCAAAACCAGCACCGTGGTCCGGCCACGAAACTCTTCCAGCGAGCGAGCCCGGCCCTGTGGGTCTGTGAGTGCCGCGTCCGGAGTTTGGCGAAGCCGATTGGTTCTCGGTGGCGTGGCTGGAACAAGTCGCTTCGGTGTCACGGATGCGGGAGAATTCCCAGGATCGGTTTCAGTGGCAGTGATCCGCACCAACTCCATCATGCCTTGGTCCTCATGGTCCAGGATGTGGCAGTGCTGCACGAAGTCCCCGGTAAATCGTTGATAGCGGGTCCGAAACGTCACCGTCTGATTGGCTCGCAGGATGACGGTGTCTCGCCACACCGGCTCGTCCAGGAGTTCGTTGTTCTGCGCGTCTTTGATGGAGACCACTTCAAACGGGTTGACGTGAATGTGAAACGGATGATCGACTGCGCCGACATTGTTGACCGACCGCGCGGTCCACTCTTCCACCGCTCCCAGTTTCAGGGAACGCACATGAGTCGGATCGAACGACCGCCCATCGATCTCGAACCGCAGCGGCGGTACGTTGATCCCGTAAGTCACGGTCTGTGAACCCGTGAGTTCGTCGTCGCGAACCGAGGGTAGACGAAAACTCGTCAGGTCTTGCGAACGCGGAAGTGTCTGAGGATTCGGCGTCCCTTCAATGATCAGCCGTCCGATGTATTTGCGGTCCTCCGGCTGGCCATTCAGACCACCGCCAGCAGCAACTCGTTCATCCACCAGCAAGTACTCGCCCGGTTGATCGGGGGCTTTGATGAGGACATCCGAGCGATATCCCGGCCACAGTTCGACCAAGTTGCGAGGGACGACTTTCCCCAGCGGCAGTCCGTCCACGGCGATCTCGTGCAGAGTCAGCACGCTCGATCCGTCGTCTTTCTCCACCTTCAGATCAATTCGCTCACGAAACGCGCTGTTGACCAACCGCCAGCGCTCCACTTCGCCCGGCCGCATGCGGATGACCGGAAGTGTGACTCCATTGACCGTCGTGTATCGTCCGAGCGCGTCCCAGTCGTTCGGGCCAAACAAATCCCCCGCGTAGCGAAGTTCAATCACCCCCTCCGGCAGGTTCTTGTTGTAGTACGGAATCTGTTGCAACACGAAGACGCGCTCGCGCGCGGCGGCGATTTCCGAAATCTGGTCTTGTCCACCTTCAACAATGATCGCTCCTGTCATGCCGCTACCGACCTGGGCCGCCACCGAGCCGTGCTTATGAGCGTGATACCAAAACGTTCCCGCCGGATGGTCTGCGGGGATGTCGATCTGAAGTTCCTTGGATTGACCGGGGCCAATTTCCAAAAGCACGTTGTCGCTGTTGCCGGCTGGCGAGACATGCAATCCGTGAGTGTGCAGATTGGTGGTGTTGAATCCGTGGAGCTGGTTGTGCTCGCCGGTGTCGGTTTCAGGAGGCAGAGTGTTGATGAGCAGAATCTTCATCGAGTCCCCCGGCGTGACCCGCAGAGTCGGCCCGACCAGGTGTCCGTTGTAGGAGCGGAGGTAGACGGGATCGTCACCGATCCGATTGCCGGCCATCGTCACGTCGAGCACTTGTCGCAAGACGCCATCGACGGATCGCTTTACTTCCGGTTCTAGAAACGAATTCGTCGAGCGCAGCGCGAGTCCTCGTTGCTTCGGCGGCAAAAGCAGTCGCTCGTCAGCCGGAACCACCAGCCGACTGCTTCGACTCGCGACGCGCGGTGACGCGAAAAAAGATCGCCACTTGGTGCGAAGCTGGTCGACGGAGGCACCTTCTGGCGACAGTTCCTCGGCGGTGCCAATCCGCGTGGGATTGTTCGGGTGCCTCGGTTGCTGAGCATCGCAGTCGTCTGAAATGACGAGCATCCAAAATGACAAAATCAAAAGCACTGTCCGGTCGAGCCTGTTCCAAATCATTCGATGCGAATTCATGAGCGGATTCCTTGTCAGTGAGGTCGAGTGGCACTCGCCTTGATCGTTCAAGTGGCGTTCACCCACAAATCCCGGCAACGAACAGTCGTTTGCACAAAGAAAACCTCGCCCGCGTCATCACGGCACGAGCCGGAAGCACGGCCCATAGTTCCCGCTTCCATCGGGCTTCGGTTTTTGCACCAATTGTCTGCCGGTGCTCCCCATGACGATCATTGACCCAACCGTTCCCAAAGAATTTGATGTGGTCTCATGGCTGCACACCCTCACTGGATTCTGGAGATGACGACCGCGAAAGGTTGGCTAAGGCTGGGCGAGACCTTGTGAGCCTTCACCAAAACCTTCCAGGTTCCGACGGCTGGAGTTGGCTCATCGATGCCCTCAACGTTGTTCGTTCGATCGGGCGTGTTGTTATGAGCGGGAGACGCGATGTGCTCGGTTCCTGCCGGTGAAATCACCTTCAAATCCAGATCGTTCACCAAGCCGGCATCCGGGGCATCCGCCCAAACGAGAGTCACTCGCAACTCTTTGACGCCGGCGGCGACGGGAACATCGTAGGACATGCTCTCGCCGTTCTTCAGTGTCGTCGCAGAATCGAACTCATAGTTCCCTTCGATGGCTCGTCGCAGGTTGACCAGCCCCCAACCGGAATCGAAGTTCGGCCGATCGCCTTGGTGCTCGTCGGCCGAATTGATCAGGATCGCCTTCACCAATTCGGCGCTCGGATTCGCAGTGCCGGAATCCGTCAGCGACTGCCGCACTAACACTGCACATCCCGCACAGAGCGGTGCGGCCATCGACGTGCCTCCTGATAACGTGAACTGCCGATCGATCGGGTCATTGGGAGCGGCGAGTGCGAGGTTCGAAAGTGAATTCCAACTGCTGAAGGTCGTGAGCTTGAATTCATCGACAAAGAGTGTGATGTCGGCGGTTATCCCACTGGCCTCTTGTGCAACCAACACGAATCGCACCGGCGTTCCGAGAAGATCATCTGGAATCTTTGCTCGAATGACCGTCCAGTTTGCGAACTGGCGACGTCCATCGTCGTCGAAGATGAAAATACTGCCGCCGGACTGATAGCCGAGTTGAAATTGATCGAGGCCGTTGATGTTGCCGCGCAACCAGACTTCCAAAAACAACTCATGTCCAGCGGGAAGTGCGACGGTGGGAGTGGTGAGAATGTCTTGGAAAGTCGCCGGTGCTGTCCGATGCAGTCGCCAAACTCCCGTTTGAGACAACGCGCCTCCCGGTGGATTCGTCATGTGCTGGAATCCGGGAGTCGCTTTCCAAGCGTTCGGCGCGGGGGTATTGACGATGACGGATTCAACACTGTCCTGCCAGGCGGTCTGTGCTCCTTGTGTCTTGGCCGAGGCGATCCAGGTTCCCGGTGCCACCACGTCGGGCTTGATGCGATTCTCTCGAGTCGGCCCCTTCGAACTGAATGTCGCCAGATCGTTGACGTTGTCTCCGAGATTGCCGCCGGCTGGACGCAGATTTTCGGACGCTCCTACTGTCAAGCAATTCTTTCCGGTTCCCGGCGCTGTGACCGTCATCGTCCCATTGCCGTCATTGCCGGCCGAGAAAACGATCAACATGTCCCGTGGAACGCCATTATTCCAACTCCACGCATCGACTTCTCTCCCACGCAAATATTCGCCGCCTCGGACGTTGTTGCCCTGTTTATCCAACGCGGGAATTCCCCAACTGTTTGAGTGAACGCGAGCACCTTCGTCGTAGGCTGGCTGGAAAAGTTTTCCCAGGGGAGTCGGGATACCGCTGAGTGAACCAGCCAGATCATCAAGCGATTGGTGAACGAGTTTCGCCTGAGGCGCGATCCCCGGAAATTCGCCGGCTCCCAGAATGGAACCGGCTGTGTGCGACCCATGACCGCCGCGGTCGCTCCAATCGTTCGCTGGTGCGGGACGGCCTAGTGCAAACACCTTTTTGACTCGACCGCGAAACGCGGAATGCAGCGTGTTGTCATTCTTGCCGTTATCGAGTCCGGAATCCGAATGTCCCACGATCTGACCGTTGCCATCAATCGGCGGCACAAACATCGGCGGGTTGCGCGCAAGAATTTTCTGGGCGACATCATTGTGCTTGACGAATTTGGGGTCGAGTGTCGCTTCGCGGACCTCAGGCACCGCAGCCACCAGTTCCACTTTTGATGCCGGTACCTTCGCCCGTACGACACTGATGGTTTCATCACGACCAGACGAAACCACGGAACCGCCGTTCTTGGTGATTTGGTCGAGAACACTTTGTTCCGGCTGTTTTCCAAACAGATAAAAAACCACGTCCACCTTGGCATCAGCATTGAACGGCTGCACTCCGACGGGGAGCGTATCGGAATTGAGCCGGGGTGCTTGCCCTTCCGGAACGACTTCAAGAGATTTGGGAGCCGCCCCCGGTTTGGGGACAATCGGAGAAGTCGGTCGATCCTGAGCCGGCTTAAGCTTGGCGATGTGCATTCGCAGCGAGTTGCTCAACTTGCGCTGCGGTGTCAGTGGCTCGATGATGTCCGACAATTCTTGATCGGCGTAGAGCTTCCGAGCAGTTTCCGCACTCGTATAGATCACTAAGGAATTCGGTGTCTCTTCGGCGATTCGCGTGTCCTTGGAGAATTTCTCGATCTCCGCTTTGAATCGCGCATTGGTTTGAGTGAAATTGCCAATGATGTAGAGCGATGGCTCCTCGGGAATTGCTTTCAGGCGATTGGCAATCGGCGTGCCCTTCCAGGCCGCGGATTTCGACGGTGTGAGATGCACGCTGCCAATTCGGATCGCGGCTGACGTCGCGGCCGGCTGTTGAGGGCCCGCCTTTTCGCCTTGAAGCTTCGTCCGCTTGCCAACTTGGGCATCAACGACGCCTGCTCTGGCAAGCAATAGCATCAGTAACAGCCAGCACGCGAGAGGTCGCGCGATCGAAATATTCTTGCGGATGGTCGTTTGATGGAAATCGGTCTTCAACATCTTGGCGGACTCCTTCGGAATAGAGTTTTGACGAAATCCAGAGTCCATCGACTCCAGTGGCAAACAGATCGAAGTCGAGCAGTTCGTCTCATGCTGCTTGAGTTGCCGGGATCATTCTGAAGTCGGAAACAAGTTCCTCCATGACCTCAACAGGTCATTTTTCGAGAAATCTGCCGCCGAGGTTTTGTAAAGGAGAGATTTGAAATCCATTCAGAGAGTTCAAAATGTAGCGTGGTCATGCGTTGTTACTGAGCTTTGGACGAACTATTCTTCCGCTCCACGGGATATGCCCCACCAGGGAGGTCGGGTGAGTAATCTGACATGACTTTCGAGGATCGCGTGGCGGAGACGGAGTCCGTACCTGCGACTGAACGCATGGCGGAACAATGAACTCCGAACTCTTTCTGGTGCATCGCGTCGGGAGTCGGCCTCTTTCAACAGTCCGGCTCAAGTTGGGATACGTGGTCGTCGGTCGGTCGTCGCAAGCCGACATCTGTTTGCCGGACAGCAGTGTTTCGCGACGGCACGCGAAGTTTCTCATCGCCAAATCGGGGGTTACGGTTCACGACCTCGATAGCCGCAACGGAACTTTTGTTGATGAACGGCGTGTTGAAATCGCGACCGTTGAACCGGGCCAGCAAGTTCGGTTTGGCGCTGTCAACGTGCTGTTGTCGTTCGATGGCGACGGACGTGGTGATTTGGATTCAGAGATCGAGACCGTCGATCCGCGTCACATCCGCGCTGCGAAACAGGAACTGACTCCGGTGCCGGATAGGCTTAGTCCCGCGCAACGGCGTGTGCTCGTGTTGCTGCTCAAGGGACTTTTGGAAAAACAAGTTGCCGACAGACTCGGCATCAGCCCGCACACCGTCCACAACCATGCCCGCGAAATTTATCGGGCCTATCAAGTGCATTCACGCTCGGAATTGTTGTTGCAGGCGCTGCCGCGTTGCGATCCGTTTCCAGTGATGATCGGCGACAAAGTCGATGCCGTTCGAGATTAGGACGCTCGGCCGCATCGCGAGTGCCGCTCCAGAATCGGTGCCATTTGAGACATCAACGGCTGAGAGGCTCCGTTGGATTTCTCGCCGCGTGAGTGATTCAGACCTCTCAGACTTTAATGGATTGTGCAAAGCGTCGGACTTGGCGCATGGGAACGAGATTGTTTTGCTCACGGATGACTGGCAGGCCGCCGGTCACTGCGAGCAACACGATGACCTTGTTTGGCTGGATCGTTTCGATTCTCGGATATGGATTGACGCTGTTGTTGTTGCCCGTCGTGTTGTTGCTCAAAAAGCGGCAGCCGGTGTCGAGCGTGGCTTGGATGCTGTCAATTGTGTTCATCCCCATTGGTGGAGCCGTGTTGTTTCTGGTGTTTGGCATCAACCGAATCGAGCGTCGTAAGGCTTCCAAACAACGTTCGACGGAACAACTGGCGGAGCAGCATCCACAACGACCGGAATTTTCTCGGCAACCGTGCGACGATGATCGAGTGGAGACACGCCGTTTGATGCGGTTGGCTCAGCGACTGACCGACACTTGGCCGACCTACGGAAACGACATCGAATTATTGACGGACATGAATCGCACGCTGGGACTGATCGAACAGGCGCTGCTCAACGCGCGCGAGTCGATTCACCTCGAATACTACATCTGGCAATCCGACCGTACGGGGACGCGGATTCGCGATTTGTTGATCCGCAAAGCTCGCGAAGGAGTGCGTGTGCGATTCCTGTACGACGGGTTTGGTTCGTTCTGGCTGACGAATCGTTTCTTGCGGCCGATGCGTGAGGCGGGGATTCAGATCGCAACCTTCTTGCCCGGCCAGTCGTTTCGCGAGCGGTGGTCGTTGAACTTGCGGAATCATCGCAAGATCGTTGTGGTCGATGGGCGTGTGGCCTTCACCGGCGGCATGAACATCGGCGACGAGTACATCGGCCGCAGTTCGGCGTTTGGTTTTTGGCGGGACGCACACTTGCGAGTCGTCGGGCCGGAAGTTTGGCAGCATCAGTTGGTGTTCGCCGAGGACTGGTTCTACGCGACTGGCGAAGTGCTGCCGGACGCCGAATCGTTTCCGCCACCGGAGGCCGCTGGTGTGGTGACGGCTCAGACGGTCAGCAGCGGTCCCGAAGAGGAAACGTCGATCTTTCAAGCCTTGATGCTGGAGGCCATCAATCAGGCCCAGAACCGAGTGCAGTTGGTGACGTCGTACTTTGCTCCGCCCGGCTCGATCATCAGCGCGCTGGAGAACGCAGCCCTTCGAGGCGTTCGCGTGCGTTTGCTGCTGTCGGGCCGAATGAATCATTTCTTGACCTTGTTGGCTGGCCGTGCGATCTACGATTCGCTGCTGAGAGCGGGCGTCGAAATCTCGGAATACCAGCGCGGCTTGTTGCACTCGAAGACACTGACCATCGACGGACATTGGTCGCTCGTCGGTTCGGCGAATGTCGATTGCCGTAGCTTGTTCTTGAACTTCGAGGCGGGCATGGTTCTGTACGATGAACGCCTCGCTGAGCAGTTGGAGCAGCAGTTTGAACTGGATGCTCAAGACTCAGTCAAAATCAAGCCGGAGGTTTGGGATCGTCGTCCGTGGTTCCAAGTCATGGGCGAGAACTTCTGCCGGTTGTTTACGCCGGCCTTGTGAGAACGCACCGTGTTCGGCATTTCGCAAAACCTGATCGGCTGGTTTGTCGTGACCTCGCTGGCGACGTTTGTGATCAGTGGGGTCGCTCTGCCGTGGCTGTTGACGCGATTGCCGGAGGATTATTTCCTCGAGACGGATCGCGCGGTTCATCCGCCGTGGCCTCGTCAGCGTGCGTTGTATTGGGCGTGGCGTCTGCTGAAGAATCTGTTGGGAGTCGTGCTGTTGCTGGCGGGATTCGTGATGCTATTCACTCCCGGCCAAGGGATTTTGACGATCTTGGCCGGACTCTGGCTGATGGACCTGCCCGGCAAGCGCCGTTGCGAACGACACTTGATTGGCCGGCCCAAAGTGCTGGTGTCCGTGAACTGGATTCGCCACAAAGCCGGAAAGCCACCGTTTCAATTTTCCACAGAGCGGGAGGAAATCGCCTCATGATGCGATTGGTCACGTACAACATTCACAAGGGGATCGGCGGCAGCGACCGGCGATACGACCTCGAACGCATCATCGAAGTGCTGCAAGCCTTGGAGGCGGATTTCTTGTGTCTGCAAGAAGTGACGATCGACCTGCCGCGCACCAGCCGCCACGATCAAGCGGACATTCTGGCCGCACGGTTTCAGCCGATGTTCGCGACGTTCCAGCAAAACGTGCATTGGAAAATTGGAGGCTACGGCAATCTGGTGCTGTCTCGTTGGCCGTTGCTCGAACACCATCGCATCTCGTTGCAGTTTGGCCAGAAGAAGCCACGCGGCGCGCAGTTGGTCGTGGTCGAGACTCCTTCAGGACCGTTGCGTGTGACCAACTGGCATCTAGGGCTGAGCGAAGGTGAACGCCATTGGCAAACGCATCGACTGCTGAATCATCCGGTGTTCCACTCGACTGCCGAACATCCGACGCTGATGTGCGGCGACTTCAACGACTGGCGAAACACGCTCGGTCATGCACTGCTGATTCCGAAAGGGTTCGCTCAAGCGACGTCTCCGGCCGGGAGGTTCCGCTCATTTCCCGCTGCGTTGCCGGTGATCTCGATCGACAAAGTCTTTCACTGTGAGGGCATCGCCATTGAGTCGGCGCATCTCGTCAAGACACGTCAATCGCGACGAGCGTCCGACCATCTGCCGCTTGTGGTCGATTTTGGAATGACTCGGTGAGTCAACTCGCCGCCGTCACGGAAAAAACATGCTGGCCCCAGGCGGGCAAGTCCACGAACAAGCCGTTCGTCACGAGTTCGGCTCCGGGTCGGTCGTCGCTGCCAGCACCGATCAGCTCCAGAACGCGGTTCGTCTCGTTGAGAAAGTGATCGAATGGCGACCGCAAGCACGCTTGGTTTTGATGATCCGCGAAGGTCACGATCACGACCTTTCGTTCGGAGGTCGATTTCTCCCAGGCGAATGCGATGAAGCAATCCTGAGTCCAATTGCAGTCATCCGCATTCCGAAAATTAGCCGCGCGGCGCTAGCCCCGGTTCATGCCGTGTAATCGGGGCTTGCGCCGCGCGGCTAAGTTCTGTGATCCGTATCACACCTGCCTCGGCCGAACAAGTTTGATGGGTCAATCAACGAGGCCAAGTCAAAGCCAGCCGTAGCAACCTAAGCCTGCCGTTGGCCGAGTTTGAACTGCCACTCTTTGACCAGACAGTAGCAGCACGGGATCACGAAGAGTGTGATGATTGCGATCGTCATGCCGCCAATGCTGGGGATGGCCATCGGTTGCATGACGTCGGAGCCGCGGCCGGGATGCAGAAAGATCGGGGCCAGGCCGAGGATTGTCGTGACGGATGTCATCAGACAGGGGCGGATGCGTTTCAAGCCGGCTTCGACGACGAGGTTGCGAACGTCATCGACATTCTGCGGCGGCTTTTCGCGGAAGAGATCTTCGAGGTAGGTCAGCATCACCACGCTGTCGTCGTCCGACACACCGATCAGGGCGATGAAGCCGACCCATACGGCGACGCTCAGGTTTGCGCCGAAGAAAAAGAGACCGATGAAGCCGCCGGAGACCGAGACGGCGATGTCGAGAAACACCAAAACGACCAGCCACCATTTGCCGAAGCTGAAGTAC
The DNA here is from genome assembly GCA_945904015.1 of Candidatus Kuenenia stuttgartensis. GTDB lineage: Bacteria > Planctomycetota > Planctomycetia > Planctomycetales > Planctomycetaceae > SXKJ01. Next base: position 34,978 of record CAMDPK010000028.1, on the reverse strand, counting down.
AGCGAGAAGACCATCGCCAACAGCACCAGAGGCACGAGCAGCGAGAGACGCGCCATCGCGCGCTGCTGGTTCTCGAATTGGCCGGACCATGTCCAATAGTAGCCGGGCGGCACGATCAGACTCGCCTCGGCGTGTTTGCCGGCGGCCACGAGTTCGTCGCTCTGCTTGCGTTCGGATTGCAGCAAGCGCTCGGCGTCTTCGACGACGCTGATCTCGTCGCGATCGCGAGTATTGAGCGTGACGTAACCTACGAGCAAGCCGTTCTCGCTCTTGATTTCTTGCGGGCCGATGCTGAACGTGAGCTTGGCGACTTGCGCAATCGGAATGTGAGCGCCAGTCGAAGTTGGGACGAGGATGTGTTCCAAATCATCGAAGCGTTCTCGCAGCTCGCGCGGGTAGCGGACGCGGATCGGGTAGCGTTCGCGGCCTTCGACGGTGGTCGTCAGCCGCTCGCCGCCGATCGCGATTTCGATGACATCTTGAATGTCGCGGATGCTGACTCCGTACCGTGCGGCGGCTTCGCGGTCGATCTCGTATTCCAGGTACGGCTTGCCGACGAGCCGGTCGGCGACGACATCCACCGCGCCGGGCACTTTCTTGAGAAGTTGCTCCATTTGCAGGCAAACTCGTTCAATCTCCTTCAGGTCCGAGCCGTAAACCTTGACGCCCATCATCGCGCGGAAGCCCGTTTGCAGCATGACCAGCCGCGTTTGGATCGGTTGCAGCCAGGTCGGTAACACGCCGGGGATCGCGGCTTTCTGGTTTAGCTCTTCGAGAATTTCCGCCTTGGTGATGCGACGCTCTTCGGGCCAGACGTAGCGCAACGCGGGACGACACCAATTGAGCCACGCTTGTTCGCTGTGCCAGCGCGGTTGCGTCAGCATGCGCCAGTCGTCTTCCGGTATCAACGTGACGATGGTCTCGATCATGCTGATTGGAGCGGGGTCGAGTGACGAGTCGGCGCGGCCGACCTTGCCGACAACGTCGCGGACTTCCGGCACTGTGCGGATGGCGATGTCTTGCTGTTTGATGACCTCTTCCGCAATGGTCAGCGAGGCTGATGGCAGCACTGACGGCATGTAGAGGAACGAGCCTTCGTCGAGCGGCGGCATGAACTCGCGGCCGATGCCGGGGAACGTCTGTTCGAGACGCTGCCAACCACTGGTCTTCGTGACGTCGAGCCCCACGACTCGGAACGTTGCCGAGATCGGAGTACCGACGAAGTCAAAGCCCAACCACACGGTGATACCCATCGCGATCAAGCACATTGGAATCGTCAGAAACGTGCCTTTGTGAGTGAGCACCCAGCGCAGTGTCGGACGATAGACCTTGAAGATGGCTTGCGAGACGCGGTTCTCTTCCAGCGGGATGAGTTTTTCGCGCCCCATGCGGTAGACCAACGCGCCGACGAGGAAGCCGACTGCCAGCGCCGTCGGCCAACCGCTCCAGGTTGTGCCGAGGTCGAGACCCCAGACGAGCGCCGATCGCAACGCAATCATCGCGGCCACGCCAGCCAGGACGCCGAATAACAGCGAACGATGACGCGACCACGTCACCGGCTTGAGCAGGTAATAGCACAGCACGGGCACGACGGTGATGGCGAGAATGACGGACGCGGCGATTGCGAACGTCTTCGTGTAAGCCAAGGGCCGGAACATTTTTCCTTCCGGCCCGGTCAATGCGAAGACGGGAATGAACGAGACGACCGTGTTGACGACCGCCGTGACGATGGCACCTCCGACTTCGCGGGCGGCATCATAAACGGTCGCAAGGTAGTTCGCGGGGGTCAGCCGGAACGCGCTAGCGTCCGGTTCTCGATCGGATCGCACGTCGGAACCGGGGGCTAGCGCCCCGCGGCTGATTGAGTCGCCATTCCCTCGTGCCTCGGTCAGCCGCCGGTAGATGTTCTCGGTCATGATGATGCCCATGTCGCTGATGTCGCCGATGGCGATCGCCAATCCGGCCAGCGACATGATGTTGCTGTCCACACCCATCCAATACATCACGCCGAAGCTCATCGCGAGCGCCAGCGGCAGCGTCGGCAGCACGGCCAGCGAACTGCGCAGGTGCAGCAGAAACAGAATGACGATCAGGCCGACGACGATCGACTCTTCGATGAGGTTGGCTTTCAGCGTGGCCATCGTCTCGTAGATGATGTCCGTGCGGTCGTAATACGGCACGATCTTCACCGGCACCGCCTTGCCCGACGGCAGCGTGACTCGCAACCCCGGCTCGATTTCGGCGATCTTCTGCTTGACGCGGTTGATGACAGCCAGCGGGTTTTCGCCGTAGCGCATCAGCACGACGGCTCCGGTCGCCTCGCGGCCGGCGTTGTCGAGCGTGCCGCGGCGAAACTCCGGGCCAAGCTGCACCGTCGCCACGTTTTTCACATAGATCGGAGTCCCCGCTTCCTGGCGGATGACGATGTTCTCGATGTCCTGCACGCTGCGGACGAAGCCTTTGCCGCGGATGAAGAACTCAAAGCGATTGCTCTCGACGACTTTGGCCCCCACGTCGATGTTGCTGCGGCGGACGGCCTCGTAAACGTCAGGCAAGGTGACGCGGTGTGCTCGCAGCTTTTCGGGGATGACGTCGATTTGGTATTCGCGCACGAAGCCGCCGAGCGTCGAGACTTCGGTCACGCCCTCGACCGATTGAAGCTGATACCGGATGTACCAGTCCTGCAACGACCGCAGTTGTGCGAGGTCCGCTCCGTCGGCTTGCAGCGTGTAGTAAAAGACTTGCCCGAGCGCCGTCGCGTCCGAGCCGAGCGTCGGCGTCACGCCTGACGGCAGCCGACCGACCGCGACGTTCATGCGTTCCAAGACGCGCGACCGTGCCCAGTAATAGTCGACTTCATCCTTGAAGATGATGAACACCATCGAGAAGCCGAAGCCCGAAAACGACCGGATCGTCTTCACGCCGGGCGTGCCGGACAGGGTCGTCGAAAGCGGGTACGTCACCTGATCTTCGACATCTTGCGGCGACCGGCCGGGCCAATCGGCTAACACGATGACCTGCTTTTCGCCGATGTCGGGAATGGCGTCGATCGGGATGTTCGTTACCGCGTAATAGCCGATGCCGAGCAATAACAACGTCACCAGCATGACGATGAACCGGTTGTTGAGGCACCAGCGGATGACGAAGTTGACCATGATTTCGTCTCATTAGCCGGCACGCGCTAGCGTCCGGTTCTCGCCAATATCGGGAAACCGGACGCTAGCGCGTGCCGGCTGATGGGCCAAAGTCAGGATTAGTGTTTGTGACCACTCGGCGTTTCTTTCGTGGACGACGCGGCTCCCCCTTTGCCGCCCATGTCCATGCCGCCGTGGCCGGAGTGCAGTGACGTGCCGGTTTGCCCTGCGGGGTACAGCAGGCTCGGCATGCCTTCGATCTGGCGCTGGCTGTCGAGCAGGAATCCACTTTGCGAGACGACTTGATCTCCCTCGTTGATGCCGTCGAGCACGACGAAGAATTCACGCCGTTTGCCCGACTCGTCCATCGAATGCGCGCGCGGGCCGAGTTTGAGTTCGATCAATTCATACGCGCCGTCGCCGGTTCGCCGATAAGTGATCCGCCGCCGGCCGGTGTCGAGCACTGCCGAAACGGGAATGGCCAGCACACCTGCGCCGGAGGCTGCTTTCTTCGTCGACGTCGGCATCGCTGCGTGCCCTGCGTGCGACCCCGACTTCAACGCTTTCGTTGCCGTCGCCGGTTCTATCGCGTGGGCCGAATGGTCCTCTTTCTTGTCCGCAGCGTCTGGCGACTTGTCCGCCGGAGCATCGGGCTTCTCTTTCGACTCGCGACTTTCCGGCTTTGATCGTCGTTCCGGCACCTTCTCCAACTGCATCTCGCAGATCGAGCATTTGCCCGGCTCGCGTTGGATGACTTCGGGGTGCATGGGGCAGACGAACATGCCTTCGAGGCCGGTCGGTTCGGGCGTGCCGTCCGGATGCAGCCGCACGTTGATCGTCGCCGTCGCGAACATTTGCGGTTTCAGCAGGCGATCCGGATTCTTGATGTTCACGCGGAGGCGAATCGTGCGCGTCGCGTCGTCCAGGAACGGGTCGATGAACATGATCGAGCCGTTGAACTTCTCGCCGGGGAACGCTTCCAACTGCACATCGACCGTCTGCCCGAAGCGGACCCATGCGAGGTCGAACTCGTAGATGTTGAGGTACAACCAAATCGGGTCGAGGTCAGCGATGCGATAGACTTGATCGCCGGTGTTGAGGTACTGACCGACGCGGATATTCTTTTCGATGACCGTGCCGCCGATGGGAGCGAAAATCGTCAGGTGCGTGGTCGGCTTGTGTGTCTCTTCGATCTCGGCGATTTGCTCGTCGAGGATGCCCAGCAGCCGCAGCTTTGTGCGAACCGATTCCAATCGCGAGTGGGCAAAGCTCTTGGTGGGCGGCGACGACGGCTTTTCCTTCTCGACCGCGTCCAGGCTCAGCAGCAGTTCATTCTGTGCGACCAGCAACTCCGGGCTGTAAATCTCGACCAGATGATCCCCTTTTTTGACCTCGACGCCGGTGAAGTCCACGAACAGCCGATCGACGCGACCGACGATGCGTGACGTGAGGTACGCCACTTGCCGCTCGCTGTAGTCGAGCTTGCCGACGGTGCGAATTTCCTTGAACAGTTCGCGCCGCTGAATCGGTTCTGTGACAAGGCCCGCTCGCGTTTCCAAGTCGCCGCACGCTTTCGGCAGCTTCGAGATCGGAATCAACTGCATGCCGCAGAGCGGGCAACTGCCCGGATTCGGCAACCGAATCTGCGGGTGCATCGAGCAGGTCCACACGTCCGACTTGGCCGCTGCCTGCGAATCTCCGCGCGGCCAGAACGCGACGGCGGCGATCAATGCGGCCAGTGCAACCCCGACGACACCCAGCCGAATCAAGAGGCGTTTCCAAGACATGGCGTCCTCACTTTTCTTTCTTGAAGAATGCACGCAGGAGCTTGCCGACTTCGATGATCGTAACGGGTGCCAGCGACAACAGAATGAGCAGTAGCCACTCCCACGCGGGATGATCGGTGGCCTCGAAGGCCGGTTGAGCGAACGGGAGCGTCACGACAGCCAAGTGGAGTAAACCAGAGATGGCAATCGCTCCGAGCAAGTGCGGGTTCGAGAACAGGCCCAGCTCCAGCATGGTGAAACGCTGGCTCCGGCAGCCGATGGCAAAGAAGAGTTGAGAAAGGGCGGCGATGCAAAAGGTCATTGTCCGAGCACGGGCCAGATGCGCTTCGTCCCCCTGGTAGATGATCCAGAAACCCAAGGCCGCGACGGTCGCGATCAGCATGCCGTGAAACAGAATGAGCAGCCCGCGTTCCCGCGTGATGACGGCTTCGAGCGGCGGACGCGGCTGACGGGTCATGATGTCGCGCTCGGGCGGTTCCATGCCCAAGGCCAGTGCTGGCAGCCCGTCGGTCACGAGGTTGATCCACAGAATCTGAATCGCCAGCAGCGGGACCGGCCATCCAATCAGGGCGGCGAAGACCATCAGCAGCACTTCGCCAGCGTTACACGACAGCAAGTAAAGCACGAACTTCTGGATGTTGTCGAAAATGCCGCGACCTTCCTCGACCGCGTTGACGATCGACGCGAAGTTGTCGTCCGTGAGCACCATGTCGGACGCCTCTTTGGTCACATCGGTGCCGGTCACGCCCATCGCGATACCGATGTCGGCGGCCTTCACCGCCGGAGCATCGTTCACGCCATCTCCCGTCATGGCGACAATCTGGCCACGAGCTTTCCAGGCACGCACGACCCGCAGTTTGTGTTCGGCCGAGACACGGGCATAGACGGAGATCTGGTCCACCTGAGCCGCCAGATCATCGTCCGACAGGTCGTTGAGTTCCTGCCCGGTGACGACGCGACCGTCCGGCTCGGCAATGTGCAGTTCGCGGGCGATGGCCAGAGCCGTCGCCGGATGATCGCCGGTAATCATGACGGGGCGAATGCCGGCCGCGCGGCACTTCTGAACCGCCTCTTTGGCTTCCTCGCGAGGCGGATCAATCATGCCGACCAATCCGGCGAAGATCAGGTCCGATTCGTCGTACTTGTTTCCCTGCGTTTCCGAATGATCGCGATACGCCAGCGCGAGCACTCGCAACGCGCGACCAGCCATCTCGGAATTCCATTGCATGATCTGTCCGCGACGATCGTCGGTGAGCGGCTCAACTTTTCCGCCGCGCCGTTCGGCGATGCACTTCGCGAGGATCATTTCCGGCGCACCTTTGGTGTGCATGACCGCTGTGCCTTCCGGACCGCGCACGACGACTGACATCGCCTTGCGTTCCGAATCGAACGGGATTTCATGGAGGGTCTTACGCTCGCGGTCATGCGATTCAATGCCAGCCTTGAGTGCGGCCACAACGAGCGCCCCTTCGGTCGGATCGCCGATGACCTGCCACGAGTCGACGCCATCACCGCGCGGACTGACCGTCGCGTTGTTGCACCGAGCGGCCGTCGTCAGAACCTGGATGAGATCGACCTCATCACGCGGATTGATTGGTTCGTCGCCTTTGAGGAACTGCCCCTGCGGAGCGTAGCCGGCTCCCGTGACCTGATAGCGTTCCCCGCCGGTCACGATCTCGCGCACGGTCATTTCATTGCGAGTCAGCGTCCCCGTCTTGTCCGAGCAGATGACCGTCACCGAACCCAGCGTTTCGACGCTCGGCAGCTTGCGGACGAGCGCGTTTCGTTTGACCATGCGTTGCAGGCCCAGCGCGAGCGTCAACGTCACCACGGCCGGGAGTCCTTCCGGCACGGCCGCCACCGCCAGACTGACGGAGATCAACAGCATCTCCAGCAACTTGCCGCCGCGCACCAGTTGCAAAGCAAAAATAATGGCCACGATGACTAGGCACACGACGGCCAGCACTTTGCCAAGTTCCGCCAGCCGCCGTTGGAGCGGTGTCGTCTCCGGCTCAGAGCGTTGCAGCAGCCCGGCGATGTGCCCCAATTCGGTGTTCATGCCAGTCGCAACGACGACCGCGCTGGCTTTGCCGGCGGCCGTGACCGTTCCCATGTAGACCATGTTGCGACGGTCGCCCAGCGGCGCGCTCTCGTTCAACAGACAGTCGGCGTCCTTGTCCGTGGGAACCGATTCGCCGGTCAACGCCGCTTCCTGAACTCGCACGCTGAACGCACTCAGCAGCCGCGCGTCGGCCGGGATGTTGTCGCCCGCTTCCAACTCAATGCGGTCCCCCGGCACCATCTCGCGAGCGGGAACTGATTGCAGCGCACCATCGCGGATCACCTTGGCCATCGGCGACGAGAGCTTTTGCAAAGCCGCCAACGCGCGGCCCGCCTTCTCCTCCTGAAGAAAGCCGATGATGCCGTTCACGAGCACGATCGCCAGAATTGCCGCTGTGTCGGCCCATTCCCCCATCACGCCGGCAATGATCGCGGCGACAATCAGAATCCAGATCACCAGCTCTTTGAACTGACCGACCAGCTTTTTCCAGATCGGCACCGGCGGCGCTTCCGCGAGCGCGTTCCAGCCGTGCTGCACTCGCCGCTGAGCCACCTCATCGGTGGTCAGTCCGTGAGCCAGATCGACAGCCAGCTCTCGTGCCGCGTCGTATCCAGAGACGGCATACCAAACTCGCGATTCAGGCATCCTGGCACCTCACATCGATGTCGTTGGCATCCGCCTTTGGCCGAAGACTCCGAATGCGTGAAACCCGCGACCAGCGCACAGCCAGTCGCGGGTTTCATGATGTGTCCCGTCCGCGATTCGAGCGCCGTCCAAAGTGTGCTACTTGTCCGACTTTGTCTCGGTCTTCTTCTCCGCGTCCGGCTTTTTGTCGGGAGCCGCCTTCTTGTCGGTGGCCTTCTTGGGAACCGGCAGCTTTTCGATCTTGAGCATCTTCAGGAGCTTTTGTGTCTCGACTTGGGCGTGATCAATTTCGTGCCACATGTCGGTACAGCAGTCCGCGATGGCGACATGATCGCCGTGCTCCTTCAGGCAATGTTCCTCAGCCATGCCACAGACCTCATGAGCTTTGGCATGATGCTTTTCGATCAGGGCGATCTGCTTGACGACTTCCGGTTCCTTGGCATGATCCTTCTTGAGCGTGGCCAGTGCCTTGTCCGCCTCGGTGAGATTCTTGCGGATGCCAGTGACGAGTTCCTTGGCTTCCTGCTTCGAGACTGGCGCTTGGGGCTGCGCGTATTGATAGAGCATCTGGGACTGATCTTGGGCGTGGCGCTGGTACGTCTGAACGCGACTACCATTCCACGCATCGCCGCGAATCTTTGCTCCGGCGTCGTTCTGAGCGAACGCGAGCGTGGAACCGAGGACGAGACCAGTCAGCATCACGGTGAGAGTGCTGATCCAAAGAGTAGTGCGGGACAGATTCATGATGGCTCCTTTTTTCATTGAACAGACGACCGCGACTCGCGGTTGGCCACATGCCGTAAGCGGTTGTCGGTCAAAATGATTCACGGGTTGGATGTCGCCGATCGCGAATTCCTTCACGCGAATTGCGAAAGTTTCCAACGTCGCTGGACCGTGCGAGTCCGCGCGCTGATGCGACACATCCGCACGCCTCGCGCGGCGTCAGGTGCTCGACTCCCCGAAGTTCGCTTGATACAAGCGCTGCGGTTGTGGAGCCGTATTGGATATGAAACGGCTCCATGAGATCGTGAGTTCAAAGTTTTCGGACGACTAAATAGAGGATAACCCGGCGGTGCCGGGGGGTCCGTTACAGAATAGGCCGACGTGGCGGAATCCTTCCGGGGTTCCGCCACGTCGGCTTTTTTCGTTTTTGGTGCCAGCGAAGCCTGCTTCGCCCACCAATCAGCCCCTCAATTCTCTCCGGGCTGTGCAAGATGACGCGGCATCGCATTTGCCTTTCGCGGAATCAATCCACGCTCAGAGTAGTGGTTGGGAAAAAATTCCCGTCTAACGAGAAGCAGAACCATGCTCACCGCATCTAATTCCGTGATTGATGTCGAATGGCTGGAAGAGGCGCTCGACGCTGAGCCAATTGATGACCTTGTGGCCGCGAGCCGTCGCGGCAGTCGAGAGGCTCAGCAGCAGCTTTACGAATGTTGCCACCAGCGGGTCTATCGACTGCTCGTGCGGATGGTGGGGCGGAGTGACGCTGACGACCTGTTGCAGCAAGTGTTTCTTCAAGTCTTTCGGACGCTGAGCCAATTCAGCGGTCACTCGCGGTTCGAGACGTGGCTCTATCGCGTGTCGGTCAACGAGTCGTTACAGCACCTGCGGAAACAGCAGCGGTGTTGGCGCTGTGTTTCTCTGGAAAGTGACTTCATGGACCGCCAGCCGGACCAAGAACGCGACTTCGACCACAAAGAACTGATGGAGCACGCGCTGGCGCGGCTCGATCCAGAGTTGCGGTCGCTGTTCCTGCTGCGCGAAGTGGAGAATCAATCGTATGCGGAGATCGCCGCCGCACTGCAAATTCCGGAAGGGACGGTGGCCTCGCGGCTGAGCCGTGCCCGGCAACTCCTCAAGCATTACCTCATCGAGTCGGGCTGGGAGCCGTAACCATGCAGTGTCGAGAAGTCATCGAACTGCTCTCCGCTTACTACGACGGCGAACTCTCGGCAGACAAGGCCGACGCCGTCGCGGACCATGTCGCGGTCTGTGCCAACTGCGCCGCAGAGTTGGAGACTCTGCACAAGCTCTCCGACCTGACGACGAAACTCGATCAGCCCTCAGCGCCGCGTCACGTCTGGCCGCGCATTGAAGTTCAACTGAACGCGAGCCAATCGCCTGTCACACCGCCAGCGATGCCGGCTCAACGCGCGTCCTGCAAGATGCTGTTCGCAGTGGCCGCGTTGTTGCTGGTCGGCCTGTCTTGGATCGCATTCATGCAATGGCACGCTCACGAGCATCAGCATCTCGCCGTGAACTTCGGCCACTTTCTCGACACGTTCGTGCAAGCTCCCGACGAAGCCCAACAAGAGTTGGTCGCGCACTACTCTGGCAAACCCGTTGAAATCGCCGACGCAATCCGCGAATTGAAGTACCGCCCGGTCGTCGCCGATGGTCTGCCGCCCGATTACGAACCGGCTCAAGCGTACTTGCTGAAGATGCCGTGCTGTCGCTGCTTGGAGGTGTGCTACCACCGCAAGGACGGTGGAATGCTCTGCGTGTTTGAGCATGACGAAGACCAATCCGTGTGGTTCGGCGACCGCCCCGCGTCCTCAAAGGTTTTTTCCGACAAGCCGACACGCCTCGTGCAAGTTGACGGCTGCCTGGCAGCAACGTGGCAACAAGAGCGGCGTCACATCACGGTGATCGGAGCGAAGGACGTTGACGAGGTGACACGCCTTGTCGAGCATTTCAAACATCAACGCAGACTCTGACGGAATGAACCGGCTGATTGCTGCTTTCGCCGACTGATCCGACTTTCGAATCCGCCGCAAGCCGTCGCAGCGGCTCGCAAATCGCACATCGGCCGGGACGCTATCACCCGCCTCCAGCTCGACGATGTCTCCGGGGACCAGTGCACGCGTCGGAATTGTCGCCAGCGATCCGTCGCGCAGCACCTTTGCCATCGGAGCGGCCAAGCTTTGCAACGCAGCGAGCGCTCGTTCCGCACGTTCTTCGTGGACGACCCCAGCACCGCGTTGAGCAGCACAATTGCCGAGATTGCGGCCGTGTCGGTCCATTCCCCCATCGCCCCCGAAATGACCGCCGCCGCCAGCAAAATCCAGACGACCACATCCGCAAACTGCGAGAGGAAGCGCTTCCACAGCGGCTCACTTGGTGCAGCAATCAATTGGTTCCAGCCGACTCGCTCACGAATCAAGTCCACCTTCGCAGCCGTCAGTCCGCGATGTGAATCGACGCCGCATGTGGCGAGCAGATCCTTTGTGCTCCAGGTAAAGGCCAAGTGATCGATGTCGGACATGACAAACGTCCTCCCTCCGATCACGACGACTGGAGTGTCACAAAAGAATCCGGAACATTCTGGAACGCGACCTTTCGCAATCTCGCACTCACTGTGCCAAAGACCGAGCCGGGAGTCACGACCGCGCGTGCGTTGTTGCTCGATCAACCCAACTCGCCTTTGCACCGGGCTGAGTCTTCAAGATCGTAGAAGTTCCGGAGCAGTGGCAGTCGCGAGTCGAGGTATGAGCGTGCGAATCCGACCGATAACCGCTCACTGACAGTGAGCGAGACCGCGCGCCGAGTGGGCGTGCGTCGCCTCGGAATCCACTTGCTGACCGCCCAGTCGTCAACGCTCGGCTGTTCGGTGCCACGCATTCAGAGCATCTCGACGAGACCCTCGTACCGAAGACAGTCCCTCCGGCTGAGAACAAATCAGAAGTCCCAGCGCGACGGTGATCCGACTGACCTGCTTTCGCTCGGTGGAGACCTGACGAAATCCGTCTGCGACAAAAGCGAGATGCACCTGTTCTCGGTGATCCGGATCACGCGGGTTAGCGGAATCGCAATTCCCCACCGACGGTGAATCCCTGCCAGACCATCTGCTGGAAGCCGGCGTCCACCACGATCGCGGCCGGATTCGCGGAACCATTGTCGTTGTAATAGATGTTGTTCGCCGGCCGAGAAATGCCGTTCGCAACCATGATTTGATAGCTGCCGAAGAGCGAGAAATTATCCCGCAGATTAACCTTGCCGTAGAAGGAGAAGTCTCCAATCGGAGCAAAGTGCGATCCGTTTTGAGTCGTTTCGACGGCTGGGTCGCCAGGGCTTCGCAATCGTTCCGTACGAACCTTCGCGTCGTAATTGTTGATGCCAAACGCGACCTTCGGTTCAAAGCCCAGCGTGGCCCAACGATTGACAATCTCAAATCGCAATCCGATTTGAGGGGCATAGATTCGGTTTGTGGCGTCGGAATCGATGTCGCTGACCAATGGTGGGTCCAACAAACCTTGCTGATTGAACGTGCCGCGTTGGGTGAGCCGTTCATTGAGGTCGATGAACCGAAAACCGGCCATCGGACGCACGACAAATCCCTGCTCATACGGCGACTTCGCCACCCAGTTGGCTTCAGCTCCGGACATCTGAGTCGTCTGAGACATCTGAAACGAACTGTCATACAGGAACAAATTGTTACTCGGCTGTCCGCTGAGCAGCGTGCTGGTGGCGTATTGAATCTGAGTTTCCGGAGCGAGTACCGGAGCCGGCAGCACGCCCAAGAACTGACCACTTTGAGCTCGGCTGAATGTGAAGTAGTTGGCTTCCAACGATCCTGCATTTGTGGTCAATCCCACTGTGCCACGAAATCCTTGGACGTTTCGGAAGTGCAAGGCACTTGTGGTCGGAACTTGAGCGGTCGCGGGCTGCCCAACAACCGTCGCCTGAAATGGTTTCGAAGCATCAACAACACCAGCAACTGCAGAACCAAGTAGTTGATTCCCCGGTCCCTCAAAATTCCATTGAAGGTATTCAGTCCGGAGCCAAGTTGACTTCGCGGTGGCGGTCAGAAATCGATCGACCGGCGTGTCCTCGTAATCAAAGCCTTTGTCGCCGGAGATTCGCTCCGTCACCATTCCGTCTGGACCAGCACCATATTGCGGATCACCGGCAAAGGGCCCATCGGCATAGTTGTCGTAGGCGGGCACGCCCCAAGCGGGCCAACTGTTCGAGGCGTCATACGGAGCAGGAGCGTAGATCCGCGACGGCGCGATCGTACCCGGAGGTGGTTGGGCTTGCGCCGTTCCCGACGCGACCAAGCTCCAAACTCCAAGCACGCAGAATGCGAGGCGGCTGCGCATAATCCTCTTCCTGCCTGAACGACCGATCTCGAAGATCTGGCGGTGAAACCCGACCCACCACCATGACGACATGGTGGGATGTACCAGCAGTATCGGTCGTGACAATCAGAGAACTTGGGCGAATTCTTCCAGTCGTACCGCGAGGATGATCCAGTTGCCTGCGGGAGGGCTTTGCTCTGGCAATTTCTGCCGAGAACGTTGGGATGCAAATGAAAAAGACCCTCAACGGTAGCAGGCCGAAGACTTGGGTGGCTGTTGACGTGCTGAAAGCTGATTACAGAGTGGGTCAGGCTGCAATCAGAAAGACCAGTCAAAAATCCAAGTCAACGACGGCCTGTATTGCCCGTTGAGGGCCTCGGCTGGGTCGGTTAATGCCAAACCTATCAAGCATCCACCGTACCAGGATTTGAATTTAATCGGCGCTTCCGAGATTCCGTTCTAACTCATTTCATACATGTTGTTTGCCCATCGCACTCGTTGCGGATTCGGCGCTGAAGCCTTACGATGTCGGCGCTCTTTCGCGGTTTTTTCAGCGCCGAGAACCACAGCAATGAACCCTCGCCAATGGTCCGACAAGGCTTTCGTCGCAATCTCGGCCAGCTTGGTTTTGATGTATTGCGTGATCGTTCTCGCCTATGTCGCGACCGTTCCAGATCTGCGATTTCGAGTGCTGCTACGTGACGAATTGGGGGAACAGACTGAGTCTGGAATTCTCATTCGAGAGGTTCCCGGCATTCGCTGCCGAGGTCCACAACCAGCGGTGGGCGATGTTCTTCTTCGAATTGGTGAACAGCCGATTCGATCGTTCAACGACTTCGCTCGAAGTCTCCGTCAAGTTCATCGTGCTCAAGTGCCGCGCGAGGGACTGCTCAACGCTGGCGTCGATCCTTCGCTAGTTCGAGAGCCGCTTCCGAAGCTGGTGGAAATCGAGACCGGCGAACGATTGATCGAAGTGGAATTTCTCCATGATGGAGTGTCACAGACCAGTTGGGTCTTTGTGCAATCATTGCCTCTGGATGAGGTGTTGCCGACGCTCGTTTGGTTCTTACTTCAACTGGGGATCACCGCTGTCGGGGCACTGTCAGTCTGGCATCGTCCATTTGACCGCCCGGCGCGGCTCTTCTTCGCCATGTGCGTGGCGACACTGGGGGCATTCGTCGGCGGCTTCCATTGGTGGATTATCGCCAGCTCGCTGGCGTTGAATATTCCGTTCGTGGGCTGTGCCGTGTTCGTCCCCGTCGTTTCGCTGCACTTCTTTTTGATTTACCCGCGACGGATCTGGCCGCTGACTCAGTTTCCACGCGCGGCATTGGCGGGCCTTTACGTTGTTCCGACGGCGACGTTTTTGTGGATGGCCGGCCTCTTGGGGTATGTGCAGTGGTTCACGCCGAGTGATTCGGCGGCGACCGCTCAGATCGTCCTCAAATCTCTCGCGACTTTGCACGACGGGATCTATGTGTACCTCACTTTCGCATCGGGCTGCTTTCTGGTGATGCTCGCGGCGTTGGCTCAGGGTTATTTGCGGACTACGAATCCGGTCGAGCGGAATCAGTTGAAGTGGATGTTTTGGGGCGGTGTGTCTGCGGTGCTACCAGTCGGGTACACGTTGTATTTGGCACTGTTCGACCGCGTGGAGTTCGCGTTGGGACGAGCCAGGTTTGCGATGTTCCTGGCCAGCTTGTCGTTCATGCTGGCTTACGCCGTAGCGATTCTGCGATTTAAGTTGATGCTGATTGACCAGATCGTCAGCAAAGGAATGCGGTACTACGCGGCCAGTTTTGGGCTGACGGCGGCATTCGCCGGATTGATCTCGCTTGGCGGTTTGACCTCCAATTCTTGGAACGCGGGAGGGCCGGCGTTTCCGGAACGACAGCAAGTTCTGTTGTTGGGAGCCGTACTGGCGGTTGCCGTCACGATGTTGTTGTGGGGCCGAGACCGATTGCAACAATTTATCGATCTGCGTTTTTATCGAGAAAAGTATCAACTCGACAAAGCGCTGCAACGGATCAACCGAGCCGTTGAGAGCGTTGTCGACCGCGAGACATTGGCGCACCGCATGATCGGTTCCTGCCGCGAGGTTCTGCGGGCAGAGCGAATCGCCGTCTATTTGCGAGATGTTGAGGGTTCCACCTTTCAATTGATCGCGGTCGAAGGAGCTTCCGATCTCCCTGCACAGATCGTGGCGGACGATGAGTTGATGCAGACGTTGCACACTGAGTCCGCCATTGCGAGATCGATGAATCCACTCCTGAGCGGGTCATCCTCGGCGCAGCAAACGATGCGCAGCCTGCGAGCGGATTTGTTGTACGCCTTTGTGAGCGACGGTGAGTTGGCAGGAGCGGTCGCTCTCGGACCAAAGCAAAACGGAACTCCGTACACGGCCGAAGACCTGACGTTCCTCAACGCGTTGGGCCAGATCACCAGCGTCGCCTTGCACAGCGTCAAGGTGCATCAAGACATCTCGCGACTGAATGAAGAAATGCAGCTCAAGGTCGAGAAGATCGACGAGCAAAAGCGTGTGATCACCATGCTTCAGCAAGAGATTCGGACGACTCAAGCCGGAGATGCTCCGACCAAGCCAGAACCGTCGGCCGAAGATTTCGAACGCGGGCACATCATCGGTAGCAGTCCCGCGATTCAAAAGGTGCTCGACACAGTTCGCAAGGTCGCGCAGAGCGAGTCGTCCGTGTTGGTCACGGGGCCTAGTGGCACCGGCAAGGAATTGCTCGCACACGCGATTCACGTCAACAGTTCGCGGCGAAACGGGGCGATGGTCAGTGTGCATTGCGCGGCGCTGTCTCCGAGCTTGTTGGAAAGCGAACTCTTCGGGCACGTCAAAGGAGCCTTCACGGGAGCGCACAAGGACCGAGTCGGACGTTTTGAGTCTGCTCACGGTGGCACGCTGTTTTTGGACGAAATTGGCGACATTTCGCTGGAGACCCAAATCAAGCTGCTGCGCGTTTTGCAGACTCGGCAGTTCGAACCCGTTGGTGGAACGCGCACGGTGCAAGTGGATGTGCGGCTGATCGCGGCGACGAACCAAGATCTGAAGAAACTGATCGTGGAAGGGAAGTTTCGCGAGGATCTCTTTTATCGGCTGAACGTCATCAGCATTGTTTTGCCGACACTCGCGGAGCGCAAGGAAGACATTCACGAGTTGTCATTGCACTTCTTGAAGCGGACCTCGCAGCGACTGGGCAAGCCACTTTCGCAGATTGACGACGACGCGCTCGACGCATTGAAACGCTACTTCTGGCCGGGCAACATCCGCGAACTCGAAAACGTCATCGAACGCGCCGTCGTACTCGCCGACGGCGAGAGCATCACTTTGCTAGATCTGCCGCAGGAGGTGCTCGAAAGGCGAATCCCTCCGGCCAAAGGTTTTGCGTCACGGCCAAATGTCGATTCGAGATCGCCGCGTGGCAGCAATCGCGAGCGTGTTGAGGAGCCGGCCGTGGTCGGCTCGAATGCGTTCGCTATTGGTGCGCTCAACGAGATCGCCGAACGAGAGGCCTTGGAAGACGCGCTGCGATCCGCCAGCGGCAACAAGGCGGAAGCGGCGCGGCTCCTCGGAATTCCACGCAGCACGTTGTTCAGCAAGTTGCGCAAGTACCGCATCAATAAACCTCGCTAGTCGAGACCTCTGTTCGCAGGAAGGATGATGTGATGAGCCGACTCACCGGCACACGACTCTCGTTGGCCAGCTTGATGGTCGCGGTCGCCTCGACTGTGGCGAATGCCGCCGATTGGGGAACGGTCAAGGGCCGGTTTGTATTTGACGGGACGCCGCCAGAGCGGCCGAAGCTGGTGCTCAACAAAGATGTCGAGTTCTGCGGCAAGCATGAGCCACGCACTGAGAAACTAGTGGTGCATGCAGACGATCGTGGAATTGCGAACGTCGTGATTTGGCTCGATACCAAGCCGGGCGAGAAGATCGCAATTCATCCGTCGTTCGAGGAGTTTGTATCGGCGAAGATCAAGCTGTCGAACAAGGGTTGCCGCTTCGATCCGCATGTCTGTGTGCTGCGAACCGGGCAGACGCTCTTGATCGAGAACTCCGACCAAGTCGACCACAACACGGCTGCGGGCTTAGATCGCAACGCACCGTTCAACGATTTGACACCGGCCGGCAAGTCCGTCGATCGGCCGCGTTTCACTCAGTCCGAAAAACTTCCGGCCCAGGTGCAGTGTGCGATTCATCCGTGGATGATCGGCTGGTTGGTCGTGAAGGATCATCCGTACGTCGCTGTTACCGACGAGCATGGCCGCTTCGAGATGAAGAATCTGCCTGTCGGCGAGCACACGTTCGTCGTGTGGCACGAACTGCCCGGCTTCTTGCAAGAAGTGACTCGCAACGGCAAAGCGGAATCCTGGAAGCGCGGCAAAGTGACGGTGCGAGTCGCTGCCGGCGAGACTGAATTTGGCGAGACACGAGTGTCGGCTGAGTCCCTGAAATAACCGCCTCGTTCGCCACCGGCCGTGGCGCAGGCGAGACGCCTGCACCACAATCAACGTCGCTCATTTCTTCGCGGCCAAGTCCTTGATACGAACGTTGCGGAAGACGACAGCGTCGCCGTGACCGGCGAAACCAAAGTGGCCTTTCTCGCGATCCTTGCCGGGGTGCGGGCTGTTGGCCATAAACTCCTTCACCTCTTTGAGATCACAGTCGAGGATCACCGTGCCGTTGAGCACGACCTTGATCGTCGAACCTTTGACGGTGACTTCCTGAACGTTCCATTCGCCGTTCGGTTTTTGGAAGCCCCGTTTGGCGGCGACCATGCCGTAGGCCGAGCCGTGGACCTGACGTGGATCGAGCTTGCCTTTGACCTTGTCGTAGTTGTCGTCGAGCACTTGCAGTTCGCACATGCCGACGTAGGCCGTGTCTCCCTGACCCGGATACCGGATGGCGAGTCCATTGTTGCCGCCGGCCGGAACTTTGAATTCCAGACGGACGACGAAGTCGCTGTATTCCGCCTCGGTGAAAATCGTGCCTCCCTTGCCCGCCTTGCAGGAGATCGCACCCTCTGAGACCTCGTAGTTGTCGACGGGGCCTTTCCAGCCAGCGAAGTCCTTGCCGTTGAAGATGCTGACGAAGCCGTCCTTCTGTTCTTCGTCCGACAGTTCGGCTGCCACGAGTCCGCAGACCGAGGCGATCAACGTCAGGGACAACAACGAACCCAATCCGATCCAGGCAGACAAGCGACGCATCAGAAACTCCGATCGAGAGAACATCATCAGGGGGAAAAGCCGCAAGCAAGTGTCCAAGGTCCAAATCCCAATGTCCAATGAATGACCAATAACCAAATCCCAAAGTCCAATGAGTCACTGACCTGGTTTCTCGACTCCGCGTTCACGAGCCGCGGCGGCGGAACCAAGACACGCCCGCCAGCATTCGAGTTGGCATCTCGAGCCGTTGTTCTTCGGACGGAGCGGGAACGATGATCGGAGGCGTTTGGCTCGTGAGCTTCGGCCGGAAGACCACCGCCAGCAACAGTGGCAGATACCACAGCACATAGGCTCCGCCTTGCTGCGGATACCACAATTGCGTGGCGACCACGATGGCCGTCGAATGGCCGAGCAAATGTTCGAGATTCTTTTCCCTCGGCAAGAACGTGAGGATCAGCAGCATGACGAAGAAAGCGATAATCACTGGAATGCGATACACGCCGGAGTAAGCACTCCAGAAGCCGGCCGCATCACTGCCGAGCGTGAGGCTGCTCCAGTCGATCGAGCCGAGGATTTGTTTCGTGAACGAGTGCGAATCGACCGAGGTCAGCAGCAAGCTGGCGGCCAGCACCGCAGCCACGACCCCCACGGCGGCGATAAACCGGCCGGAACCTTGCTTGCCATAAAACACCGCCCAAAGCGGCAGCAGAAACAGGGGGAACATCAACGTTCCGCATGCCAAGCCCATCAATCCTCCAGCAATCAGTGGACTGCGATAGGCGACGAACGCCCACACGATCAGAGCGGCGGGCAGCACATGGTTCACCTTGCCGACATCGATCGCCGTGCAAGGCAGCAGTAAATACAACGTGGCCATCGCCAGTCCGGAGTTCACGTCGCCGAATAGCCGTTTGCCGAGAAACCACAAGCCCGATACCACTGCCAGATGAGCCAACACGGAAGTCGCTCGCGCGGCAATCTGTTCGACCGCCCAGCGATCTTCCTGCTTCGGCGAACCGCCCGACACGGCAATTTCTGAAGCCGCCAAAACTGGAGCCGTCAGCACGCGAGCGGTCGGGCCAGCGGGAACCTCTTCGGTCACGGGTTGTTCGAGAGTCGTGTCCTGTCGCTTGCGTAGTTCATCTGCCCGGCGGACAGTCTCGACTGTTCCTTGCGGAGGCGGTTCCGTCAACGCCTTGCTGATCAGCAGAACGAACACCGAAACGGTCAAGAACGCCATGCCGGCAGAGTTGAGATTTTGTTCCAACAAGGGCCGACGTTTCCAAAAACTGTCGCTGAACAGTCTCGCCAGCAAACAACCCGTCACCACGAACAGCCACCCGTATCCGTAGCCTTTGCCGTGCTGCACGAGCAACAACCCAGGAGCGATCGACAGCAACAACACGAGGTCCAAGTTTCGCAACGAGAAGATTCGGTTGAACCGAAAGAAGACCGCCAAGATGAGCAGCAGCGACAGATAAAACCAGGTGGCATCGCTCACCGAGTATCCGTACTGGCGAAGTATGGCGTCCATAGGCGATGACTGGCGGAGTTTGCTCAGGTGGAACAATCAGATTGGCGATTGATCAATCCAGTTTCGTTCCACAGCGGACAAGTCTCGACGCCAGGGGCTCCAGAGAAAGGACATCGCGCGAGCCATCCAACACTCGACACGCGATGGGATTGTTTCGGCACGGCTCTTCGCCGTACTTCCATCCTCCGATGGAATGATCCACTGGGAAAAACTGACTCGCAGACTGGAGGCACAGTCAGCGGGCCTGGCAGTGACCCCGAAAAGTGGGCTCAGAATACGCTGCTCGACCGAGTGTTCCAACAAAAAAATGAGTGTCTGACCGTTTTCGGCAGTTCGGGCCGACTCCCGCTGAAACGGCTTTCAGCATCGGTAATCCGACCGCAATCCTTACAACCGACGTGATCGAGCGATCTGCCACAACAAGTCCCTCACGCGACTCAACCCCTTGGCCGACAACGTCGCACGTGAGATACCGTCAACGGAAGTTTGGCCCCTCGGCACGTTCATTCCAGCGATATCCTTTGAGGAGCCGGCCCTGAAAGTAATGTGGAGTGGTCGCCTGTGTGAATGCCTGGCCGCGACGCTTCAAATCTTCCGCCGGAAGCTTCGAGCCACCCCAGGTCACCACGATCGCGCGACGTGTGCGGGTCGCAACGGGCGTTCTGCTTTCGGTGGGCGTTCTCGGCTCGACGGGATTTGTGGCGGATGATCGCGACGGCTTGAATAGAACCGTTTCCCAATCTTTCGCCTCCTGCAAGGCAACACCGTGCCACAGGCTCCGCAGAAAGAATCTCAGCCGAGCGGGAGACGATTCCTCGGTCATCAGCCAACAGTGATCAGGCGGGGTCTCCGTGATGAGTTGGCGACGAAACGCCAGCAGCTCGCGTTCGTCATCAGCCAACCGTCGCCGCGAGAAGGCTCCACTTGTCACATCGGTCAGAACCAAGAGTACGACGCACGACAACAACACCAGACGGCAGTGAGTTTCTGACCTCGCGATTCTTCGGACTATGTGCAGCCCAGCCCAGACGACAATCGCTCCCGTCAAAACACTCGCAGCGATCCACGTCCCTGTCACTGGACTGGGCAGTCGAGCAGTCCAATGGGGCGCGAAGAAAACTCCCAGCGTCGCGAGTGTCGCTGTCACGACGCTCCCCACGCCAAGTTCGCGACGCAACACAGCCTCCAAACCCCATGCCGCAAAGAACAACATCGGCAACAACAGAAATCCCGACCAGGTGACTGAGTTCGTCCAGGCCCCGTGATGCTCGGGCCATGTGACCCACCAACTCAACCAGCCGACAACCGCCCAACCGACCAGCAGCCATGCCGCTTCGATGTTGAGGCCGTGTTGCTGACGCATTCGGCGACGAGCCACTTGCACCACTCCGATCACCATGAATCCCAGCCACGCACCGATCATCTGCCACAATGCTTTCGCTGCTTCGAAAGCGTTTGATTCGACGGGCCAAACTCTGTGAAGCCAGAACGAACTCCCGGCGAGTATTGGTTGGTGGATTCGGTCCGAAAACACAGATTGCCATCCGGCCACGATGGCCACCGCAATCGTCGTGACCAAGACGAAGTTCACCACGGCGATCGATAATTTCCAGAATCGTTGGCGAACAGCTCGTCTCAAGGTGCTTCGCGCTGACAAATGTTCTCTCGAAAAGACTGACGACAAACTGATCGCGAGCAGCACGCCCAGACTGGCAATCGCCAACTCGCCACCAGACAACCAGCACGCTGCAAGTGCCAAGCTGCTCGCCATCAATGGCCAAGAGACCAATGCCTGACCGGCAGTTTGATGAGCCAGCATTGCTCGAAATGACAACGCCGCAAACGCCAATGGAATTGCGACGGGAGGCAAAGATTCACTCAGGACGAGGAATTCACGATGCCCACAGGCCATGCACACGACCAGCAACGCGAACCGACTCCCGCCGACTTTTTTAGCCAGGCAACTCAAACACAACAGCAGGAATGCGGAACTCAGATACGACACCAGCAACAGCCGACTCTCCGGAGACAATAGCTCGACTTGCAGCCCCAGCGCCGTCGCCAACGTCGGCAACGGAAACACGGGAGTTGAACTCTCCGCCGCGTTGCGGGAGGCGGTCACGAACCAATCCATCGGCCGTTCACCAGCCACGACATCGAACGCGAGCAACCCCTGCCGACACGTCGCCTCACTCAGCGAGCGATTCCAAAATCCCAGCAAGCCGGGCAAGAACGCAAGCAGGACTATGAGCGGTTGCACAACTGAGGCGCGGCGAGCGGCCGGCAGCAATTCTCTCGCTGGCTCGCGAACAAGCTCCATCAGCCGCGCATCGTTGACGATTTCCACCGACGGCCTCCATCACGCTCTTGTGACACACAACTTTGGTCAACTCGCGTCCGATGCTGTCTGCGAACGCTTCCAAGCGATGATGTCATCCAGAATCGTTTCCAGACCTAATTGCGGCGTCGATCCGATCGTCTGCTTGAGGCGGCTGACATCCGGGACGCGGCGTCGCACATCCTCGAAGTCATCGCCATAGGCTTGGCTGTACGGCAGATGCTCGATGCGAACCGCGGGATCGACTTTGGCAATCACCGCTTCGGCGAGCTGCCGAATTGACCACGGCTTGTCACTGCCAATGTTGAAGACCTGTCCCTGAGCCGCCGGGGTTCCCATCAAGCTCATGATCGAGGAGACGACCTCGCGCACATGCGCGAAACACCGCACCTGGCCACCGTCGTCGTAAACGATCACGGGGCCGCCACTGAGCGCCTGGTCGACAAATCGAGGAATCACCATCCCGTAGTGTCCGACCTGCCGCGGCCCGACAACGTTGAAGAACCGACCGATTACCACCGGCAACCCGTGCTTGCGGTAGTACGCCAGCGCCAGGAACTCATCAATGGCCTTCGAGCAGCCATAGGCCCATCTCGGCCGAGACGTTGGTCCGAGATGCAAGTCATCTTCCTCGGTCCACTGCTCTTTCGGATTCTTGCCGTACACCTCGCTGGTGGAGGCGAGAAAGAACGGCTTGCCTCCCCCATGCACCGCCAACTGCAACAGCGCTTCCGTCGGATAGATGTTGGTCTCAATGGTCCTCACCGGATCGTCCGCCACCAATTTGACTCCGACCGCAGCGGCCAAGTGATAAATCGAGTCCGTGTCGCGAACGACTTCGGCCAGCAACATTTGGTCGGTGATCGAGCCAGTTCGCATCGTCAGTCGCGGATGCCCGACCAGTCCTTTGAGGTTTTCGGCCCGTCCCGTGGACAGATTGTCGAGCACCGTGACGTGATGACCGGCCGCCAACAATTCCTCCGTCAGATGACTGCCAATGAATCCCGCCCCGCCCGTCACCAAGCATCTCGACATGAAGTCCCCTTCCCGGATTCGTGTCTCGCATCGTCAGCGAAGTCGGTTCACAGAGCCGCCACCACGACTGACCGCGACAAATTAGCCGAGCCATCACGGATGCGACAGCCTCGGTCCCCTCGCTCCACAGCCTTGCGACACCAGCACGACGCGCCAGCGAGTGGTTTGTCTCAATCAGCAGCAACCACTCGCTGGCGCGTCGTGCTGAAAACAGCTTGATCGCATCAAGATGCTCACGTTTCAAAACAGCGCCAATGCGAAGCGTTCAGAGGCCTTGACGCGACGAGCCTTGCGACCTCAGCACACCCTGCTGCAATCGGAAAAACCGTCACAACCGAACCTCTTGCCGTCTCTGGTGGTTACTGTCGAATTCCGGTCGTAACGATGTTGTCAGTTGTGCGGATGGTCTCGATTGTGCTGATTCTTCCGATCGTCAGGCCAAACGATTGGCCTCAATCCCCTTCATCGAGGAGACGAGCGTGCGTGGCAGACGACGGCGTCATGCCACCACTGGCGGCCTAAAAACCGCCAATTCCTGGTGACCTGAGAGACCACCAGGAACGGAGCCGTGAGATTGGCCGGGCTGATCCCTTGGGCAATTTGGCGGCTCGATTCGGCGGCGCGAGAGCGAAGAACGATTTCCGAGGTCCGTTCCTCTCGGAAGTTCTTCGCTCTCGACCGCCGGATTTTCCTTCTTGGTGACCGTCATCGAGACGTGACGGCATTCCCCATTCGATCGGGAGAGCATCATGAAAGACTTGTGGCAGCGACTGTTAGAAGACGAGACCGGTGTGATTCTCTCGTCGGAGATGGCGTTGGTGGGCACCGTCGGAGTTCTGGGGATGGTCGTCGGCCTGGAGGCCGTCTCTTGTGCGGTGACTACGGAACTCAACGATCTGTCGAGTGCGTTCGGAGCACTCAGCCAATCCTACAACTACCGTTCGATCAGCAAGGCTGGACACGCCAGATTCAACGGCTCAGGTTTCAATGACAGTAGCGACGTCTGTGATTGCCAGTTGATTACACAAACCGACGTTGGTGGCCAATCGGGAGCGGGATTCTCGCAAGGAGGGGGGTTCTCCCAGTCCTTCGGCGGTCAAAACGCCCTCGTGAGTCCTGCTCCGGTCGTGCGTGAGCAAGTCATCGAAGAGCGAGTGGTTGACGAAGTTCTCGTCGAGCCGACGACCATCAAAGCCGCAGTTCAGGATTGCCCAGATGACGAAATCATCGAGGAGCACATCATTCGTCGCCGAGTCCGAGCGGACTGCGCCAAGACCATCAGGACGGACTGCGATAAGTCCATCAAGGTGGACATTGACACGACGACGAAGCCGATCCCTAAGCCACCCGCCAAGAAGTCCAAGGCCAGCCCGAAGCCAGGGCCAGGCAAGGTCGAGAAATAGAGCCGAAAAAGACGGACTGATCGCAAAGTGAATCTCTGAGGGGGCGTCACCGCCCCCTCTTTCATTTCGCGACTCCGATGTCTTACGTGTCAACACTGTTTCGCTTTCTGAACAACGCAGAATTTCCGCTCCGGAAACGCAAAACACGTTCATTTTTCGGTACGAGATTTGTGGGATTCGACGACCGTCCGCGTTGGAAACGTGCTCCGTCCGGTGCTGGTTCCGTTCAGCAACTAGAAAAAGAGGTGTCAACGAAGGCGAATTCTCCAGCGATGAAATGAGTTGTGTTGACTTGGGTGTGCTCAGAGCGAATTCGCAGTGGCACTCGAAGTCGGCTGACTTGTTTCAGCTTCATGGCGCTGGGAACAACAAAGCGTTTCAGAGGATTGGCGCGCACGCGGTCTGATGCTGGGTCATCGGCTGTGACGAGATCCTTATTCTGAATTTCTTCACGACTCCGTACTCCCCGTTTGGGTAGAGGTTGCGTCGAGTTTCGTGACGTGATGCGTTTCTGCATCGACGATGGCACGCTGCCCCGAATTGGCACGGGCACATGACCTGCGCGTTACCGCATCGTCCGAACGACTGGTTCGGAAAACAAAAATGCAAACACTCGCAGTGGTCTTCAAACGAAGGTGAGAGAGCGTTTGAGGGGCTGACTCGCTCAGTCGAATCAACCACCCGCGAGTCTTTGGGGACATCACCGATCGGTCCTGTCCCCTTCATACACGAGCCATCTCTTTCATCGGAGATGGCTGGCATCGCAGCAAATACACACACTCGCAGTGGTCTTCAAACGAAGGTGAGAGAGCGTTTGAGGGGCTGACACGTTCAGTCGAATCAACCACCCGCGAGTCTTTGGGGACATCACCGATCGGTCATGTTCCCGTTCCTACACGAGCCATCTCCCTCAAGAGGTGGTTCGAGCACTACCGGTAGTGCTGTGGTCTGTTGTCGGCCAACGACAGACCAAATTCGTGTTGCCTGAACGTCCTCCAAGCTCAGGCAAATGTGTGGTGATTTCATTGTCGAGGGGATCAGCCTCGCCAAGGAGAGAGGGTTACCACAGCACGAAATCATAGTCTCGGTCGTCTCACCGAAGCTGTGTGGAGGATGGTGTCTCACGTTTGTCTCACTTGGTCTCTCAGTCTCAAAAACTCAAAAAAAGGAACGGTTCATTATGCGTAAGCTCTTCAATGACGAAGTTGGTTTCGTGGTTTCGGCCGAGCTCGTGCTCGTCCTGACGATCGCTGTCCTGGGCATGGTTGTCGGACTCACGTCTCTTCAACACGCCATCAACGCGGAACTGGTTGACTTGTCCCACGCCTTCGGTGTGGTCGATCAGACCTACAGCGTCAATGGTCTCCGCAAGGACACCGCCGGTGCCACCAAGCCGCACGCTCAAGTGGCTGGCTTCGGTTTCAACGACGGTGTGGACGATTGCGATTGCATCGCGTTGACCTACGACGACGTCTGTGGCAAGACCCAAACGGGTGCGGCCAACGACGGCAACTAGTAATCTCCTGAGTCTGAGATGGCTCAGTGATAACTCTACCGCGAGCCGCCACAGTTTGACTGTGGCGGCTCTGTTTCAAGTGTGAGCAGACTTCGCGGCTCGTCGTCAATGTGGATGATTCTGTGAAGTCGTGCCTCGGTCTCGGATGTTCTCAACAGTCGATGGATCGTCCGGCAAACGTTCGAGCCCCGGTCTTCTCCCGATGGGGTTCGTGTGCGGTGCAGAGTTCTCAGCGAGCGGATCAGACTTGCTGAGCAAAGAACTCGTCACCGGTCCTGTGAGTGATGTCGGTACGTCTCACTGCCATCACGGGAGAATGTGTCTCGTCTCCAAATTTCACAAAGTGGTCTCTCAGTCTCAAAAAATCAAAAAAGGAACGGTTCATCATGCGTAAGCTCTTCAACGACGAAGTTGGTTTCGTGGTCTCGGCCGAGCTCGTGCTCGTCCTGACGATCGCGGTCCTGGGAATGGTTGTCGGCCTGACCTCGGTTCAACATTCGATCAACGCCGAGTTGGTCGACTTGTCCCACGCCTTCGGTGCGATCGACCAGTCCTACAGCGTCAATGGCCTCCGCAAGGACACCGCCGGTGCCACCAAGCCGCACGCTCAAGTGGCGGGATTTGGTTTCAACGACGGTGTTGACGATTGCGATTGCAAAGCGTTGATTTACGACGACGTCTGTGGCAAGACCCAAACGGGTGCGGCCAACGACGGCAACTAGTGTGACCTGACCTCCTGAGCCGGAATTCGCTCAGGGACGTCTTTGCCAAGAGCCGCCACAGCCTCGCTGTGGCGGCCTGCTTGGTGCGCTGTTCTGTCGGCAGACTGAGCACGACGCGCGAGCGAGTGGCTTGCTCCGGCCAATCACTCGCTCGCGCGTCGTGCGGAGAGTTCAAAACGGTGTCCCAATTAGAAAGATCCCTCCACCATGAGAAGTCTCGTGGGGTTTCCTGGAACGGGGGCACAATAACTTCCCGAAGTGGTTTTCGAAATTAGCCGGAACGCGCTAGCGTCCGGTTAAGACGTGCGTGATAAACCGGACGCTAGCGCGTTCCGGCTGATGCGGAATTCGGGAAGCTATTCCTCCCCTGTAAACTTCGCCGCGTGCTGTGGAACTGACAACTTTTTCGTGTTCGGTTTCTGTCCTGCGATCGCATGGTGACCGACGGAACAGAGCCTCGTAAAATACACCCTCACTCTCTTTTGAAGGAATTCCTCACATGGTGCTCTCACCTTGGTTTGATGCGATTCGCAATCGTCTGGCCTTTTCGCCCCGTCGTGTTCCCGCGCGCCGTCGGCGATTGGGTGGTTCCACTCTCGGCACGTCCGCACGCACGACGTTGATGAACAGCGCCGTGGAACTGCTGGAGTCTCGAATTAC
Organism: Candidatus Kuenenia stuttgartensis; assembly: GCA_945904015.1. GTDB lineage: Bacteria > Planctomycetota > Planctomycetia > Planctomycetales > Planctomycetaceae > SXKJ01. The sequence goes on along the minus strand of CAMDPK010000028.1, from coordinate 7,874 downwards.
TCCGGTCACAGGAACATTCGCCTTCGCCGTCCCCACGAACTCGGTGACGGAAAATGTGGTAACCCAAACCATCATTGTTAATCTAATGACTGATGTGCCTTTGGGTGCGGGCGACACGATGAGCGTCCTTGTCTTTGAAACCGGCACCGGATCCGCTTCTCCTGGTGGAGTGGACTACACGGGATTGGTGGCGAATCCCACCCAAGTGACTTTTACGGGCGACGGCGTTGCCATGGCTTTTATAACGACAATTGAGGTCTCCGTTGACATTGTTGAGGATGCTCTGGCCGAAGAAGACGAGACGATCGACTTCGACCTGTCGAATGCGACGGCGTCCTTCATCGGAGACACTGCGGTCATCGACGGCGCAAACGACACCCATGAGTTGACGATTCTGGATGACGACGCGGTCACGGGAACGTTTGCGTTTGCCGTGGCTGCCGGCTCGATTCTTGAAAACGCGACGCCGACTTACGACATCACCATCAATTTGACGACGGACTTCGCGTTGCGATCAGGCGACTCAATGAGCGTCGATGTCACGGACCTCCTGACCGGAACCGCTCTGCTCGCGAACTTCGATTACTCCGCATTTGGAACAGCGACGGTGACTTTCACGTCGGCGGATGTGAACGGGGCTCCCGTGGGCACCGCCAACACACAGACCTACACGAAGACCGTTTCGGTCACCATCCTTGAGGATCTCGTGATCGAGGGAGATGAAACGATCAACTTCGGCTTGTCGAACGATGGTGCGACCAATGTTCTGGACGCCACCAGCATTGCGGCTGTGAATGTTGGTGAAAGCGTTACGCATGTGGCGACGATTACGGATGAGGACGTGGGGACGGTGTCGATCACCGCCTCTGACCCGTCCGCCGATGAAGCCGTCCCCGCCGACGGAGAATTCACCGTGACGCTGGGTGGCGGAGTCACTGCGGATGATTCGATCGACGTGTTCTACACGATCACCGGAACGGCCACTGCTGGTGGCACAGACTATACGACCTTGTCCGGAATGGTGACCATTCCAGCCTTCGCCACGTCCGTACTGATCCCCGTGACAGGCATCTTTGACGATCTGCTCTACGAAGGCCCGGAGACGATCATCGTCACGCTGGATTTCGTGGAACCCCAGTTCTTGCTGACCGCGATTGTGGCCGATCCCGTGTCCGCCACGGTGACGATTGTGGACAACGACCCGATCCCGACGGTCTCGATCGGCGATGCCGTCACCGTTGTGGAAGGTGCTTTTCTTGGCACTCAAACCTTCGTCGTGACGCTGTCCGCCATCAGTGGCGTTGACGTGACGGTGGGCTATCAAACGTTGAATGGAACGGCCTCTTCACCGGCCGACTTCATCGGCACGAGTAATACCTATTTGACGATCTCGGCCGGGTCTATTTCCGGGAATATCGTCGTGGCCATTGTCAATGACTTGATCGACGAACCGACCGAGAGCTACTCGGTGAAATTGTTTAGCGCCACCGGTGCCACATTTGCCGACACGCTCGGCGTGGGGTCGATCACCAACGACGACCCGCCGCCCACGATCAGTATCGGCAACTCGACCGTCCCGGAAGGGAGCAGTGGCAAGACGAAGATGATCTTCCCGGTCACGCTCAGCGCTCTCAGCACGCATACCATCACGGTGAAATACACCACGGTCAACGGAAGCGCGCTGTCCGGGTCGGACTATGGGGCGAAGAACTCGACACTCATCTTCTTGCCCGGCGAGACCACGAAGGACATCTCGATTCTCACCAATGGTGATAAAATCGACGAAAACAACGAAGGGTTCACGGTCGTCTTGAGTGCTCCGACAAATGCGACCATCGCGGTCGGCACGGGTACAGGAACGATTACGGATGATGATGCCGCACCGAATGTGACCATCAATGACGTTTCGGTGACCGAGGTCAACACTCCGAATACTTCCAACGCCAAGTTCACGGTCACCCTGTCGGCTCCCAGTTCGTTCGCCGTGACCGTGCCCTACTCAACGGCCGGCGGCACTGCCACCAGTGGTACGGACTTCACCGCGATCCCAGTGACGAATTTGGTGATTCCAGCAGGGTCAACGACTGGAACGTTCAATGTGGTCGTCAAGGGTGACAATCTGGCGGAATTGAGCGAGACGTTCTCAGTCAACTTAGGTGTGGCAACGAATGGCACTGTCACCGACTTTCAAGGGATCGGGACGATTGTCGATAACGATCCGAAGCCCAGCGTCTCGATTTCGACGATCACGCCGGGAGGCCATACCGAAACAGCGGGCTCTCCGAATGTTTTCAAGGTGGCACTGTCGGCGATCGCCGGTAGCCCGGTCACGGTCCTGTTCTCAACCGCGAATGCCTCGGGTGCGACCGCCGCGACGGCGGGCCTGGATTACACCGCCCAGACGTCGGTCTTGGTCACGATCCCGGCGGGCGACCTCTTTGTGAATGTCCCGGTTGGCATCCTGGGTGACACCAAGGACGAACCCGACGAGATTTTCCACGGAAAGATTGCCAGCGCGACTCTCGCGACGATCGGAACGGCGCAAGCCACGGCGAAGATCAACGACAACGATTCGCCACCGACGATCACGATCCTCAATACGAGCGTGGCCGAAGGAAGCACCGTTGGCAGCACGACGATGATGACGTTCACGATCAGCCTGTCAGCGGCCAGCGGAAAGACGGTGACCATGAACTTCGCCACCCAGAACGGAACCGCGCTGTCCAGTTCGGACTACACGGCCAAGACCGGAACCGTCACCTTCGCGGCAGGCGATACCGTCAAGACGGTTACCGTTTTGGTCAAGCAGGACACGACCCTGGAAGCGAACGAAACCCTGCTGTTGAAACTGTCGAACGCGGTCAACGCCGTCTTCGGCAATACGACCGGCATCGGCACGATCCTGAATGACGACTAAGTGCTGAATGGCATTTCCAACGAACAACGAGCGGGGCTGGCATTGAGCAGCCCCGCTCGATTGTTTTGTGGGCCGGGAACAATCCGGGGGGCAGGTCTTCAGAGGGATTGGCGAAGTGAGAGCCATCAGCCGGAACGCGCTAGCGTCCGGTTCCAACCGGGGCTAGCGCCCTGCGGCTGATTTGATCAACCCAAAAAGCCATGAAATGACGACACACGAGCGCGTTCCGGCTGATGGGCTACAGCAAGTCCAGGATTTCTTCGAGACGGAAGTCGTTGAACGCCGTGATCATTTCTCCCGATGCAGGTCTGACAAACCGGTTGTCCCCGCCCCCACCGAATAAACGATCCTGACTTCCTTGCCCGCTGAGAACGTCGCGGTCGTCGCCGCCGATCAGCAAGTCGCGGCCAGCACCACCTACCAAACTGTTGTCGCCTGATCCGCCAACGATCGTGTCGGCCCCGGCGTTGCCATTGAGCTGATCGTCTCCGGCTTCGCCGACGAGGACATCCTTGCCAGCCTCTCCGACGATTTGATCGTTCCCCATGCCGCCCAGAATCGTGTCGTTTCCTGCTCCGCCTTGGAGTCGATCGTTTCCGAGACCACCGAACAACCGATCGTTCCCCAGGCCACCGTAGGCCACGTCGTCACTGGCACCGCCCAGGATGGTGTCGTGGCCCGCGCCACCTTGAATGGTCAATGACACCGCGGCATCGCTGATCCCCGAAGCGTCGCAACGATCATTTCCCGCTCCCAAGCTGACCGTCACACGTTCCGTGCCGGAGAGTCCAAACGCGTGCGACGTGAACAGATCCAAGCCCGCAGTGGTGAAGATGACGGAATCCGCGGAACTCGTGCCGGACAATTGCAGGAGATCCACTCCCCCTTCGCCGTTCAGGAAAACGGAAGTCCGAGCCAGCAGGCTGGTGCTGGCGCTCAGTGTGTCGTTGCCAGCTCCGGCATTCACGATGATCGCCTGGGAAACATTCAGAGTCACCGTGACGGGAATCCGATCGGCCTGAGTGAAGAAGATCTGGCCGGCACGTGAGACAGTCAGTTGAAATCTGTTCGCTGACTTCGTCCCCGTGACGATGAAGTCTTCCGTGTCACTGACCACGTCGGCCCCGTCTCCGGTCCGCCAACTGGTGGAATCATGGCCGTCGCCCCCCGCTGTCGAATCGAGACCGTGACCGCCAACCAGCACGTCGTCCCCGGCGTTGCCGACGATCAAATCTTTGCCACCCTGTCCCAGGAGCAGGTCATTCTTGTCGCTGCCGATCAGCACATCATTGCCAGCTCCGCCCGTCAGGACGTTCTGACCGTCGTGATGGTCGGAGGGCTGACTGTGGTCGTGAGCGTTGTGGTCGTGACCATCGGCAGTCTCCCCAACGAATGGCGTTGCGATGACCTGCAAGCGGTCGTTGCCTGCGCCTCCGTCGATCACTGCGAAGACGGACGACAGGCCCAGATCCACCACGACTCGATCGTTGCCAGCACCCGCGAGGACAACGACGTGCGTCAGATGTGAAAACTCGGTCAGCGGAATAAACACCGTGTGCAATCCCTCCTGCACGCCGACCGAAGATTGCAGCACATGGTCCGGATCGTGAACTCGCACACCAGGCGACGATCCGCCAAATTCCTGAACTTCAATCTGCAAGTTATCCGCCTGGCCGTGCGCGGAAATATCGGTCACTTCGAGATGCCCCGCATCCACTCCGTGCCGAACAACGGTCGTCGCACCGGTGATCGCACCGATGCCAAAGGTCAGACTGTCAACGTCGTGTCCACTCGTGACCGAAACGCTGGCAGGGGTTTCTGTGGTTTGCGGCAGGTCATTCGCAGTGACGATGCGAACTTGAAAAGTTCCGGCACCAAGTCCCGTGAAGACAAAATTCCCCTCGCTGTCGGTGATCGCCCAAGGTTCCAAAGCCAAGCCGTCAGCCACCCCGTCTCCGGTTCTGGGGTTGTTGAGAATGTGATCGCCGTTGAGGTCGATGTAGACGGCGACGCCGGCTTGACCAACTTCCTCCGGATGAAGAATGCCGTTGGCGTTGGCGTCGTGAATGACGGTGCCGCTGAGGCTCACCGTTTCAAAGTTGCCGAAGTCGAGACCGGAGACCGTGTCACCGCGATCGAGCGTGACTTCGTGCAGCCGACCGGAGGCCTTAATCGTGACCAGGATGCGGCCGACGTTGTTGGTTTCATCGAGCTCTATGAAATGGTTGTCCGGATCGACGACCGCTTCCAGCCAGTACTGCCCCGGTGGCAATCCGGCGATGTTGAGCTCTTGGCCGACGGTTCCGGAACCGTAGATGTCTTCCCAGCCGACAGAAATTTGTTGTTCGACGTCGCAACCCAAGCCGCTGGGCTCGCTGGCGGCGTTTGGCAGCGACAGGTCGAAGGGCGAAATGTCGATCAGGCAGAAGCTCGTTTTCGTACCGCCGCGCACGATGTCGCCGACCTCCACAACTCCGTCGTCATCGGCGTCTGGCAAAGTCGCTCGCAGTGCGTACCGAGTGAAGTCGTTGAAGTGAATGTGATTGTGCTCTGAATGAAAACTGAAGTTCCCGGCCTCACGCTCGTGGAACAGCCGTTCGCCCGTGAGGGGATCGAGTTGATCGGAATAAATGCGTTGCAACACCTGTTGGGTTCCGTCGCCGTTGTCGGCACCGCCCACAATTCGCAGCGGGCCGTGACCGACGTTCGGCGTCGCCTGTCCGAAGCGGAGCACTTCGCCGTCGATGAAGACGTCGCGCAGGCCCTCAGCGCTCTGCATGTCGATGATGAGGTCCGGCAACCAGTCGGCAGGAGTTTCGGCGGAACCGGTGGGAGGAGTCGTCGCGACATAGGTTCCCGCTTGAGTCACCGGGTTATCTCCGCCACGAATTGGATTCACTGCGGGGAATGTTCCGATCCAGCCCTGCTGCGCAATCTCGCGAACCAAATACGTTCCCGCGGGGAGATTCTCGAACGAGTACAGTCCCGACTCGGTCTCCAGTTCGATCGCGCCGTTGTCGTTCAGGTCGATCGACATCGTCTCCGTGGAGGCGATGACCTGCTGCGAAATCGCATCGAGCACTTCGATCATCCAACCGTCGGAGCCTGGCTCATCCGGCTGATGCGTTCCGTTTCCGTTGAGGTCGATCCATTTCTGGCCTTGAATGGCCGCAGGAAGCGCCGTGTGACCAAAGTTGAGGCCCGAGTCGGTTTCGTCGGATTCCAACGTCACCATGTGGTTCAATGAATCCGGCGACGTCAGGATCAAGCCCGGCTGCAACACGACCGCAACGGTGTAGGTTCCCGCCTCCAGGCCCTCGAACTGGTACTGACCGTTGTCGGCCGTGGTGCTCGTCGCTTCGGTGCTGACCAGGAACGACAACTGAAATCCGTCGATCTGCCCGACATCGCCATCGACGTTGTCTCGCACTTGCAGCGTCCAAATGCCTTCGGGCGAGATGCCGTCAAGAACCTGCAACTTGCCAACTGGCCGGAATCGTCCCGTGAACGGAGCCTGAGCGCCGTCGGCGATGGCTTCCAAGGCTTCATCGTCGAAGATGGTTTGCAGGAACCCCTGGCCGTTACCTCCCACTCCGCTTGCCAGTGTCACGGATCTGCCGTTCGGCGCGATGAGCGTCACGATCAAGTCGCTGTCATAGGTGTGAGTGATGTCGATCGTGACTTCGACATCCACAATGGTTCCCGTCGTGCCGATCACCGTCAGCGACGAGGTTGCCGTACTGAGGTCCACAATCTCAACCGGCGTGTCGATCGCCGACGCCGTTAATGGAGCCGAATCCAATTCCCCGTTGTGATTCACATCGAGAAACACGACGACTCCGGACAAGCCGCTGTCGCCGTCGTCGAAGGTTTCGTTGGTGTTCGCGTCGAGAAACGCGGCTCCTTCGAGCACGGCATCGCCCGTCAGCAGGCAACGGCCTTCGAGCCGTTCCGCACGCTCGCTGATGCGACCATTCCGGCGACGCGCTCTGGATTGCTGAGGTCTACTGTGCCATCGGCTCAACCAGTTTTTCCAGATCATTGAGAACGGTTCCAGATCGTGTTGACTGACCGAGTGAGATGGAAGAATGACTCGAAGTTTCGGTTGTTGCCGGCGCATGACCAATCATTCTTCGGCATTCCGCTTGCTATGACAGGACTGTCGCAAAAAGAGGGGCGGAAAATGAAGGCGAAACCAATCGAGACGGTATGACGTGGATCGGGGCGAGGTCGAGTGTTGTGTCCCGCGCGAGGCCACAAACTGCTCAGTTGCTTCCGAATATTCAGGCAAGTGGTGTTTCGCCCCGTCGTATGATCTCCGACGCCTGTCACGCGGCGTCGAACCGTTCGCCGAAATCGCATTGACGGGATGGGAAAGGTTTGGCTGGCTCGTGACAACGACTTGGCGCGCGAGGTGCGATCAAGGAGATCAAGCCGGGTACGGAGTCGAGCCAAGCCGCGCGGCGATTGATTCGCGAGGCACAGATCACCGGGCAACTCCAGCATCCCAACATTGTGCCGGTGTACGAAGTGAATTGCGGCGGGCGACCGTTCTATGCGATGAAATCGGTGAAGGGCGAAACGCTGTCCGAGGCGATTCAGCGGCATCACGCCCAGCGTCGAGCCGGTCAGGCCGATCCGCTGTCGTTGCCGCGTCTGCTCAACGCCTTCGTCAGTATTTGCGAAGCGTTGGCCCAATGGCACTCACTTTGATGGGTGCGATAATGAGCCGGAACGCGCTAGCGTCCGGTTTGTCGTTAGTTCTGTGCCCGAACCGGACGCTAGCGCGTTCCGGCTGATCAAAGTGAGATTCACCGCGACCTCAAGCCGCAGAACATCGTCTTGGGCGAGTCTGGCGAAGTGATCGTGCTCGATTGGGGACTGGCGAAGGTCATCGGCGAGCCAGACGATGAAGCCGCCCCGATCGCCCTGTCGCCCGATGCCCAAGCGGATCGCA
>CAMDPK010000027.1 GCA_945904015.1 Candidatus Kuenenia stuttgartensis | reverse complement strand
TGAGGGAAGCCTTTCAGAGAATTCCCCCTCCACAAAACGCCACAAACACCGCCACAAAAGGGAAGCTCTGAAAGCACTCCAGAAACGCAAAAGCCCACGAGTCATTTGATTGTGACTCGTGGGCCGTCGATCGAGCGGAGAGGGGGGGATTCGAACCCCCGGTAGGATTAAAACCCTACACCGATTTAGCAAACCGGCGCATTCGGCCACTCTGCCACCTCTCCGATCCGCGTGCGGACGGGCGGAACTATACCGGACGCAAAATGGAAAGCAACTTCGGTGAAACAGCGGTCGCAGCACTTCGGTCGGCAGAGTGAAGGATCATGCTTCCGGTGATGCTGAGCCGGTGCGTGACGGGTGTCGCGGACCAAATTCGACGTACGGCCGGCCGAGCCAACGTTTGATGAGGATGAACTCGCCCGCGTCGTTGCCTTCGATCGCATGTCCGAGGAACTGCAAGGCATAGCCGACCACAAATGCGATCAGTGCCCACGAAGTCGGGTAGCTCCAAACGAGAAAGTGAATCGGCAGGATGAACGTCACCGGCAGAGCGATCAGGTGGATGGCCAGATTGCCGGGATGCAGATGTCGTTCACGATAATTTTTGAGGAAGCGGCGCATCACGTTGGTCGCAGTCGAAGAGAGAAGTCCCCGTTGCGGCGGATCGTAATGCCTTGACGCTCGGCTTGGAAATCGAGCCGGTGTCGCGAGACAATGCTGCGCAGTTCGATCGGGGAGATTCGCAGTGGCTTGAGGCATTACGACACCGTGAGCAATTGGCTGCATCGTTGGTGGGAAACATCTTTGGGCTTGCCGGCGACGGAGCCGGGGCAAGTGTTGCGCTGGAGTTGGACTGCGCGACTGCCGTGGCCGTCGTGGCTGCCGCCAGCGATTGGCTGGTTGCTGCTGGTTGGATTGATGTTGGTGATCGTCGAGGTCTATCGCCGCGACGGGCGGTCACTGGGCCTGCGGCAACGAGCTATCTTGATCGGGCTGCGTTGTTTGGTTTTGTCGTTGGTGTTGCTGCTGCTGGCTCAAGTCAGCGTGTCGGTGGAGAGCACGGGATTGCCATTGGTCGTGGTGTTGATCGACGACTCGGCCAGCATGGGGCTGCGCGATGCGTATTCGGCGGACGAGGACCGCAAGTTTGTCGCGACACTCGCCGGATCGAATTCCACGGCGGCTTCAGCGGATGCCGAGCGATTGGAATTGGCACGGCGGATCCTGTCGCGAGACGACGGACGCTGGCTGCGACAATTGCAACGCCGACACAGACTCCGCGTTGAGAGATTCTCAGCGGAGGCGGTTCCCGTCGGCGACGACTTGGTGGATGACGAAGCGGTACGACGGCTGATCGCGGACCTCGAACGATTGCTGCCGACAGGCGACGTGACTCGACCTGCGGAGGCGGTGCGGCAGGTGTTGAATCAAACGCGCGGGACGCCTCCCACTGCGATCGTGCTGCTGACAGACGGGATTGCCAGCAGCGGTGACGCCGATCGACTGAGTGCGGTCGTTCCGTTGGCTCGCGAGCGGTTGGTGCCGCTGTTCGTCATCGGCATTGGCAGTGATCAGCCGACTCGCGACGTGCAGCTTGGCGAGGTCGCGGTCGATGATGTCGCGTTCGTGAACGATCCGCTGATTTTCTCCGCGAAGGTCAAGTCGTTCGGCTTGGCCGGGCAGTCTGCCACGGTGGAGTTGCGCGAGCGCGGCAAGGAACGAAGCCTCACCCGGCGGTCGATCAAACTGCCGGCGGACGGACAAACGGTGACGGTTGATTTGCTGTTCACTCCGACGCAGCCGGGAGATCACGAGTTTGAGCTTCTCGTCACGCCGCCGCCGGGGGATGTGGACCGCAACAACGATCGGCTGTCGCGATCGGTGCGGGTACGCGAGGGCAAACTGAAAATCCTGCTGGCAGACGGGCTGCCGCGCTGGGAATTTCGCGAGCTGAAGAACCTGCTCGAACGCGAACCGACCATCGAGTTGCACACGTTGTTGCAAGAGGCGGACCTCGAATTTGCATTGCAGGACGAGACCGCAAAGCCGCTGCAAGGCCGCTTCCCGCTGACGCGCGAGGCACTCTCGGTGTACGACGTGCTGTTGCTGGGCGACCTGAATCCCGGGGCGTTCTCACCCGGCGTTTTGGAACATGTCCGCGAGTTCGTCCGCGAGGGAGGCGGACTGTTGCTGATGGCCGGTTCAGAGCACATGCCGTTGGGCTTTCGCGGCACGCCGCTCGAAACACTGTTGCCAGTGGAACTCGACGGGGCGAGTGTGCCGACCCTCGACACGGACCTGCGCGAACCGTTTCAGCCGCGATTGACCGAGGCCGGGCGCTTGAGCACTTCGTTGTTTCGGCATCTGCAATTGGACGCGCTCGCAAGCGGCGACGACCTGACCGGCGTCAGTGCAACGCGCGACGTGTGGAAATCGTTGCCCGGACTGTTCTGGTTGTGCGATGCGCCTCGTTTGCGAGCTGGGGCAACCGTGTTGCTCGAACATCCGCAGCGGCGCGGTGAGAAGTCCGCAGCAAGCGGATTGCCAGTCATCGCGTTGCAACGGTTCGGAGCGGGCAAGGTTTTGTTTCACGCGACCGACGAGTTGTGGCGCTGGCGTTTTCGAGACGGCGAGAGAATTTACTCGCGGTACTGGATTCAGGCATTGCGATTTCTCAGCCGGACGCAAAGCCTCGACGGAGCTCGCGGCGTCGAATTCACCGCCGACCGACAGACGTACCAGCGTGGCGACGCCGTGAAGCTGCGGTTGCAAGTCAACGACGAACGACAACTCCCGGCGAGCGGTTCGGCGACCGTGATGCTCGAACGGTCCGACGAGCCGCGGCGAAGCATCGAACTCGCGCGCATGGCCAATTCCACGAATCTCTTCGCCGGCGAGCTGCGCGGACTGAGCGTCGGACGCTATCACGCCTGGCTCTCTGATCCGTCGTTTCCCGGTTCGCCACCGGCCGCCGACTTTGCGGTCGAAGCACCACAGCGCGAGTTGCTGCGCCGGCAGCTCGACCGAGCTGATCTCGAAGCCGCCACTCGTGCGACGCACGGCCGATACTTTCCGCTGCACGAAGCCGACCGCGTTCCGGCCGAGATCCCTGCCGGGCAACCCGTCCCGCTTTCGGCCGCGACCATCATTCCGTTGTGGACTCGCTGGGAATTGCTGGTGTTGTTTGCTGCACTGTTGACCGTCGAATGGTCGCTCCGACGTCGCTGGCGTCTTGTCTGACGGATGAAAGTCTATGCCATCGCCACGGTGGATCGGTATAACGACAACACCATGCCTTCGCTTCTCGACCATTTGGGTGACCTTCGCCGTTCTGTCCGTCGCCTGCTGTGGCTGAATGGACTCGGTTGGACGATCGCGGGATTGCTGAGCGGTGCGCTGTTGATCGGGCTTGGCGATTGGTTGCTGCACTTCGATGACCGCGGGACGCGAACCGGATTGCTGGCGGCGTTGTTGCTGGCGGTTGGTTGGTTGGCGTGGCGGCGATTGATCGCTCCGTTGCGCCGGCCGTTGTCGAACTTGGAACTCTCCGGCCATCTGGAGTCGCACTTTCCGAAGCTGCGCAGCCGCTTGGCGACGGCTGTTGAGTTCTTGGAACACGATGTCAGTCCGAGCGTCGGCTCGCCAGAGTTGCAGCGGCGGTTGATCGAGCAGACGGCGGCGGAAGCCCGCTCTCTGGATTTCGCCGAGGTGCTCGACCGGCGCGAATCGCGGCGGGCGGTGTTGTCGGTGGCCGCGTTGCTCGGCATCGGGTTGTTGTTGTTCACGGTGAATTCGGCGGCCGCGTCGATGGCGATGCGGCGGTTGTGGTGGCCGCTCGCCGATCAGCCGTGGCCGAAGAGGGTCGAACTGCAATTGGTGCGCGGCGATCTTTCGCCGGTGACGACTTCGCCGGAGCATCCGTTGCGAAACGTGCAGGGACAGCCGTTAGATGTGTTTGTGATCAATGCTCGCGGGCCGCTGCCTCAGCCGGTGCTGGTCGAGTTTCGTCAGCGCGGTCGGTTGCCGCAATCCGAGCCGTTGCGAACGGCGACGCTGCGAGACTCGGCGGATCGTTCTCACGAGGCTGCGGCAGTTCGTCTTCCGATCGACGAAGGAGTGGTCGAGTTCCGAGCCATTGGCGGTGACGATCACGAGATGCCGTGGCACGAACTGCGAATCGTCCCGCCTCCCAAACTGGAATCGTTCCGCGTGGAGATCAGGCCGCCGAGCTACACGGGCGACGTGGCCGCGACGTTGCCGGAGGGAGCGACTCAAGTCCGCGCGATCGTTGGCTCGCGAGTGAAGATCAGCGCGAAGTCTAATCGGCCGGTGACACGCGCCGTGGCGGATGCTGCCAGCATCGGCCACGAGATTTCGATCGTACCGAACGGACGTGATTTGGTCTGGCGGTTCGGCGTATCGCATGCCGGATCGGTGACTCAGCAATTAGCGCTGACGGATCGGGACGAGTTTCAAAACTTGTCGGCATTGCGATTGGACGTTGTCGGCATCGCCGACCCGCCGCCGGTCGTGTCGCTCGAAGAGCCAGCGACCGATCAGCTCGTGACGGCAAACGCGACGGTTCGGCTGGCGGCGACCGGGCGGGATGAGCGTCGTTTGCGCGATGTGCGATTGGAGTATTCCGTAGTTCGGACGCCTACGTCCGAACTCACCCCGGACGTAGGCGTCCGGGCTACGAACGATGACAACTGGCAGGTTGAAAACCTGCCCCACGAGGACGGGGCGCGTGAAGCAATCGTGCGGCTGGCTTGGCAGGTGAACAAGCTGAACCCGAAGGTCGGCGATCGGATTGCGCTGCGATTCGTTGCATCAGATCTCTGCGACATCGGCGAGCCGCGTGTCGGCCGGAGTGTGACGCGGACGCTGACCGTCGTCTCACCGGAAGAGAAACTTTCGGAGATCGCGCATCGGCTCGACCTGCTGTTGCACGATTTGGAAACGCTCGCCACGAAGCAGTCGCAGGCGAAAGATCAAACGGACTTGCTGCGTGTTCAAGCCGAGAAGGGTGGGGAATTTCGACCGCAGGATCGGGACTCGCTCAAGCGGGTTGAGTTGGATCAGCGGCAGATCGGCTTGCGGCTGACTGGCCGAGGCGACGGTGTGATTTCACGCTCGCGAGAACTTTTGTCGCAACTCGAAGACAACCAGTTGAACGATTCGGTGACGCGCGAACGGCTCACGCACATCGCTGCGGCGGTCGAGGGTTTGGCCCGTCAAACGCTACCGACGTTGGAAAGCCTGTTGGGTCGAGCCGTGAAGGAGAGTGCCGGGACTCAACCGCTCGTCGGCTTGGCGGAATCGTTTCCGGAAATTGTCGCGCGGCAGGCGGACGTGCTGACGACGTTGACCGAGTTGATCCGCGATTTGACTCAGTGGCGAGACCGGCGCGACTTGGCCCGCGAAGTCGGCGAACTCGCGAAAACGCAAGAGACGCTCAATCGAGACACGTCGGAACTGGCACCGCAGACGCTCGGAAAATCGGCGTCGCAGTTGCCGAGTCAGCAGCAAGCGGACGTCGCGAAGCTCGCTGATCGACAGTCGCGTCAGGCCGAACGGATCGAACAACTGCGGCAGCGACTCGCTGTGGGGCACGTTTCCAACGTGCCCGGCCCAGCAGCGGAAGAATCGTCGGTCGAAAAGAAGACGGGCGGGCACGTTGAAAACGTGCCCCACGAGGAGGTCGTCGCCGAACTCGACCAGCGTGCGCTCGCGGCGAAGGCGCGGGAGGCAGCGCGCGAGGTTGCCGAGAACAATCTCGGTCAGGCGGGTCGCACTCAGCAGCAGCTTGCCGAGGAATTGCAGGCTCTCGCCGACAAGCTGGCGCAGACTCCGACGGCAAACTCCGATGCAGCCGTTCGCGAGTTGAAGGAGCTTGAAGGGCAACTCGATACTTTGACTCAGCAGCAGCGGAAGTTGCTCGAAGAAACTCGCGCGGCGGCGGAGAAGGGGGCGTCGCTCACGCCGGAGGAACTCGCCGAGCAGGCGAAGTCTCTGCGCGATCGACAAGGGGAAGCGAAAAAGTCGGCGGAGGAATTGGCATCGAAGTTGAAAGAAACTCGCGCGGACGAGTCGCGCGAAGCGCTGCGTCGCGCGAGCCGGCACATGCAGCAAGCGGAATTGCAATTGGCTGACAAACAACTCGCGCGCGGGGCGGACGAAGAGCAAACGGCACTCGACGATCTGGAACAGGCGGGTCGCGAACTCGCGGCCGCTCGCCGAGCGGCTCAGCAACAGGAACTCGCCGAGAAAACGAACGCTCTGGCTGAAGCGGTGCGCGAATTGGTGGCTCGGCAAAAGACGGTCGTGGACGAGACGCAGCGGTTGTCGGCCGAGCAACAGAAGACCGGCAAATGGACTCGGCCGTTGTCGAAGGCCGCGCTGAATCTCGGCGAGGCGGAGCAGGAACTTGCCGTCAACACAGAAGAGCTGTCGAAGTCGCTGACCGACATCGAAGCGGTGCGGCTGACGCTCGACCGCGCGACGAGCGATCTCGCCGCCGCCGCATCACGACTGCGAGAGAAGCAACTTGACGAGGAGACCGCTCGCCGCGAACAGTCCGCGCTCCGTGCGTTGCAATCACTGGCGGACGCTCTCGCTCCGCCGCCCGTTCAACCGCCGAAAGGCGAGACCGCTCAACAGCCGCCGGAAGGTCAGAAGCAGAACGCGCAGCCGGAGGAGCCGGTGCCCCCCGTCGCTCAATTGAAACTGCTCCGCGACTTGCAATCCGACGTCGGTGACCGCACCCGATCGGCCGAGGCTCGTGAGCCGAAGACTCCGCCGAATGACGACGAGACAAAGCGTCGCGAGTCGGAACTGCGTCAGCTTGCCGATGACCAGCAGTCCGTGCGTGAGGCGACGTCCCGCCTGTTGGAGCAAGTTCCGGCAGCGGAGCCGATGAAAGATCCGCCCCCGACAACTCCCGACGAAACCGCGCCGCGCGAGACGGCGCTGTCGGCGATGCAGGAATCCTTCGAAAAACTCCGAGCGGCCGAGACCGGCAAGCCGACACAGGCAATGCAGCAGACGGCAGTTGAATCGCTCGACGCGCTGTTGAAACGCTGGCAACAACGAGCGGCTCAGCAGCAGTCCGTCGCGCGCACGGGCCAGCCAGGACCGATGTCGGACAAGACTCCGAACGAAAAATCATCAACGACCGACGGCACGGGGGGCAAACCGACGGGACGGGATTCCGCTCAGGCCCGCAACTCATCCGACCGCGAGCAGACCGGCAGCGATGCCCTCGCCGAACTCCGCCGCCAACGTCAACTTCGCGAGGCGGTCTGGGGACATCTACCCCCAGCACTGCGCGAGAAAATGCTCAACCTGCCGCACGACAAAACGCTGCCGAAATACTCCGAGCACATCCGCCGCTACTACGAATCGCTGGCCGAACAGGAGTGATCCTTGGAGTGCTGCGGCTTGACGCAGCCCTCCATTCATCGCGGGATGCGACTCGCGAATGCTTCGTGATGACGTCGTGACAGTCGACGTGCGAAGGTTGAGAGTTTGCGACGACTGGACGCGTGCAAAAAGTCGGATGGAGGGCTGCGTCAAGCCGCAGCACTCCAGGTGAATGAGTTCGCTGCTGCGTACCATCGCGACCACGGCATCGGTTACATTCCCTCCGCTTTGATCGTGTCGCGGAAATCTGTCGCCCCCTCGCTTTGAGTTGTTTGCCGATGCTGTTTGGACATCCTTGGGAACTGTGGTTTTCGCTCGCTGTCGTTGTCGTGATGGTCTATGGCCTGGCGCGGAACTTCGCGGCCGACATGATCACGATGGGGTGCTTGGCTTTGATCCTGGCGGTCAGTCCGTTCTCGGCCGGGAAGCTGCTGCCGTCGGTCGATCAAGCGGTGGCAGGCTTCGGAAATTCCGCGCTGCTGACGGTGGCGGTGTTGTTCGTGGTCGTTGCGGGCTTGGTGCAAACTGGCGCGATGGCGATGGTCACGAAACCAATCATCGGACAGCCGCAGACCGTGATGACGGCTCAGACTCGGCTGTTGTTTCCGGTGATGGGGTTGAGCGCTTTTCTGAACAATACGCCCTGCGTGGCGATGTTCATGCCGGTGGTCGATGACCTCTGCAAGAAAAGCAAAATCAGTCCGTCGAAATTGTTCTTGCCACTGAGCTACGCGTCGGTCTTCGGCGGCTGTTGCTCGCAGATCGGCACCAGCACGAACATCGTGATTGCCGGGTTGATCGTGAAGGCGATCGGCGATGGCAGACTGCCCAAGGCGTTTCCTCAATTGGAGATGTTCGACATCACCTGGATCGGCCTGCCGGCGGCGGTGATCGGCTTGGCGTTCGTGATCGCCACGAGCAAATGGCTGCTGCCCGATCGCAAGCCGGCGATCAGCTTGAGCGACGATCCTCGGCAATACACGGTCGAGATGATCGTGCAGCCCGGCGGTCCGATGGTCGGTCAGACGATTGAACAGGCAGGACTGCGTCATTTGTCGGGACTGTTTCTGGCGGAGATTGAACGGGGCGAGGACATCCTGCCGGCCGTCGGTCCGACCGAGCGGCTCCAAGAAAACGACCGGCTGATTTTTGTCGGCATCGTCGAGTCGGTCGTTGATTTGCAGAAGATTCGCGGTTTGCAGCCGGCGACGAATCAAGTCTTCAAATTGAACGATCCGCGGACGCAACGATGCTTGCTAGAGGCGGTGGTTTCGGATCGTTGCCCGATCGTCGGCAAGACGATTCGCGACGGCCAGTTTCGCAGCCGTTACGACGCAGCCGTGCTGGCGGTGGCTCGCAGCGGCGAGCGGATCAACGCGAAGATCGGCGACATTGTGCTGCGTTCCGGCGACACGTTGCTGCTGGAGGCTCATCAATCCTTCGAGACCCGGATGCGAAATCGCAGCGACTTCTTTCTGGTCAGCAGCGTGCAAAATTCCGCACCGCTGCGGCACGAGAAAGCTTGGATTGCGATTCTGATTCTGCTGGTGATGGTGCTCGTGAATCTCGCCGAGTGGTTTGACATCCTGACGGCGGCAACGCTGGCGGGCGGACTGATGATCCTGACGAAGTGCTGCACCGCTCGAGAGGCTCGCGAGAGCATGGAGATGGACGTGCTTATCAGCATCGGTGCCTCGTTCGGTATCGGGCGTG
Source organism: Candidatus Kuenenia stuttgartensis (assembly GCA_945904015.1). GTDB lineage: Bacteria > Planctomycetota > Planctomycetia > Planctomycetales > Planctomycetaceae > SXKJ01. Next base: position 42,792 of record CAMDPK010000027.1, on the reverse strand, counting down.
CGCTGGAAATGTCTGGAGCCGCGAAACTCCTGGCGGACAACCTGACGGGTGCCGCTCAAGCCTTTGGTGGTGGACCGTGGGCGGTGCTGGCAGCGGTGTACCTCGCGACGATGATTCTGACGGAGCTCATCACGAACAACGCGGCGGCGGTGCTCGTGTTCCCGATCGCGCTCGCGGCGGCTGACAAACTCGGCGTGAATCCGATGCCGTTCATCATGTCGATCATGGTCGCTTCGTCCGCCGGCTACGCGACGCCGACCGGCTATCAGTGCAATTTGATGGTCATGGGGCCGGGCGGCTATCGCTTCAGCGACTACCTGCGGATCGGCATTCCGCTCGACCTGCTGTACATGCTCGTGACCGTCGCACTGGCCCCGTTGGTCTGGCCGTTCTAAGCTGGTCCGGTGAGAATTCTCCGAGATCATCAAGAAGGACCGTTCATGATTTGTGCGTTGCTGTGCGTGCTGTTGGCCGCCGACGAACCCGCTCGAACTGCGCCGCCAACGGCGGAGCAGTTGCGGTTCTTCGAGACCAACGTGCGTCCGGTGCTGGTCGAGCATTGCCAGAAATGCCACGGCTCGAAGAAGCAGTGGGCCGGGCTGCGGTTGGATTCGCGTGAAGCACTGTTGCGCGGGGGCGACTCCGGCGCGGCGATCGTTCCCGGCGAACCGAACAAAAGCTTGTTGATCCGCGCAGTGCGGCACGAGGACGAGAACCTCAAGATGCCGGAGGACGGGAAACTCGCGGATCGTCAGATCGCGGATCTCGTCCGCTGGGTCGAGATGGGTGCGCCGTTTCCGGAGACTGCGAAGACCGGCATGCGGAGCCGTGACCCCAAGCATTGGGCCTTTCAACCGCCGACAGAACCGCAAATCCCGGCTGTCAAAAACACGAAATGGCCGCAAATCGCGCTGGATAACTTCATCTTGTCGAAACTCGAATCCGCCGGGCTTTCGCCTGCGGAGAAAGCCGACAAGCGAACGCTGATTCGCCGAGTGACTTTCGACTTGACCGGCCTACCGCCGACGCTTGGCGAGATCGAAACTTTTCTCGCAGATGATCGAGACGATGCGTTCGCTCAACTTGTCGATCGGCTGCTGGCATCGCCGGCCTACGGCGAGCGGTGGGGGCGGCATTGGCTGGATGTCGCTCGATACGCAGACTCCAACGGACTGGACGAGAACATCGCGCACGGCAATGCGTGGCGGTATCGCGATCATGTCGTTGCAGCATTCAACCGCGATCAGCCGTTCGATCGTTTCATCGTCGAACAACTTGCCGGCGATCTGCTGCCGGCGGCGGATGAAGCTCAGCGGCACGCGCAATTGATCGCGACCGGGTTCCTGACCATCGGCCCGAAAGTCTTGGCCGAGGTCAACCAGGACAAGATGCAGATGGACATCGTCGATGAGCAAGTCGATAGCATCGGCCGCGTGTTTCTCGGACTGACGCTGGGCTGTGCTCGCTGTCACGACCACAAGTTCGATCCGATCGAGACCGCCGATTACTACGGGTTGGCCGGCATTCTCAAAAGCACGCGGACGATGGACACCTACACGAAGGTCGCGAAGTGGCACGAGAACGAATTGCCTTCCGCGACGCTCATCGCCATGCGAACCGAGTACGAAGCGCAGCTCGCAACGAAGAAGAAGGCGGTCGATGAATTTGTCGCTCAAGCCGACAAGCAGGTTCGCGAGAAGCTCGCCGCCGACGGTGCGGAGAAGCCTCCGGAGAAATTGGAGACGCTGTACCCCGACGCGACGAAAGCCGAACTGACGAAGCTCCGTGAGGCGTTATCGACTCTCGTAAAGAATCCGCCGGACTATCCCGCGGCGATGGGCGTCTCCGAGGACAAAGTCGTCGATCTGGCGATTCATGTGCGCGGTAATCCGCTCAAGCTGGGTGACGTCGTCCCTCGCCGCACTCCGCCCGTCGTGCGTGGGCCGCAACCGCCACAGTTCGGGCCGGCCGAAAGTGGACGCAGGCAACTCGCGGAATGGTTGACCGACCCGCAGCATCCGCTCACCGCGCGAGTTCTCGTCAATCGCGTCTGGCGGTGGCACTTTGGCAAGGGGCTGGTTCGCACGACAGAAAACTTTGGACTGCTCGGTGAGGCACCGTCGCATCCGGAGTTGCTCGACTGGCTGGCGCGGCGATTCGTGGCTGATGGCTGGTCGCTCAAATCGCTGCATCGTTTGATTCTGAACTCCAGCACCTACCAGCAGGGCAGTTTGGCATCCGCTGAGGTCGTCGCTCGCGATCCTGAGAACCGCCTGTTCGGTCGCGTCAACGTGCGGCGGCTCGAAGCGGAGGAAGTGCGTGACTCGCTGCTGGCGGTCAGCGGTCAGTTGGACTCGACGTTCGGAGGCTCGCTGCTGAAGGTCAAGAATCGCGGCTACTTGTTCGATCACACGTCGATTGATCTGACCGACTACACGAGCCGTCGCCGCTCGTTGTATCTGCCAGTGATCCGCAACAACGTCTTCGATCTGTTTCAGTTGTTGGACTTCCCCGACCCGGCGGTCCCCAGCGGCGACCGAGCCATGACCACCGTGGCTCCGCAAGCGTTGATGATGCTCAACAGTGACTTCGTGATGCAATCGGCCGATGAACTCGCCGCACGACTGCTCGCCGAGCCGGGCGACGACGATCAGCGAATCTCGCGGATGCACGTCTTGGCTTACGGCCGCGAGGCGTCTGACGAAGAACGGCTAGGCAATCGTGTCTTTCTGACGAAGATCGAGAAGTCCGTCGCCGCGACAGAACTTGACGCCAGCAAGCGACGTCGGCAAGCCTGGAGTGTCCTGTGTCACGTCGTCATCGCGGCCAATGAGTTTGTTTACGTCCGCTGAGTCACACAATGGTGAGCGGCGGGTGTTAACCCGCCGAGAAAAAAATTGAGGGGATGACTCGGAGGGTTGACACCCTCCGCTCGCCTCTTCAATTGGAAAGCACTCATGTTTCAATTTCCCATTTCTCGCCGACAAGCTCTGAAGAAGTCGGCCGCTGGATTTGGTTCGTTGGCTCTAGCGTCGCTGTTGTCGGAGACGACGTCCGATGCGAACACGATCGACCCGCTGGCAGCGCAGATGCCGCATCATGCCGCTCGCGCGAAGCGGATCATTTTTCTGTTCATGAGCGGCGGGCCTTCGCAGGTCGACACGTTCGATCCGAAGCCGCTGCTGGATCGCGACGACGGCAAGCCGCTGCCGTTCGACAAGCCGCGAGTTCAATTCAACGGCACCGGTAATCTGCTCAAGTCGCCGTGGCGATTTCGACAGCACGGCGACAGCGGCCTGTGGGTCAGCGAACTCTTTCCGCACTTGGCCGAACGAGTCGACGACTTGTGCATGATTCATTCGATGCACGGCTCGAACGCAGCCCACGGCGGCGCGGTGATGAAGGTGCATACCGGCAGCGACAATTTCATTCGCCCCAGCATCGGCTCCTGGGTCAGCTATGGACTCGGCACCGAGAACGGAAATCTGCCCGCCTTCGTGACGATCTGTCCGACGCTGGCGTTCGGTGGGATCAACAACTGGAGCTCCGCGTTTCTGCCGGCGGTCTATCAGGGGACAGCACTCGGCGACGCAAGCGTCCCCTCCGAGCGGGCCAAAGTGAAGTACATCCGCAACTCACGCTTGTCGCGTGAACTCCAGCAATTGCAGCTTGAGCGATTGAGCCAACTCAACCGCGAGCATCAATCGCGATCCGGTCCCGAAGCTTCGCTAGAGGCTCGCATCAACTCGTTCGAGTTGGCGTTCCGCATGCAGTCCGAGTTGCCGAAAGTCGAAGACCTGTCCGGCGAATCGAAAGCGACTCAGCACTTGTACGGACTCGACGATCCGGTGACCGCGAACTTCGGACGCATGTGTCTGATGGCCCGTCGCTTCGCGGAGTCAGGCGTGCGGTTCATTCAGGTCACGCACAACGACAACAAAGTCCAATGGGACCAACATGCCGACCTCAAAAACGGGCACGAGAAAAACGCTCGCGAAGTCGACTTGCCGATCGCAGGACTCTTGGCTGATCTCAAAGCACGCGGGATGCTCGACGACACACTCATCTGGTGGGGCGGCGAATTCGGTCGCACTCCGACGGCCGAAGGAGGCAACAACGGCCGCGATCACAACCCGGACGGCTTCACGATGTGGTTGGCCGGCGGCGGCGTGAAGGGGGGCCTGCGCTACGGCAGTTCCGACGACTACGGCTTTTATGCGGCCGAGAACAAAGTCCACATCCACGACCTGCACGCGACGATGCTGCATCTGCTCGGCCTGGATCACGAACGTCTGACGTACCGCTACGCTGGCCGCGATTTCCGTCTGACCGATGTCGAGGGCAACGTCGTCAGTGACTTGTTTGCGTGAGTCGGTGTCCCTGCTGGGAATTCATTGCTGATGATCCTCAATGCGTATGCGGTCTTGAGCGGATTCGTCGTGGTGCTGTGCGCCATCGTGGCGCTGTTGGTGATTGGCTTGGCGTGCCAGAATCTACGGAGTCGGCGACGTGCCGACTCGTCACCAACGGAGCGGACAGAATCTGAGAATCGTTTCTATTTGCTGTCGCTGCTGTCGACCTGGCTGTTGGGTTTGAGTTTGATTTCCTGGCCGCTGCTGTACTTGCTGCTGCAGAGCTACGTCCCCCATTGGCCGGGAGTGATGTGCATTTACGGCGTGACTCAAATCGGTGTTGGAAGTTCGGGAGCCGGCCGCTTCCTACCGGGTTTGATCGCCGCCTTGCAGTTGCTCAAACCGGCTGCGGTCTTCGTGAGTGGGGTGTGGTGGGTGCTGTATCGCATCCAGCGGGGCACACAGACAGGACCGCTGATGGGGCAAATCCTGCTGACGCAATTCGCGTTTGGAGTGCTGGCTCTGACTGACGCCGTGATCGAAGGAGCCTACTTGGTGATCCCCAAAAAGGAAGAGTTTCTGCTCACAGGCTGTTGCACGTCGGGCGTCAGCGGCCTGTCAGGTCGCTCAACCGCCTGGCTTGCCACGCTATCCGATGGACTTGGTCCGACGTGGTTGTCGGTGGCGTTTTACCTCGTCAACCTCGCGTTGGTGCTGGGGCTGTGGTGTTTTCGTGGTTGTTGCCGACGACGCGAAAATACTCCGGGGATGAGCCTCGTGTTGCTGGGCGCGGTTCTGGCCGCTCCTTTGACCGTGGCCTACTTGATTGAGGTCGCTGCGCCGGCCGTGTTGCGATTGCCGTATCATCACTGCCTCTACGACTTGATCCCGCGAGCACCGGACATGGTCTTGGCAATTGTGTTGTTTGTGATGGGGACTTGTTGCGTCGGTTGGGCGAGCGCGGTTCGATGGCTGGCGGATTGTCCGGAAACCAAGAACCTGGCGCGGTCAGAGCAGGACTGGCTGCTGTCCACAGGCGCGAGCTGTTACGTCGGTGCGCTCGTGATGACTATTTTGGAAGTGCATCTAGCATGAACTCGCAAGGAAGTCGTTGGATCGTCCGAGGCATCGGACTGTTGATCGTGATCGGTCTGCCGATTGTGGGGACTTGGCTGCGTCGGCAATCGGATGAAGGATGCGCTCTGGATGGAATCCGCATCGATCCCATGTTCGAGGTCCGGATCATCGATGCCCGCGATGTGGAGCATCGGTTTTGCTGTTTGCAATGCGCCGTTTGGTGGGCTCAGCGACGAGGAGAAAAATCAAGGCAGGTGCTCGTGACCGATGAAACGAGCGGTCGCCGGTTCGACGCGCGGTCTGCCTATTTTGTTCGTAGCGGAGTGATCACCAATGCCACGACGGGAAATCGCGTGCATGCCTTCCAGAGCAGGTCAGACGCCGAGCACCATGCGTCAGTTTCTCGCGGCACGATCCTGTCGGGCTCCTCGCGGCCGTTCGAAAACATCGCACGCGACGACCCGGCGAATTGACTTCTCTCTGGGAAAGCCAGAGCATTCTCGTGGATCATCGAAGAGGGCAATCGACCTTCTATTCCGATCGTTCCCAAACTGGAGTGGACGAACGTCATGATGCCGCAAGCTGCTTTTGCCCGACGATTGTCGCCGTTTGGCTTCATCGTCTTCGCGTTGCTATTGGGGCTTGCGGGTTGTCCGAAACCTGCTCCTGAGCCAGCGAAGCCAGTGGTCGAGTCAGCCCCGCGCGACAGTGGGACGACGAAAATCAATCGAGCTCCCGATGGTGGGAATTCCGACGTGACTGTGGCCAACCCTGGCGGACAGTTCGAGGATCGAGCGGTCGAGGCGGGAATCACGTTTCGGATGAACTTTCTACCGAATGAGCAAGGGGAGAAATTCAAGATCAATTTGTATGACCACGGCTGCGGCGTGGTCGTCGGCGACTACGACGGCGACGGGCACGACGATCTCTATTTCTTGAATCAGCTCAGCCCCAATGCTCTGTTCAAAAACAAAGGGGATGGCACGTTTGTGGACGTCACAAAACAAGCTGGAGTCGGCGTGGGGGATCGGATCTGCGTGGCCGGCACGTTCGCAGACTACGACAACGACGACGATCAAGACCTGTTTGTGACCAGCACACGCGGCGGCAACATTTTGTTTGAAAACCAAGGCGGGGGCATCTTCAAGGATGTCACACAGCGCGCGGGGCTGGAGTTGATCGCGCACTCGTCCACCGCCTCGTTCGTCGATCTAGATCATGACGGCGATCTCGATTTGATCGTGACTAACACGGCTCAGTGGACCTTTGGCGAACTCGATAGCGATGGCAAATACTATCCGGGAATCGCGAGCTACGACGATCTCGTCATCAGCCCCAAGGAATTCAACAACATTTACAAGAACAACGGCGATGGGACGTTCGCGGACATCACCGAGACTTCGGGGCTGAAAGGCCAAGGCTGGGGTGGGGATGTGGCCGTCTTCGATTTCGATGCCGATGGACGGATCGATGTGCTGATCACGAACATGTTCGGCGCGAGCCAACTCTACAAAAATCTTGGAGACTTGACTTTTCGTGACGTCACAAAGGAGGCGCTGGAGCGAATTTCCTGGGGTGCGATCGGTGCCAAAGTGCTCGACTTCAACAACGACGGAAAATTGGATCTGTTCATCTCCGACATGCATTCCGACATGTGGCCTCCGCCCAATATGCCTGACGTGTTGAAGTACGCCACCCAAAACGCCAAAGTCAAATATCCGCGAGTCACCGGTGCCGGAGCAAAGTTGCTCGGAAAACAAGCCGATGCGATGGAGGCTCGCTTCGTGGATCGGTTGCAAGTGCGTTACGACGACGTCGTGTTCGGCAATTCTCTGTTCAAGAACTTGGGATCGGGCCGGATGGAGGAGATGTCAGATCGAGCCGGATTGGAAACGTGGTGGCCGTGGGCGATTGCCGTCGGTGACTTGGATGGCGACGGATCGGAAGACATCTTTTTGGCGTCCGGCATGGGGTATCCGTTTTCGTACTGGCACAACCACTTGATGATGAACAACCGGGACGAGACGTTTTCGGAACGATCCACCGAGTTGGGGATCGAGCCTCCGCGCGGCGGCACCCTTCAGCGAGATCAGATCGGCGGCGAGCGGGCGGCGCGGAGTTCACGCTGTGCGGCGACTGCGGACTTTGATGGGGACGGCCGACTGGAAATCGTGACCAACAACTTCAACGATCGGCCGTACTACTTTCGCAACAAATTGACGCCACAGAATTATGTCGCCTTCAAACTGGCCGGAACGCGGAGCAATCATGACGCAGTCGGAGCCGTCGCGCGCGTGTTTGTCGGCGATCAGATTCTGACTCGCCAAGTCAATCCCGCCGGAGGATACCTGTCGCAGTCGTCCAAGACCCTGCACTTTGGATTGGGGCCACGCGATCACATCGACCGTGTCGAAATCACTTGGCCATCGGGAACCGTCCAAAAGCTCGATTCGCCGAAGCTCAACGCCGTGCATCAAATCGTCGAGCCTGCGGAGTCCAACTGACGCGCAGTCGAGACGTGAGGAACACAGCGAATGAACTCGACACGTCCGCGATTGATTTTGGCGAGTCTCCTCGGGTTGTCCGCTGCGGCCGGCGCGATTGTCCTGGCTGAGTCACGACGGGATCCGGTAGCCGCCGGCCGGTCACGGGAGTTCCAGCAGATGCTCGGCGGGTTGGGACTCGGGCCGGCGATTGACTTGTCACGTTGTACGCTGGCTTTCGATCCGCGGCTCGGCCCGGTGTGCGAATCGCAGTTGGGTCCGATCCCCGGCGGCGGATTCGTGTGCCCGCATCACGCCTGTTCTGTCTTTGATTATTCGCCTGCGGTGGAACCACTGCTTCCGTGGGCTGAGGCCACGCCGGATGCGACTGTTCCTTGAAATTGCCCGCACCGGATTCGCCGCACTGTGCCTGCATCCCCTGCGCAGCGGAGTGACGATCTGTGTGGTGATGTCGATCTTGGTGCCGTACCTGGCCGGTGTCGGGTTGTCCCACGGCATCCGTGACGTCGCGGAAGATTCCCTGCGATTCGGCGCGGACCTGACCGTGACTGGACTGCGCTTCGGCCGCACGGTTCCTATCCCGCTGTCAGCCGTCGATGCCATTCGGCGAATCGAAGGGGTGACCGAGGTTGTGCCGCGGATTGTTGGCGCTCTGTCGCTGGGCAAGAATCGTGAGCCAGCCGTGCTGGTGGGTCTTCCGCACGGACGATTGCCGAAGGATGTGAAGTGGGTCCAGGGACAGTTTTCGGATTCCAGCACATTGAACGAATTCGTCGTGGGGAGTCAGTTGGCGAGCCGACTCAGCTTGGAGGTCGGGTCAATCATCCCGCCGTTTTATCGCAGCGCGAAAGGTGAGCGACTGAGCAAAGTCGTGGGAGTTCTTGCGCCGGATGCGCCGCTGTGGCAAGCCAATCTCATGCTGACATCTTTGGAAACGGCGGCGCAGGTTTTTGACCAACCCGATCAAGTCACATGCTTGCTGGTTTCTTGCCGCGCGGGTTATGCGGATCAGATCAAGACCGCCATCCTGCGCACCGCTGCACCGGATTCGACTCAGGGCGCGATCCGGTATCGAGTGGCCTCGAGACGTGAATTGGAGTCGTTGCTTCCGAGCGGCTGGTTGCATCGAGAGGGGATTTTCAATCTGCACTTTGTGTTGGGGTTTGCGGTGGCGATTCTGGCGGTGTTGGTCACGTCAGGAGCCGGCTTGTCCGAGCGCCGCCGCGAAATCGGAATTCTGAAAGCCACCGGTTGGCAGACGGACGAAATACTGTTGCGTGGCCTCGTCGAGAGTCTGTTGTTGTGCTGTGCAGCGGCGTCAGGCTCGGTGGTGGTCGCGTTCGTTTGGCTGAAATGGCTCAATGGCCTGTGGATCGCCAGCGTGTTTCTGAACGGAGTGGATGCGGTGCCGGGCTTCGAGATTCCATTTCGCCTGGTTCCCGTGCCGGTGCTGTTGGCGTTTTTGATTTCGGCGATCGTGGTGCTGAGCGGCACTTTGTATCCCACTTGGCGTGCGGCCATCGTCCCGCCGCGAGACGCCATGAGGTGACCGATGACCGTGCTGTTGGAAACTCAAAACGTTACCAAGATTCACCGACCTGGAACTCGGGCGGAGGTTCGCGCGCTGGACGATGTTTCGCTGTGCGTGGAAGTTGGAAGTTGTGTCGCGTTCACTGGCCCCTCGGGATCGGGCAAGACAACGTTGCTGGCGCTGCTGGGGGCTTTGGAGCGGCCGAGCCACGGGCAGGTTCTCTTTCAGGGGCGCGATCTCCGCAGCGACTCCGATGCGGAGTTGACTCGAATCCGTCGGAAGATGGGCTTCATCTTTCAGGACTTCGCGCTCATTCCTTCGCTGGCGGTTTGGGAGAACATCACCTATCCGCTGATCCCGCGTGGAATGTCGACCGTCGAGCGGCTGAAGCTGGCTCAGTCGCTGCTGGGCGAATTGGGATTGCCCGACAAGACCTACGAACGACCGTATGAACTCAGTGGTGGCGAACAGCAGCGCGTGTCGATTGCCCGCGCACTGGCCGGTCGTCCGGAGGTGATCCTCGCCGACGAGCCGACTTCAAATCTCGATGACGCTGCCGCTGTCGAGTTGATTGCCGTTCTGAAAAAGACACATGCCGCGGGAACGACGCTCATCCTCTCGTCGCACGATCCGCGAGTGCTCGCGATCGCTGAGACGGTTCACCGACTCAAATCTGGGCGACTGGTGGCGACGGATCGTTAGACCTCGGCGAGCCGTTCATCCGAGTCACCGAAGCTCTTCAGCGGCACTCCGACCTTGTCGAGCAGAGACAGGTACAGACTGCACATCTTGCGGTTCGGCTTGTCGAGATAGTCGAGCACTCGGCCAGTCTTGATTTGGCCGCCGGCACCGCCGAGCAGTACGACCGGCAACTTCGTCGCGTCGTGGCTGCCGGTCAACATGCTGGAGCAATACATGATCATCGAGTTGTCTAGCGCGGTCCGTTCCCCCTCTTGGATCGCGTCCAGCTTGCGAGCGATGTAGGCGAGTTGCTCGATGAAGAACTGATTCACCTTCAGCCAGTCGGCGGTGTCCGAATGCGACAGCAGGTGGTGGATCATGTAATCGACGCTGAGATGCGGGAACCGCAACGAGCTGTGATCGTTGTTGAGTTTCAGCGTGCAGACACGCGTCGTATCAGTCTGAAAGCCGAGCACCAAAATGTCGCACATCAGCCGCGTGTGTTCTGAGATGTCCTGCGGAATACCGTCGGCCGGTCGCGGGACGTTGGGCTTGTCGAGCGTCGGCTTCCAACCTTGCAGCTCTCCGCGCTTGCCGGCCTGTTCGATGCGTTGTTCGACTTCGCGCACGGAGTCGAGGTACTCGTCGAGTTTCCGCTGATCCGACTTGCTGATCTGCTTCCGCACGTCGCTGGCGTCGGCGAGGACCGCATCGAGCACGCTCTTGTCGCCGCGCTGCACTTCGTCTTTGAAAAGTCGGTCGAAGGCGAGCGACGGATACAACTCCAGCGGCGTCGGAGTGGTCGGCGACGACCATGAAATGTGCGAGCTGTAAATCATCGAGTAATTCTTGTGGACCGACGGATTCGATTTCTCACAGCCGAGCACGAGGCTCGGCACCTTGGTCGAGCGACCGTGCCGTTGAGCGATCAATTGGTCGATGCTCGTGCCGGATCGAATCTCGCCACCGGCCGTCAGCGGGGCACCGGAGAGGATGTTGCCGGTCATCGAGCTGTGGATATTTCCCTTCAGCGCCTCGGCATTGAACAGCCCGCGAATGTAGAGCATCTTTTTGCGGAAATCGGTCAACGGTGCGAGCACCTTGCCGAGTTCCATCTGCTCACCTTCCCCCTTGGCCCACCACTCCGTGCTGTGGAAGCCGTTGCCGGAGAATAGCACCGCCAGTCGCACGGGAGCCTGACTCGCGGTCTTCGCCGCCTTGGCGTCATCGCCCCAAACCGACAGGGATTCCATCCACGGCAACGCCATCGTGACGCCGACGCCGTGCAAAAAAGTCCGACGTGAGAATTGGTGATCATTCATGATTGGCCTCGTTGAGTGGAAGTCAGGTTACGGCGATTCGGCGAACTGAGCGTCAATGCCGCGAATTTCTCGGAACTGTCGGCTGCGGAGAATTGTTTCGACCGCGGCCGAGAAACGGTAGTCGTGTTTTTGCAATTGCTGCTGCATCTCCTGGAGCAACGGTTCATCCGAGAGTTGGATGCCTCGGCCCAGCGAATAGCCCAGCAACTTGCGACAGAACTGGCGGAGGACGGCGTCGCGGCGGGACTTCAGCAGATAATCGCGCAGTCCCGTCAGGCCGTCGATGGCGGTGCCGTCGGGGAGTTTCGTTTTCGTGTCGATCGGTCGATTGCCGAGATCTTTGTCGCGACGACGGCCGATGGCGTCGAAGCCTTCCAGGGCGAAGCCGAACGGATCAATTCGCTGATGGCAGTTGATGCACTTTTCGTCGATGCTGTGTAGTTCCACGAGTTCCCGAACGGTCTTGCCTTCGGTCGCGGTTTCATCTTCGGGAAGTTGGGGAACACCTTTCGGTGGTTTGGGGAGTTTCTCGCCGAGCAGCACTTCGCTCACCCAATTGCCGCGCAGAATCGGGCTGGTGCGGGACGCTCCCGATTGCTTCGCGAGCGTCGAGGCCATGCCCAGCAACCCGCCGCGGCCGTGCTGCTTGAGATCGTTGACACGCTGCCAGTCGGCTCCGGTGATGCCCACGACTCCGTAGAGTTTCGCGAGCCGTTCGTTGACGAACGTGTGGTCGGCGTCGAAGAAGCTCAGCACTGAGGCGTCGCGTTGAAAGGCGTCGGTGAAGAAGCGGATCGATTCCTCGTACATGTCGCCGCGCAGGCCGGCGAACTCCGGGAAGTGCTTTTCGCTTTTCTCGTCGAGCGTGTCGAAGTCGTAGATGTGCAGCCATTGGCAGGCGAACTCGGTCGCCAGTCGCCGGACGCGAGCGTCTTGCAGCATTCGCCGAGCTTGCGCGGTGAGCACTTCTGGATTGCGAAGCTGCCCGGACGCAGCGGCTTGTCGCAGTTGCGTATCGGGCTGCGACGACCACAGAAAGTAGCTCAACCGGCTGGCGAGTTCCCAATCTGAGACCGGTCCGGCCGCCGTTCCCGATGCGGCTTTTTCGAGTCGATACAAAAATGCCGGCGAGACGAAGACTCGTGCGAGTGTGAATTGGAAAGCCTCGTCGTGTGGCAGTTCTTGGTCGCGCAGCTTGCGATACAAGCCTCGAAGTTGGGTGATCTCCGAATCCTTCAGCGGGCGTCGGTAGGCTTGCGAGGCGAACGCGATGAGCGCGTCGATGTGTTTCGGCTCGGCGTCGACCAGCGTTTTGCGGAATGCGGCCGCTCGTTCGGCGAATGGTTTTCGGAGCGGCTCGAAGACTTTCGGATCGGCGTCCTGCGTCGCGTACTGAATCAGTTGCTCCAGCGCATCGACCTGCGTCAGAGGATCGAGACTGACGAAACGCAATTCGTCCCACAGCGTGTTGAGGCGAGTGGTCTGAGCTTCATCGAGCATCAACCGCTGCAATTGGTCATCTTCGCGATAGAAATGTGTCAGCGTGACGACCTCATCGACCGGCACGATCTTCGTGTAGCACAGAGCGATCGGGAACAGGGAGCGGAACGTGTCAAACGCTGCTTCCATCCGGCGACGGGCGACGCTGCCGTCGTTCACGACCACCGGCGTCGAGTGCGCGACGCCGCGATTGTTCGACGACCACAAACCGTTCGCATTGGTTTCGGTGGCCGTCGTCGGGAGTAGGCCAGAGGATCGCTCCGGCTTCGTGGGGAGCACTTGCAGTTGGACGCTGCCTTCGGCTCCGGTTTCGCGATGCAGCGCCCCGGTGGCGACGAATTCGCAGCCTTCGACCAGATCAGCAGGCACACGTACTTCGATGACGGTTGGGGCTTGAACGCAAAGACTCGAAGCATCGACAGCCGAACCGTTTGGATGCTTGCCGAACAGTGCCGGATCAAGGCCCAGCGCGGATTGATTAGAATCCTGCGGCGCGGCGGTCGGCTTCGCGGTCAGTGAATTTCGCGAGGCACTCAGCAGCGGGCCGCCGAGTGATGCCAGTTGGCGATACAGCACGGCATCCGGGCTGTCTTTCATTTCGGGCGGGCCAGAGACCAGCAGCTTCTGAACGTCGTTTGCCAATCGTTGTTTGTCGGCGGCGGTCGCGGCCGATTGCCATTTCGTCAGGACCGAGCCGGCGACGATGACGATACCGGTGCTTCCGGTTGTCGGTTCGGTGTAGAAGTGCCAGACCCCCGCGTTGCCGATGCTGTCGGCGTGCGGGTTGCCGGCGAGGATGTCGGGAGAGACGTCCTTGGCTAAATCCCATTTTCGGTCAGCGGCCGTGAGCGTCAGATCGACGGCCGTGAGATCGCACGAGTGATTACCGTCGCGCGGGGCGATCACGAGTGCGACCAAATCGCCGGGCTTGGTCGAGATATTCTCGATGGGGCCGACGTCGATCACTTTGGCACCTTGCGAGATGCCGGTCGCGAGCCGTTGCCGTGTGTTGCCTCGGCGCAGTTCGAGCGTCCAGGCGACTCCGTTGCCGCATTCAGGGTGAGCGTGTTGTACCTTCGCCTCGATGCGCGTCGTCGTCGCGACGGGGCAACGCCAACCGATGGCGACTTGCAGAGTCGGCGCGGGATGCACGGCGACTCCGTGCGGCTTCATGTTGCCCGGAATGCGGACGTGCTGGTCCGATGAGTTCGCGACGACGCTCATCGCGTTGTCGCTGACCCAGCCCTTCACGAAGTCGTAGCCCGCCGAGGTCGCGACCTTCTGCGTCAGCAGCGAGTCGATTTTCACCGCGCTGCCGGTGCCGATGCCGAGGTAATCCAACCACGCCGCGAGCACGTCCGGTTCGACTCCGTGTTTCTGCGCGAGTGGTGCGAGTTCCAATTGATCTTTCGACTCGCCTGCTTCGGCCGCAGCAGCGAGGCACTGAGCGGTGCTCGCGAAAAGTTTCTCGCGCCGCGCGAGCAGTTGGCGGCTCACGTCACGCACGTCGCGCAGCAACAGGTCCGGTCGTCCGGCGGCGACAAATCGGGGGCGATCCCAAATGACGAAGTCGCTGTCGCGGCCATCCCCCGCATCGCTCGTGACGAGATACAGCGTGATTTCTTTCTGATCCGGCGCCGCAGACAGTTTTACTTTGAGGTCATGTCGCGCGGTCAGCGGCAGCACCGGTTCTTGCCAACCCGTCGGGCCGCCGACTTTGCCGATGTGCCCGACACTCGTGAACCGCCACAATGCTTGCTGCCAGCGCGCGACCTCCGCCGTGAGCGGTGCCGAGCCGTCGGCTTTGGCCGCTCGCCACGGGCGGCGCAACGAGTCGAGCAGCAACGACGGTTCTTTGTCGTTCAAAGTCTTCCAGAGAATGCCGAGGTACTTCGCGTTCAGCCCGTGCGTCTTCGCGACATCGGCGATGGACTTTTTGCCGGATTGAATGGCTTCTCGCTCGACGAGCGTTGCCGTCAGATATTTTTCGACGGCCAGCCGTCCGCCGTTATTCGTGTCGAAGACGATGCCTTGCAAGTTGACCTGTGTGCCGCCGCCGGCATCGGAAAAATCGCGGTAGAGGTCGCGAATCCGCGCGAGCGTGTCGTTGGTCCAGTCGCTGCGATTCTGCGACGGCGAGAACCGAATTCCGTCCGGCAGCAACACGGCGTATTGAGCGATGTCTTTGCCCGCATCGAAGTACTTCGTCAGCAGGGCAGGGGACATGACGAGCGCATTGCCGGTGTTCGTGAAGCCCTCGCCCGCAGCGCCGTCGGAGGGGAATTCTTTCGCGGGACTCAGCTCAACGCCGGTCAGATCGCGGATCGTGAAGGTGTATTCGGCGTTGCTGAGCCGTCGCAGAACCACCGGTCCCGGATCGCCCGCGCTGGCGAACGCTTCGGAATTGAGGTATCGCTCGACCCAGCCGCGCAGTTGCTTTTTCTGTGCGGCGGAGGGCTGTGGTTTCGACTCCTTCGGCGGCATTTCGTTGGTGTCGAGCATCTCGACCACCTTCTGCCAAACGCGTGGAGACTTTCGCACATCGGCCAAAACGGCGAACCGCTCGAGGTCGAGGTCGCCTTCCTGCTTCTCCGTCGAATGGCAATTCAGGCAGAACTGCTTGAGCACCGGCTTGATGTCGCGAGCGTATTCGGTGCCGAGGACGTCGAAGGAGACCGGCTCAGCAGCGATGCTGTCTGACACGGCACACGACGCGATCAGCAGGAAGAGACGACAGACTCGTCGAACGTGACAGCACACGGCGAACTCCCAAGCGTGAATGATTCTCGAACGCGGCTGGTCATTTTGAACGACTCGACCGTCATCTGGCGAGCCTCAGCCAGAATTCAGAAATGCCAATTTCGCGAACGCCGATCGGACTACGCCGTGACAACAGTGGACTTCGCGAGCACGCGGGCTTGTGCCGCAGAGGTGTCGAGTGACAGCGTGATCTCCACGCCCCAAGTACCGTCAGCGTCGGCGAGGACTCGCCAATGCGGGACGACGGCACAGCTTTGATGGACGGTCTCGAAGCCACCTTCGGAGTTGCTGACAGTCTGGATCGGGAAGGCCCACAGCGCCGCAGGTTCGGAAAGTTCAATCGCGACGTCGAGCCCGAGCCACTCGTCGACGAGGCCAAGGCGGTTGGTCTCCGGCAAGTCGAGAACTGTTTGCAGTTGACCAAGTCGACGGCCGGCAGCGTCGTAGAAGTAGCGGTCATTGGCCTCGGCGGCCATGCCGGCAAAGTTGAGTTCCACGGCGAAATTGAGTGGCTCATTGGGCGGCAAGCCTTCCAGAACGTACAAAATCTCAAGAGTCGTACCGCCGCCCGCGTTGAGCGCGAACCGCTTTGTCAGTTTGACCTGATGCTGACCGACTCGGCCGATTCGCGTGAGAACGGCCTCGACTCGTTCCGACGAGCGGCGCAGCAAGGACTGATACGCGCCCAACGCAAAATCACCAATTTCGCCGTGACCGCGCTGGAAGTCGTCCAGAGTTGTGCCTTCGGCGAGGAAGTGATCGACGAGACTCTTCCGAGGTGTTGTGTCGTAGATCAGCTTTTGGTCGAGGTTGGGCTGTTTGAACTTCACGCCGCCGCTGGGATCGACTCCGCCGATGCCCGATTGCAGCGACCGGTCGAGTGCAGCTTGCTTGATCTTCTCGTGATACGGCTCGAAGCGGCGATCGAGCGTTGCCAACAAATTGTGGCGGATGCTGCGCAGGTCAAGCTCGTACAAATGTCCGCCGCGAGCGGGAGCGACAAACGCGACAAGTCGGTCACTCGCCAAACGGATTTCTTTGCGGGCGTCGAAATCGAAATCGTCCGAGTCGATCCGCACCCACGGGCCGCTGCCGTTGTGATTGGCCGAGCCGAGTTGGCCGGCAACCTCTTCGAGGATGTTGTCGGCGGAGATGAGGTGCTGGTAAATTGCGTTCCGCAGGTGCGGAAGGTACAGCCCGCCGAACGAGCCGTGCCAGTACGGACAGTTGCATTGCCCGCGATACAGCTCGGAGCGAGCTTCGGCCAATCGGTCGTGATGCTCTCGCCGCGAGTCGAGGCGTGTCAGTTCTTCCAACCGGCTGCTGACCTGCAACGCTCGCGCGTACATCTCATTGGACTCGGAATACTTCGAGCGGAAGTTGCGCCAGAAACCACCGCGAATGAATTGCTTGATTTCCGGCCATTCTGGGTTGGCGACGTGCTTTTTGTTGAGCGCGTCGAGCGACAATTGACGCTCTGGCGGCAAGACCCATTCGGTCATCTCGCGGTAACTGCTGTCCGGCAGGAAGCAGCGGCCAACCGGCGGCACGTTGTCGATGCACTCGCTGAGCGTCGTGGTCTTCACCCAATCGCTGTTGGCTCGCAGCGTGTCGAAGAATCGTCGCAGCCAGCCGCGATTGAAGACGAGATCGTGAGTGCCGGGCCAGACGCCGAACTTTTCTCCGTCGTCACCGCAGACGGCGATCGCGTTCGGATTCTTGGCCGCGAGGTCGCGCAGAAAGTCGATGCTCGCTTGCGGGTCTTCCCACGGGATCGTGTATCGCAGCCGCTCGGCGATCGGGAAGATCGTCAGCAGTTGGCCTTCGTCCTCGGTGAGGTAGTGCCCGAAGAGTTGCTCCGGAGACAGCCCCGCGTTGCGGAAGTGCGTGTCGTCGAGCACCGTGAATTCGATCCCCGCCGACGCGATGTCGGACGCGAAGTTCTGTTCCCAAACACGCTCCGGCACCCACATGCCGCGGATCGGCTGGCCGAAGAGACCTTCGAGGTAATCGGCGTAAAGCTTCATCTGGCCGACTCGATCGCGGCGCGGGATGCACGCCAGGATTGGCTCGTAGAACGGCCCGCCGAGGATTTCGATCTGTCCGCGCTGAGCGAGTTCTTTCAGTCCCTCGATGTATTCCGGGTGCGCGGTGACCAGCCACTCCAGCAGACTGCCGGAGTTGTGGATCACAACCTTGATGTCGGGATACTCGCGGAGCACTTCGAGAAACGGCGCGTAGCTGTCTTGATAGGCGGCCTCGAAGACTCCTTCGAAGTTGCCGATCGGCTGATGGTTGTGGAAGACAAGTGAAAGTCGAATCGGGTGGGTCATGGAAGCATCCCTTCTTCCGGGCGGCAGGGCATTGCAAATTGCAAATTGCAAATTGCAAATTGCAAGTTGAAGGCAAGGTAGCGGGGGGTGCTAACGGACGACATCCAATGAGCTTTCGTCTGACGCCGACTGATTGCGGACATTGTTCCTGTCCGACCAATTTGCAATTTGCAATTTGCAACTTTCAATTTGCAATTCCCTTCTTTCCTCAAATCTCTGTCCGCCGCAAAAACTCCCCCGCCTCTTCCGGCGGGACCGAGTTGATGTAGAAGCCGCTGCCCCACTCGAAGCCGGCCACGCCGGTCAGGCGCGGGATGATTTCGAGGTGCCAGTGGTACGACTTCAAATCAAAGTTGTCGGCGTGAAACGGTGCAGTGTGCAGGATGTAGTTGTACGGCGGGTTGTCGAGCGCGACTTCCAGCTTTTGGAGTGTGGTCTTCAGGACGTGAGACAGCTCGTCCACGTCCGCTTCCTGGACCGTTTCGTAGTGGCTGGAGTGCCGCTTCGGAAGGATCCAAGTCTCGAACGGGAACCGGCTGGCGAACGGGCAGAATACCACGAAGTTCGGGGAGTCGAGCACGATTCGATGCGCGTCGTCCAGTTCCTGGCGGATCATATCGCAGTAGATGCACCTGCCTCGCCAACCGAAAAACTCCTTGGCACCCCGCATCTCTTCCGCAACCTGAATCGGCACTACAGGCGTCACGATCAACTGCGAATGAGCGTGTTCCAATGATGCTCCGGCGGCGGCTCCTTCGTTCTTGAAGACCATCGGATGGACCAACCGCTTGTCTCGTTTGAGGTCCACGAGCCGGTCGTGATACATCCAGAGCACTTCGCGAATGTTGCTCGGCGGGAGATTCGCGAACCGAGTCTCGTGGTGCGGGCAGTCGATGATGACTTCATGAGCGCCGATGCCGTGCATGACATCGTACATGCCGATGCCGCGGCTCTCGAACTGACCCTCGATCTTCAGCGCCGGGAATTTGTTCGGAACGCAACGGACTCGCCAGCCGCGCTGATTCGGAACCGAGCCGTGATTGCGATACGAGAGAATCTCGTTCGGGCAGGCCGATTCGTTCCCCTCGCAAAACGGGCAGAATTCTTCGGCGGCAGGCTTCGGAGAGGTCTGATAGTCGGTCGGCCGTTTGGCTCGATCGGGCGCAATGATGACCCAGCGGCCGGTGATCGGATCCTTGCGAAGTTCAGGCATGTCGTCGTTTCTGGAGGAAGTTCACAAATAGAGTTCAGACGACGGATTTGACTGACTCTCGCAAATTCGCGGAAGACAGGTTGCCGACTTATCCCTCCGCGACGTTGACGTAAACCTTCAACGCCTCCTTCGAATCGACGAGCTGCCGCATCATTTCTTGGTAGTTGTCGAGGCCGTTCACCGGGGTCGTGAGAATTCGCTGTGTGACACCCGGATAAAAAATCTCTCCCTGGGCCAGATCGCTGATGCCGGACTCGAAGTGTCGGTAGTTGGCATTCACCGACCCCAGCAGCAACTTGTTGCCGAGCACCCAATTCAGATTGATGCTGTCGGTGTGGACTTCGACTTTGCGTTGGCCGCCGGTGATGCTGGTCCAGACGATCGCGCCGTTGTGACCGAGCACGCTCATCGCCTCGAACGCGATGGCGCTGTTTCCGGTCGCTTCGATGATCAGGTCTGGTTTGCCGGTATGTTTGGCGAGTTCTGTCAGCGACATGCTCTGCGTGCTGACGTAGGTCGCGCCGTACGCTTCCGCGATCTCGGCCTTGAGGCTGGGCTTCGTGCCGCGAGCGATCGTGAAAACCTCGACGCCGCGCAGTCGCAGGATCAGCGTCACCAGCAAGCCGATCTGGCCGGCCCCGGTGACGTAGGCGATCTTCGGCTCCCACACGAGCAGCCGCTTCTGGGCTTCGTAGACTTGCTGAATCGCCTTGTCCGCGACGCTCATCGGTTCGGACAGCACGCCGAGATGCTTGAGCGCCGGCGGGACGCGGACGACGAACTCGGAGTCATCGACGTAATACTCGGTCAAGTACCCGTGCAGCAGGTTGATGCCCCGCTCGTAGTAAGTCTCCTCACTGGTGATGTCCGATCGGCCGATCCGGTCGAAGATTGAGGTGCCCGGCCGGCGTACGGTGCAGGTGACGTAATCGCCCGGCTTGACGTGTCGCACGCTGGGGCCGACTTCCTCGACGATGCCAAATGACTCGTGGCCGAGCACCAAAAAGTCGTAGCCCGGCGGCGGATTGCCGTACAGCCCGTCGTTGATCTCGCGGTCGGTCGCGTCGACACCAACCTTCAGCACGCGGACCAGCACGCCGCGACCGTTGGGGACATCGGAAACTCGCGGCTTGGGCAGCTCGGCCAAGTGGACGCTGTTCGGGTGACGCGGCTTGACGGCAATCGCTTTCATGGCGGCAGACTCTCGGACGTTGTAACGGAGTTGACTGGGTCGGATTGTACGGAGTGACCGAGCGAGATTCGACGAACTCCGCCGCGCTGCTACAGTCCCGTCATGACCGTCGATTACCGAGTCGAACTTGATCGCTTTTCCGGACCACTGGACCTGTTGCTGTTCCTGGTCCGGCGGAACGAATTGGATTTGATCGAACTGCCGATCGCCGAAATCACGGCGCAGTTTCAGAGGTATCTGAAAGCGTTGCAGTTTCTGGATCTCGATCAGGCGGGGGATTTCGTCGTGATGGCCAGCACGCTGCTGGAAATCAAGAGTCGACAGGCACTGCCGAATCCGGATGAGGATGAGGAAGTCCCGGTGGAAGTGTCGGACGATCCACGCAGCGGGCTGATCCAGCAGTTGATCGAATACAAGCGGTTCAAAGAGGCGGCGAAAGCTCTCGAAGAGCGCGCGGCCGAGTCGCTCGAACGCTACCCGCGACTGAGCGACGAACGCCCGGACGCCGTGCGTGACCCGAGCGCCGATCGCATCAAAGGGGTCGAACTCTGGGATTTGGTCAGCGCGCTCAGCCGAGTGCTCGAACGCCGGGTGATCGAAGAGGAATCGAAGATCCGTTACGACGACACGCCGATCTCGGTCTACATCGATCAAATCGGGGCGCGAGTCCGCGAGTTGGGCCGCGTTGGGTTCACGACGCTGTTCGACGACACCTCACAACGCAGCCGAATCATCAGCATCTTTCTGGCGATTCTCGAGCTCTTGCGACATCATGGTTTCCGAGCCGACCAGGCCGACGCCTTCGGCGAGATTTGGATTGTGCCACCGGAAGTGGGGCAGGTTTCCAACCTGCCCGGACAAGACGGGCAGGTTGAAAACCTGCCCCACGAAACACAGGAGCCAGCATGAACATCAACTCGCGACTCACCGAATGGCATCCCGAAATGACCGCGTGGCGGCGAGAGCTGCACGCTCACCCGCAGACCGCGTTCGAGGAAACGTTCGCGTCGGAACTGATCGCCTCGAAGCTGCAAGCGTGGGGCATTGAAACGCATCGCGGCCTTGCGAAGACCGGCGTCGTTGGCGTCATTCGCGGCAAGCAAGCCGGCGACGCGCGGCTCCGCAGCATCGGTCTGCGAGCCGACATGGACGCACTCGACGTCGAAGAACAAAACGACGTTCCGCATCGCTCGGTGAATCCCGGGAAGATGCACGCCTGCGGGCATGACGGACACACGACGATGCTGTTGGGGGCGGCGCGATATCTCGCCGAGTCTCGTAATTTCACCGGCACGGTGAACGTCATCTTTCAGCCCGCCGAAGAAAACGAAGGGGGCGGCCGAGTGATGGTCGAAGAGGGCCTCTTCAACCAGTTCCCGTGCGACGCCGTCTTCGGAATGCACAACTGGCCGGGGATGCCGGTCGGTCACTTCGGCGTCTGTTCCGGCCCGATCATGGCCGCATTTGACGTCTTCGAGATCATCGTCCGAGGTCACGGCACACACGCCGCGATGCCGCATCTGGGCATCGATCCAATCGTGACTGCATCGCAGATCGTCACGGCGTTGCAGACCATCGTCAGCCGCAATGTGAATCCACTCGATCAACTCGTGGTCAGCGTCACGCAGATTCATGGCGGCGACACGTGGAATGTGATCCCCACTCAAGTGATGCTCCGCGGCACCGTGCGCACGTTTCGCAAAGAGGTGCAAGACATGGCCGAAGCCCACATGCGTCGCATCGTCAGCGGTATCGCGACTTCGCTCGGTGCCTCCGCCGAACTGCATTACGACCGCCGCTATCCCTCGACGGTCAACACGCAGCAAGAGACAGAGTGGGCGGCCGAGGCAGCGGCCGATGTCGTTGGCCAGCAGCATGTCGATACGGGAGTCGCTCCCTGCATGGGCGGAGAGGATTTCTCGTTCCTGTTGCAAGAGCGTCCCGGCTGCTACTTGTGGGCTGGCAACGGCCCGTCCGACAATGGCCGCGTGTTGCATAATCCGCGCTATGATTTCAACGACGAACTGCTGCCGATCGGCGCTAGCTACTGGGTGCGACTCGCTGAACGGTTGCTCGCGTGACGTAGGATGGGCACTCTTGCCCGTCCCGTGTCGGGCAAGAGTGCCCAACCTACGAGAACTCCTTTGGAGCATGAATCATGATCGTTGTGATGAAACGGACTGCGACTCCCGAAGCCGTCCAGCAAATGGCTCGCAAAGTCGAAGAGATGGGCTTGAAGGCACACGTCATCGTCGGCACCGAGCGGACCGTGATCGCCGCTGTCGGCGACAAGCGAAACGGTGCGAAGGAGTTGCTGGAGTCGTATGACGAAGTCGAGCAAGTCGTCCCGATCCTCGCGCCGTACAAAGTCGCCAGCCTGGAAACGAAGCCGGAGGCAACCACGATTCGGACGCGCGGCTTGGTCATCGGCGGCGGTCACATCGGAGTCATCGCCGGCCCCTGCTCGGTCGAAAGCGAGGAGCAAATCCTGCTCGCCGCCGAACAAGTCAAAGCCGCCGGCGCGACCGGCCTGCGCGGCGGTGCCTTCAAGCCCCGCACCAGCCCGTATGCCTTCCAAGGGATGAAAGAAGAGGGTCTGAAGTTGCTCGCGTTGGCGCGCGAAAAGACGGGGCTCGCGATCGTCACCGAGGTGATGACTCCGCAGCACGTCGATCTCGTCGCAAAATACACCGACGTCCTGCAAATCGGTGCTCGCAACATGCAGAACTACCACCTGCTGCAAGCGGTCGGTGAAACGCGACTGCCCGTGCTGCTCAAGCGCGGACCATCGGCGACCATCGAAGAGTTTCTGCTCGCGGCAGAATACATCCTCGATCAAGGCAACCAGCAAGTGATGCTCTGCGAACGGGGCATCCGCACGTTCGAGACGCACACGCGGTTTACGTTGCCCTTGGCGACGGTCGCGTACCTGCAAGAGAAAACGCACTTGCCCGTCGTGGTCGATCCGAGCCACGGCACCGGCATCGCGTCGCTGGTTCCGTCGATGTGTCTGGCGGCGGTCGCGTGCGGCAGCGACGGGCTGATCGTCGAAGTTCATCCCGATCCGAAGAAGGCGATGAGCGACGGAGCACAATCACTCACACCCACGGTGTTCGCTGACACAATGGCTCGCTGCCGACTCGTAGCCGCCGCCGTTGGGAAGACGATCGGTTAGGAGGATGGGCACTCTTGCCCGTCCTGGCTTCGTGAAAATCGGACGGGCAAGAGTGCCCATCCTCCAACTCACCCTTTGCGTGGCAGTTCGCGAGTGCGATGGACGACCAAATGATTCAGCACTTGCATCGCACCACAGATGCGACGAACGAGATTGCTCGCGTCGTCCTCATCGTCGGCTTCCAACACACCTTCCAGACAGAATCCGTCCCGGACGCGGCGCACCACCAGCGAGGTGAAGTTGAGGCTTGGCTCCGACATCAGCCGGTTGCGGACATCTTGCTCCAGACGGTGTGGGTGCCGCAGGACCGAATCATCCGGCGACAACACCAAGGTGTCGCAGCGGGCTGACTCTTCCACCTCCATGATTGGATCGGGACTAACCGGAGCGGGAACTCGACGACGCACTTCCTCTGAGCGAGTCTGTTTTCGCATGGCGACTTCCTTCCGTTGCGAGCACACATTCCATTGAGGCTTGAGCCACGGCGGCTTCGACGGGACTCGTGCAATCCCGTCAGGCCAACGATCGGGCGTGAGTTTACCCAGCGAAATCAGATTGACGAGTCCAATTTGTGACGCTCACTTCAGACGCGGCATTCCGCGAGCGACTCGCTCACGATTCAGCCGCTCGAAGGCGGACCGCTCTTCCTTCAGCAGTTTGACGAGCTGCGAACCGGTGCAACTCAGGGAGGCCGCTGCCACCGCATGATCGAAATCGCACATCGCGAGCACGTCTAACGCCTCGGCCAAAATCGCGGGGAAATCGGGATGACTCGGATTCACAGACACTCGTCCCGCGCGGCACCGGGACTTCCACAATTCCGAAGGTACGGCATCGGGCAAGCGAACTGTGCGAAACTCGACCGCCAACCGGACTCGCAGCCGGAACAGCGCGACCTGCCGGTTCTCTGGCTGACTGCGACGCTCGTTCGCTTCGGCGTCAATTCCTGTCGGTTCATGCTTCAGCACGACGGCGGTCTCGACTTTGTTGCGATGCTGACCGCCTGGGCCAGAACGCCGAACTCGCCGCTCCGAGCAAATTCGCAGCAATGCCTCCGGATCGAGCGCGGCGGGATGACAGTCGTGAGAATCTTTGTTCGGCATCGCCAGCTTCAGTTCGAGGAGACACAATCGTCACGGATGATTTCGATTCGCCCACCGGATTGCCACATGGCCGACATTCCCCGCCGATTGTTCGCTCTAATTCCCGCTGCCGGTCGCAGCCGTCGGATGGGGACGTCGAAGCTACTGCTGCCGTGGCAGGGCACAACGGTCATCGAGCACCTCATCGGCACGCTGACCCGGCTGGACATCGCTGCCGTTTTGATCGTCACTCGACCCGACGACCACGCACTGCAAGTAGCCGTGCAACGCACGTCCGTCGTCGCGGTCATTCCCGATCATGAACCGGCAGAAATGCGAGACAGCATCGAGATCGGCCTGCGAGCCATCCGCCAGCGATTCGCTCCGACCGACGATGACGGCTGGCTGTTGATTCCCGCCGATCATCCGCTGATCGAATCGGAAGTCCTCAACGGCTTGCTGACTCGCTGGTCGCAAGGCGATTGCCAAGCACTGCTGCCGACGCTCGGCCTGCGGCGCGGACACCCGACATTCTTGCGCTGGTCGCTGGCAACGCGGATCGAAGCACTTCCCAAAGACGTCGGAGTCAACACGCTGCTCCGCTCGTCACCGGGCCTCGTCACCGAATGGCCGACCGACCACGAATCGGTCCTCGCCGATCTCGACACGCCGGAAGACTACGCATTCTGGCAACAGAAGCTCACGAGCCCATCGGCGAGCGGAGGGTGTTAACCCTCCGAGGTTATTCTCGCCCTATGTCAGTCACTCGAAGGGTTAACACCCTCCGCTCGCCGGCAGAGTCGTCTCTTCCGCGAACACCGGTTTCGAGGCATCCAGGCCGAATGTCGCGATACCCGCAAACACAAACGCGATCAGCCCCAGCCAGAAAAGATTGTTCCACTCGGCCACCGTCGGGTTTTCGCCGAGCAGGTGGTTGTAGAGCAGCGGCCCGAATGCGGCTCCGAGGTTGCCCCACATGTTGCCCCAGCCGAGGACCGAGCCGACATATTTTCCGCCGGCATCTTGAGCGTAAGCCCAGAACGCCGACTGGCCGAGGTCCACCGAAAAATAGATCAAGCAAAACGCCGCCGTGAACGCGTACGGTGAATTCAACGCCGATCCCGCTGGCTGAGCCGCGAAGTACAGACACATTCCGTAGCCGCCAGCCGCAACGAACCGTGTGATGATCGGCGGCAAGCTGCGGCTCCATTTCAAACCGATGCGCGGCAGCAGCCAATCGACCAAGCGGCCTCCGAGGAATCCGCCGCAAAGGCCGATCAAGTTCGGCATCATCACCAAGACGCTCCGTTCCAAAATCGGAACGCTGTGCATCTCGATGAAATATCGCGACAGCCAGGTTACCAAAAACACCCAGCCGATGTTCGTTCCAATCTGATTCGCGCAGTTGCACCACAAACTGAAATTGGTGAACAACGGCCGGATCGGCAAACGTCCCGCCTTGCTGTTTGCCGCCGCCGCCGTGGCCAATCGTCCGGTCGTGATGAGTTCGCGTTCGGCGTCGTTGACCCGGGGATGCAATTCCGGCCGGTCGCGAAACATCCACCAAATCGCCAACGCGATCAGGACACCCGACAAGCCATAGGCAATCATCACCGGCCGCCAACCTCGACCGTAGAGTTTGCGAATTTCCCCTGGAAAGGCCGCTTCGATCAACAGTCGATTGAATCGTCGTTGTTGCTCGACGGTCAGCGGATCGCTCCCTTTTGACCGTTCGGCGTACCCCAGTGCCTCACGCGGCAAATTGGCTTTCGCAAACGCGGCATCATCGAACAAGTCGCGACGATTCAGCAACCCGTTCAGCGCGGTTCGCAGAAACTCGGAAAGCTCCGCGGCGGCGATTGGCGCGGATCGCGGTGTACTTGTGGAACTCGGATTTGGTGCCTCGCGAGTCGTTGAACCAGCACTGACACCAGAGGATTTGCGAATGTCTTCGACAGCCGCTTGAAGCTCAGCACACCGCAGTTCTTCGGCCGCGAGTGAAACGTCTCCGGCGACAACCGAAGTCATCTCCTGATTGGCGAACTTCGATAAATGTTTCCCCGCCGCAGCCGCTTCAGAGGTGAGTTTCTTCTTCAGAGTTTTGGCGAGCTCGACAGAGGATTGCTTCTGCGAGTTTTCCTTTGCCGCGATTTCAATAGCCTGTTCGAGCGTCTCGGAAATCGGAGTCAGGCGAGCGGCCAATTTTGGAGCGGACATCATGTCGGTCTCTGTGAATTCGACCGATGTACCAACCGGCACGAAGACGACCATCAAGAAAGCGGTCAGGACAGGGGCCATTGCTCCGCCCATGCGGCCGCCGAGACCGACCCAGGCACTAGCGGTCGCTCGTTTGGAGAGCGGCACCCAGCGACTGATGACTCCACCGGCGGTCGGGTACGCTCCGGCTTGAGTGATGCCGCACATGAGTCTCGCGAACATCAGCATCGTGAAGCCGGCGGCCAATCCCATCTGAGCCGTGAACAGCGACCACGCAACGACGTAAATCGACAGCATCAGCCGCGCGCCAAATCGGTCCGCCAGCCAGCCGGCCGGAACTTGAGACAGTGCATACGACCAAAAGAAGAGGCTCAGGAACCAGCTCATCTGCGTCTGCGACAGGCCAAGGTCTTCCTTGATGTAGTCGCCGGCGAACGAGACGCAGAAGCGGTCCAAGTAAAGCAGCACCGACATCAGCGTCAGCAGCAAGATGATCAGATGCCGGACGCCGCTTGGGCGGGACGGTGCTTCAAACATGGCCGCTCCTTGGCGGCCATGAAAGCGGGGCCGCGAGGCGGACACCCTAAAAACAAAAAACGCTGTGAGCAACGACGAGTCACTCACAGCGTTTTCGGGTTCGCCGAAGTTTGCAGTTGCGGGCCAACGCCTGCCACCACGGCGAGTGAGTTCCATTGCAGTGCTCGTGCCAAACTTGGGCAGGATTTTGAAAAGTGCCGCAAGTCGTTGGCCAGACAAAGGATTTCATCACTCGCAGACATTTTCGCAGGTTGGCAGTCCCATTCGCAGAGTCGGGCACTTTGCAACACCTGCGGCATTTTGCTCGGCTGACTGCGGCGTGTTGCAAAAGTAGTCGCGTCACTCCGTGACGCGAATTGTCCGGTCACGGACTGACCGGACTACTTTGAAATCACCGATGGCTGTGAGCGTCATCGGGGAACGACCCGGAGCGGACTTCAGCGACGTACTGCTGAGCGGCACGAGTCGCCTCGGCCCGCAATTCCGCGAAATGCTTGACGAACTTCGGATGGAAGCCGTCGGTCAAGCCGAGCATGTCGTAGCTGACCAGCACTTGGCCGTCGCAATCGGGACCGGCTCCGATACCGATGGTCGGAACGTGGAGTTCGCGAGTGATCTGAGCGGCGATGTCTCGCGGAACGAGTTCCAACAACACGCTGAATGCTCCGGCCTCTTGAGCGGCCCGCGCGTCAGCCAAGAGTCGATGTTCGTCCCGTTGCACTTTCATGCCGCCGAATTTGTGGACCGATTGCGGCTTCAAACCAACGTGAGCCATCACCGGAATGTCCGCCTCGGCCAACGCGGTGATAGTACGAGCCTGATTTTCGCCCCCTTCGAGCTTCACGGCGGCGGCTCCAGTTTCTTTCAGGATGCGGCCCGCATTTTCGACCGCCTGAGCCGGGCTGACTTGAAATGACATGAACGGCATATCGACGATGACTAACGCTTGTCGAACTG
Organism: Candidatus Kuenenia stuttgartensis; assembly: GCA_945904015.1. Taxonomy (GTDB): domain Bacteria; phylum Planctomycetota; class Planctomycetia; order Planctomycetales; family Planctomycetaceae; genus SXKJ01. The sequence continues at coordinate 14,359 of CAMDPK010000027.1, read as the reverse complement.
CTCGTGTGACACACTTGGCGTGATAGATGATCTCGTCGAGCGTGACCGGCAGAGTCGTCGAATGTCCTTGGATGACCATGCCCAAGCTGTCGCCGACCAGGATCGAATCCACACCCGCCGCGTCGAGCAATCCCGCCCAGGTGAAGTCATAGGCCGTCAACATCGTCAGCTTACGGCCTTCGGATTTGGCCTTCACGAAGTTGGGGACGGTCATCGTTGGAGTTGGTTTGGTCATGCGAACAAAGTAACCCGAAGCGTCAACGAGGGCGAGCCTCCGATGCGGTAGCCGCGTTCGCCAGAACGTGGGTGGCCGCAGCCCACGCTCTGGCGAGTGTGGCTACTGAGAAATCTACTGAGCCGCCGACTCGCCCGTGTCGGACGCTCCGACATCCAGCTTCGACCATTTCTTGCTCGCCAGCTTCTTCAGCCCGTCGGCGGTGACCGAGCCGTTCTCTTTGAATGTCAGCGATTGCAGGCTCTGCATTTTTAACAGCTTGTCGATGGCCGCGTCGGTGACGCCGGTCGTTCGGATCGTCAGCTCCTTCAAATTCGGGAGCGTGGCGATCACGTCGATCGTGGCATCCGTCATCTGCGGCACGGTCCAGAGATCGAGCAACTCCAGCGATTTGAGAGCTACGAGATGCTTCAGCCCCGAGTCGCCGACCGACGTGATTTCGTGCAGGTAGAGGCGCTTCAGCTTCGGTAGGTCGTCGAAGACCTCCATCGCTCGATCGTCGATGTTGGGCAGGTCGCGCAACGTCAGCCGAGTCAGACTCATCCCCTTGAGGGCCAGCACGCCGTCGGTGCCGAATCCCTGGCAGCGAAAGACTTCGAGTTGTGTCAGTTTGCCGAGCTTGGCGAGATGTGGCCCCGACCGGTCCGTGACGCCGAAGTCCTGCATCAGCAGCGAGTCGAGCGTTTGATTGCGGCTCAGATACTCCAAGCCCGCATCGGTGACCGCCGTGCTGCGGTGTTTGAATCCGGTCAGCTTCGGGAGATCGGCGACGACTTCCAGCAGCATGTCTCCCGCTTCCATGTTGCCTCGCAAGTCGAGCATGCGGAGATCTTGCAGCTTCGAAAGTCGCTGAACGCTGATGTCGTTGAATTTGTTGAACATCAAAGTCAGCCGCTGAAGTTTGCCGAGTTCGCTGAGGACTTTGAGCGCGCCGCTCGTCAAGTTCGTATTGGACGAGAGGTCCAGTTCCGTGAGGTTGGGAAACGATTTGACGATCATCCCCACCGTCGCGTCGCTGATCACCGAATTCGTCATCGCCAAGCTAGCGAGGCCCTGCAGGCCGGCGAGCTTCGCGGCCGTCTGGTCATCTAGCGTGCGGCAGTTATAGATCTGCAGCTTTTCGAGGTCGTTGAGCTTGCCGAACAGTGCGAAATCGTCCGCCGACAAATTCGAACCGCCTTGAATCACAATTTCCGTCAGCAGGTCGCCCGCTTTCGGTGCGTACTTGGAGCGTGCGTCTAAGGCGTCGATCCGAGCCCTGGCGGCCTTCACGTCGTCCGCTTTAGCCGTCGCCTTTTTCGTGGACGCCAGTGGTGCCTCACTCTGCGACGCGCTCGTCGGACTTCCGCTGTTGGTGGGGGGCGCAGACTTTGGACATCCAGTCAGAAAAATCAAACTCAAGGTCACACACGCAGCAACACCACGCTGACAACTCAAACGGATCATGACTTTCGCCTCATTCGATACCGTGGAAAAAACAGGGGGTACGGCGTGCCGTACCCCTGTTGAATTGGAGGATGGGCACTCTTGCCCGTCCATGCGTTCGTTCGACATCGGACGGACGGACAAGAGTGCCCATCTTCCGAATCAGTTAGTCCAACCGATAGCCTTCTGGATACTTCGGCTTGATCAGGTCGGCGACGCGCGGCGTCTTGAGCGATGCGAGGTTCGTGACCTTGAGGTTCTTGGCGTCCCACTCAACCTTCTCGCCCCAATCGCCCATCGATCCGTCCGCTCCACCAGTGGCAGCGGCCCAGACGGCGAGGTTGCCGAGCAGAATCGTCTCGGTCAGCGGGCCGGCTCGGTCCACGAAATTCGACTTGCAGATCTTGGGTTCACCGGCTCGCTTCGCCCGGAACAGCTCGTACATGTTGTCCACGTCGTAGCCCCCTTTGCTCTCGGCCTTTTCGTAATCGACTTTGACCTTTTCGACACCCTTCAACTCGTACTTACCGCAGTAGTCGTCGGAGCTGTAGAAGGCTCCCTTTTCACCGACGATCAACACGCCGCTGCTCGACACCGACGTGATTCCATGCTTCTCGAACACTTCCATCGGCGGCTTGTTCTCCTTGCGGTCATACCACCAGAACGGAATCGCGGGTCGCTCCGCCGTTTCGGGGAACTCGAACTTGATGACCGAGCTGGCTGGAAAACTATCGAAGTCGTGACCCGTGCTCTTGGCGACGACGGAGATCGGATCGCGCAGTCCGCACGAGGCGAACGGAACTGTCAGTTGGTGGCACGCCATGTCCCCCAAGGCACCGCTGCCGAAATCCCACCAGCCGCGCCATTGGAACGTGTGGTAAATACTGGGCCAGAATTCGCGCGGCGGCGCGACTCCGAGCCAGAGCTTCCAATCGACTCGTTCGAGCGCCTTGGCAATCTCTTCCTTTTTCTTTCCGACGATCTTCTCGGCGTTCTCAGCATCCTCTTTCTTGGCCTGAGCGGCGAACTTTGCCAGCGTCATGCGGCGACCGGGGCCTTGGTCCCAAACCGGGCGATTCGACCAGGCATAGACTTCTTTCAATGTTCCCAACACGCCCGACTTGATCTGAGCGATCGCTTCCCGCGACGAATCTAACGCGGTCCCCTGGTTGCCCATTTGCGTACAGACCCCCATCTCTTTCGCGACGGTGGCCATCAATCGGGCCTCGTGAATCGTGCGTGTGAGCGGCTTCTGCGTGTAGCAACTGATCCCCAACCGCATGGCCTCCAGCGTTGCCGGAGCGTGCATGTGGTCCGGCGTACTGATCGTCGCGATGTCGATCTTCTTGCCATGCTTGGCGAACAGTTCGCGAAAGTCGGAGAACTGTTCGGCGGCCTTGAATTTGTCGGCCTTCCCCTTGTCTTCCAGCGTTTTCCGGTCCACGTCGCAAATCGCAACGACGTTGCCGAATTGCGAGGCATTGCTCGAATCGCTGCCTCCTTTGCCGCCCACACCAATGCAGGCGACATTGATTTCCTCGTTGGCAGAGAGAGCTTGTTTAGAAAACGCGATTCCGTGACCAACATACGCGCCGACACTGGCGACAGTCACGTTCTTCATGAAATCACGGCGGGAGGTTGGACGGCGCATGTGCGAAAGCCCTCTGCAAAGTGGAAAGAGACGGTCGAAACGGGGTGTGACGATACCGTTGGTTTGGCGGGTTCGCAATCAATGGAGTGAGCCAGCGATCAATGCAGATTGCAAATTGCAAATTGAAAATTGAAAGTTGCAAATCGACGAACAATGGGCGGCAATGACCCCGCTGGCTGGCTTCAATTCTCAATTTGCAATTTGCAATTTGCAATTTGCAATGCCTTAGACCCCCTTGGTTGCGTCCCCTTGATCGACCGAGTAGTTTTCGCCCTCTGGCTGAGACATAGCGGGATACCCTGTCCGCAAAAATTGTGCTTGCGGCGCGGTAGTTCGATGCGATACTTGCTGGCGACTGGTCAGGGCACGACGGGCGAGACATGTCTCGGTGACGACTCCCAGCGAGGACACCGTGAGCAAAGCGGAACGGCACTACGATCGAGCGAATCGCCTGTTCGAAAAAGGGCGATTCCGGGACGCTCTGCGCGAATTCAATATCGCGATCCAGCTCGAACCGCAGGATCCCGACTACTTCAACGATCGCGGTCTGGTCTGGGACAAGCTCGGCGTCTCCGAACGAGCGATCGAAGACTTCACGAACGCCATCGACCTCAATCCGACCGCGTCGGCATACTTTTTCAACCGAGCTCGCGTCTTCACGCTGATCGGCGAGCCGGAACGGGCCGCCGACGACCTGACCGAAGTGCTGCACCTCGATCCGTTCGATTCCGAAGCTCTGCTGCTGCGCGGCGGAGCCTACTCTGATCAGCAAAAATGGACTGAGGCTCTCGAAGACTACGAGCAGGCTCTCGACCTCGCCCCCGACAACCCCGATTTGTTTTACGACCGGGGTTTGGTCTGGGAGGCTCAGCAGGATTATCAGAAAGCGATCGAGGACTTCACGCGAGCGCTGGATCTCGACCCCGAATACGTTCCCGCTGTGATGGACCGTGGCAATTGTTGGGATGAGCTGGGCGAGTTGGAGAATGCCCTCGAAGACTACAACCGCGCTTTGGAGCTATCGGAAAACGATCCGCTGATTCTCTTCAACCGTGGGTTGGCCTACTTGAACTCCGGCAAGCTGGATGAGGCCATCGCGGACTTCGATGAGTCGCTCGAACGCGAACCGGACAATCGTCGAGCATTCTCTTCGCGCGGCGACGCTTGGCTCCGCAAGGGGGAACACGACAAGGCTCTCGCTGACTACAACACCGCGATCGACATGGATCCGGACGAGGGTGATCTGTTCTATCGCCGCGGCAATGTCTTCGATGAGCTCAGCCAGACAGACAAGGCCTTGGCCGACTACGACATGGCGTTGCAACTCGACAAGACGCTGGCCGGAGCGTGGCACAATCGCGGCAACATCCGGTTTGAAAAAGGTGAGTTCGACAAGGCGTGTGACGACTACTCGCAGGCAATCCAGTTGGAACCGAGCATGGTCATCGCCTACCGAAACCGCGGAGACACCTGGCGAGCCATGAAGCGCCACGACCTCGCGCTGCTCGACTTCAACCGCGCTCTGGAGATCGACCCCGACAACCACGAGGCGTACAACGGCCGCGCCGGGTTGTACCTCGACACCGGCGATCTGCCGCGAGCGTTAGCCGACTACGACGTGGCAGTACGGCTCGATCCGAAGTGTCCCGTCTGTCTGCGTGCGCGCGGCGAAGTGCATTGGCGGCTGGGAGATCACAACTCCGCCGTCACCGATTTCACCGCCGCGATCGAACTCAATCCGACGGACGCCGACGCCTTCGCCATGCGTTCCGAGGCGTACCTGCAACTCGGCAAGGAAAAGCTTGCCGAATCCGACCGCCGCAAAGCTCTCGAACTTCGAGCCTCGCCGCGAGAAGGCGTCGGAGCCGATCCCTCTTGACGGCACCTTACCTGGATTCATCAGCCATTGGCTGCGTGAGGTGAAGTGTCCCGACGAATTCCAGGAGACATCGAATGCCGTGGCGGCCGGTTGCAATCGTTCTTGTCAGTTGGCTCGTGATGTTCTCCGAGTCGTTCGCTTTGGAGATCACACAGGACACGCGACTGGAACCGGACAAGGTCTACGGATCGCTGGTCATCAAGGGATCGAACATCACGATCGACGGTCGTGGAGCCTGGATCGTCGGAGAGAAGGATCAGCCCAGCAACAAGCTCAAAGGAGTCGCGATCCTGGCCGAAGGAGTGTCGAACGTCACACTGAAAAATGTCAACGCGAAGGGCTGGGAGACTGGATTGCGGATCGTCGGCGGCAGCGGTTGGACGATCGAGAACTGCAATTTCTCCGACAACTTTCACGATCCGGAATTCGGCTGGGGCGAGAACGGACGGCGCGGCGGGATCGTGCTCGAACGAGTCACCAAATCGACGTTGCGAAAAAACAAAGCCAATCGCGTCTGGGACGCCTGTGTGCTGATGAACTCGGACGACAACGTGCTGGAAGAGAACGATTTCTCGCACACCTCGAATACCTGCTTGAAGCTCTGGACCGCGTCTGGCAACACGGTTCGCAAGAACGTGCTCAGCCACGGCATTCGGATCAAGCCGGGTGAAGTTCACGCTCGCGATTCGACCAGCGTGCTGATTGAGAGCGGCTCGAACGAGAACCGCTTCATCGAGAACGATTGCACGCACGGCGGCGACGGCATCTTTGTCCGCGTCCTCAACGGCTGGTGCAGCACGGGGAATCTGTTCGAGAGCAACGATTGCTCATTCGCCAACAACAACGGCGTCGAATGCTGGGCACCGCGGAACGTGTTCGTGAAGAACAAGGCCAACCATTGCAGCTACGGCTTCTGGCTGGGGGGATCGGATCAATCACGGCTGATCGGCAACGAGGCGTCGTTCAACGGCTTGAAGAGTGGTCATCACAACTCGCCGCATCTGCCGCAAGAGGGTCACGCCGGCATCGTGTTCATGTTCGGCCCCTCCAGCCACACCGTCTGCCGAGGCAACGTCTGCCGCGAGAACAACGGCGCGGGGATCGCGCTGATCGGCGATCTCGACAGCCAAGGCAAGAAGTGGCGGGCATACCACTGGATCATCGAGCAGAACACGCTCACCAAGAATCGCTGGGGTATCTACGCCAAGCACGCCGATTGGGTTTCGCTGGCGGGCAATCGCTTCGACGGCAACTCAGTCAAGGATGTGCAACTCGACGGCGGTGTGACTCGCTGGGAAGAGAGTTCGTTGCCGATCCCCGATGCCGCACTGTCGCCGCAGCCAAAACTGTCCGGCCCGACGTCCGTCAAACTTGGCGAGCGTGCGGCCTGGGAGGCTTTGAATAGTCTCGATCCGACCAGCCGCGAACTCAAGTTGACCTGGGACGTCGGTGACGGCCGATTGCTCGTCGGCCCGAAATTTGAGCACACGTTCGACCGCGTTGGTTTTCATCGCGTGGGACTCAATGTCTCGAATGGCTGGCTGACGGATTTGGCGTGGCGCGACGTGTACGTCGTCCGCGATGTGACCGAGATTGGCACCGAGGGTTCGGCCACGAATTGGTCGATCGAAGACTTCCACGACCGCACGCGCAGCAACGAACAAATCTCGCGAGCGAAGTTCGCAGACGACACGACCGACAAACTGGTCGGCAAGTCGGCGCTGAATGTCGTCATCGCCCCCTATGCCGGCTTCCGCGCCGCGCTGACGTTTCCAAAATCGCGAGATGCTCAGTGGTCGCTGGAGGGCAAGACAAAGCTCATCTTCTGGCTGAAGGCGACCAACGAAGATGTCACCGGTTGGCAAGGCGGCCCGTTTATCCGGCTCGACGGCGCAGCCGGTCAGCAATATCACATCGAACCGAAGCCCGGCCTGGACCACATGCGCAACGCCGAGCACAACGAAGCCCGCGACGGCTGGCGTCTGTTCGAGATCCCGCTGCGTGCCAACGACCAATGGCAAACCAGCGGCGACCTTCCCGACAAAGTCCGAGCCCTGGCGTTGATCTTCGACTCGTGGGGCGCGCCGACATTGCGATTTACCATCGACGGCTTGGCGTTCGAGTAGTGGTTCCGCCCCGACGGGGCAGCAATACGCCAGCCCAGGGCAAGTGACCATCGGGAGCGTCGCCTGGGTTCGTGACTGGCGAACAACAACGGCTGCCCGCTGCAACGTACATTGATACCATTGGCGAATTCCACCTGAATTGGGCAGCCGCGATTCGCGCCGTTCCGTCTTTCGTTTTCTTCGGGGTCGTCGGGGAGATTTAGAATGTTATTGAATGGAAACGGCAGGCGTAGTCTCCTGGCTCGCTGCGGACAATTTGCCAGCCATCTTCGAATTCGTATTACCGGTTTACGGCTGGTGGCTGTAGGGGCTTTGATTCTGTACCTGATTCTGCCAGCAATGCTTCGTTATGAAGAGCTTGAAAAAGCCCAGAGTTTATTTGTCAAAAAGGTCAAGCAGCTCGGAGGCAGTGTCGTCGTTGCTCCGACTGGCACGGGCGACGCGCCTCCACCTTTGCTCACGGTCGATCTTGGCCAAAGACCGATCGAAGGCGACTTCATGAAGCGGCTGAGTGCATTCACCACGATTCAGCGACTGAACCTCGATGGAGCACGACTGGCGAGTGACGATTATCGAGCCATACGTCAGTTGATCGCACTCCGAGGTTTGTCGCTCGCCGAGTCAAACGTCTCCGACACCGACCTTTCATGGAGTGGGCTTCCGCTTGTGACCTTGTCACTTCGCAACACGTCCCTGACCGACGCTGGTCTTTCGCGACTTGCCGACACCACAAGTCTTGTCAACTTGGAGATCAACGGCACCGCAGTGACCGCCGCAGGTTTGCCGTCATTGCAAAAACTGTCGTCGCTTAAGGCGCTCGACCTGGACGACAGTTGCATCACAGACGACGGCGTCCTGGCTCTTCAAGCGGTAAAGTCACTGGAGAACATTCGGATTCATGTGGCCGACGGATTCGGGCGGCAAACCAAAGAACTTGTGAGCCGACTGGCCGGATCTGCGACCGTCCAGGGAATCAATCCGAGCGGGCTCGCGTTATGGAACGCCGCGGACGCTTGGGATGAAACGCTGGCTGGAGTTGTCGAAATCGTGGCTCGCGAAGTCGAGCTTGATCCGCAGCAACTCACGCAATTGATTGCAGCGATCGGCGCGCGCGGAGTCGGCCGGCCACGGCAGGTCACGAATCAGTACCGCGGCCCAGCCCAGCCGCAGCGAACCGTCGAGTCGATCGACTCGACCGCCGACTTCCTACGACGACTTCAGTACCCGCAACGGCCGCCCTATGAAGTCTGCGCTTTCGCACGCGACCGCTTTTCGAAAGACGACATCCAACAACTCCTCGATGCGATGCATCCAGTAACGAATCCCCAAGCTGCGGAGAACCTGTGGAGGTACGGTGCGTATCTGTTGGTCCGAGATGGACTGGAGAATCCCAATGCCGTTCGGAAACTCGACGAGATGTTGACTAATGAGACTTCCTGGTTTCGATCTATCGCCGTGTATGGGTTCAGCCGATATGGGCACCCGTTCCTAGATGATTGGGCACCGAGCGAAAGCGCGGTCGAATTCGGTCTGCCACGGCTGATCCGGCTTGCCAACGATCCTGCGCAGACCGTTCGCATGGCCGTTTCGGAAGTGCTCGGTGACCTCGCACGTCACCATCCGAAACGTGGTCCAGAAGTCATGCCCGTGCTGGTCCAGATGCTCGAGCAAGGAGATTTCCATTACGTCAGCTATTCGATCAAACAGATCGTCGAGGTCAATCCACAGGCCGGACGAGTTCACATTCCCGAGCTTCGGCGACTCTTCAAAAAAAACCCGCGCGGGAACACTAATCATCAGATCGTTGAAGTGCTCTGCGAGTTGGCTCGTGGTGATTCCGCGCAGGCGCACGAAATTGCCGTTGATTGTCTTGAAATGGTCCGCGACGGCGTGTACGCCGGCCGGCACCTTGTCAGGCTCATAACGCCAGAGAACTCGGAAGCAGTTCGGGCCATCGTTCGCGGCTTGCTTGAGAGTTCCGCCAGTGATGACCGGCGCATCGCCGAACTCAGTCAGGACACATTGGTAGCCGTCGCCAAGGCCATTCGAGATTGGCACACTGCCGCAGATCAGTCGCCAAAATAAAACCACAAAAATACGACCATTTGTCAGCCGTGCCGCCATGCCGTGCGTCGCTGGTCCGTTGCGAATGTTCGGATTAGAAGTGGCTGCTGGTCGTCCATAACAGACGGGTCCGCTTCGCAGTCTCAGCAGCAGGGAGTGAAACCATGACGATGATGATGTTCTCGCATTGCCGATTGCAGCGCGTGTGGCCCAGCGCGGTGGCATGCTTCGTCCTGGCGACACTCGTGCTTTTGCGGGTCGCGAACTCGGACGACTCTGCAAAGCCGCTGCTCTCATTCGGCGAGAAGCCGGTGAAGATTGTCTGTCTCGGCGACAGTGTCACCGGGGTCTACTACCACACCGGCGGACGGCGGGCGTATCCGGAGATGCTGGAGATCGCAATCAAGCTGGCAGTCCCGAAGGCCAACGTGACGGTGATCAACGCCGGCATCAGCGGACACACGACGCAGAACGGTTTAGACAGGCTCGACCGCGATGTGCTCAGCAAGAAGCCGGATCTCGTCACGGTCAGCTTCGGGCTGAACGACATGACACGCATCCCTGAAGACCAATTTCGCAAGAACCTCGAAACGATTGTCGCTCGCTGCCGCGAGGCCAAGGCGGATGTCGTGCTCTGTACGCCGAACGCAGTGATCAACACGGGCGGCCGGCCAACCGAGAAGTTGGAACGCTACTGCGAAGTCATTCGTGCAACGGCTCGCGATTTGAAGCTGGCGGTGTGCGATCAGTACCGCGCCGGCGATGCACAGCGGACGAAAGACGCTTGGGGCTGGCGGCTGACGCTCAGCGATGAAATCCATCCGAACATGGACGGCCACAAATTGATGGCCGAGGAACTCTGCCACACGATCACCGGAAAATCGGCTTCGTTGAAGGCCGTCGAGCCACCGTCGCCGGTCCTGGCCAAGACGCTCGACTTGGTGAAGAAGTCGAAGCCGATCCGAGTACTCGCGATGCCGCCGTTCGACACGCTGATCGGGCCGGCGCTCAAGCGGCAGCATCCGAATGCCGTTGTCGAAGTCACGGCATGGACGACGGAGGGCAAGACGCTCGCCCAACTAGAAATAGCCGCTCAGCAAACCGTGCGAGCGATGAAGCCGGACCTGGTCGTTCTCGCCGTCCCGCGTTCGGCGACGGCCGACAGCGACGAACAATTCGTGAAGTCGTACTCGTGGGTGATGAACTGGTCGCTGAGCTTCGGCCACGCGGAATGGGATTGCTTCGTCGTGCATCCGTCCGTCGCGGCTGCCGGTGCGCCCGCATCGCGCGACGACTTGGTCCGACCGTTGGTCCGAGCACAGCACTTGAGCCTCGTCGATCGCGCCGTCGGGGATGCCGCTTCGGCGGAGGACTTGCTGGCCAAGTGGCTGGCTCAGCAGCGGTGATTCGGTCGCTCTTTCGAGCGGCGGCGGATGGGCGGCACACAGCTTGTCTCAATTTGCGGAACCGTGCTACAAGCCCGTGGGGCAGGTTTTCAACCTGCCATTAGGTTCCGGGCAGGTTGAAAACCTGCCCCACGTTGGGAGGCTTCGCGCATGGATGCGTCAGTTCGATCCGCCAAGGCGGATTGGTGGCCGCGAGCGTTGTGGACGGCGGCGTTGTTGCCATTTGCGTTGTCGCTGGTCGTGCATGCCAGCGGCGTGAAGGCTCGGCCGGTTGCGGACGGCGTCGCGCGAGACAGCCTTGCGTTCGAGCAGTACCTCGTGAATCTCGGCGCGCCACCTCCGCGATCAGAATATCTCGCGCGGTACGCCTTTCGGAATGTCGGATCGAAGCCGCTGAAGATCTCAGAACTCAAGCCGAGTTGCGGTTGTTTGAATCCGCGCCTTGAACGGAAAGAGTTCGCTCCCGGTGAAGGGGGCGAGTTCTTTTTGCGAGTCCGTGCCGCCAACGAAAAGCCCGGCCCGCACGAATACACCTGCCAAATCCTTTACGACGACGGGCAGCCGCGCGAGGCGGAAGTCCGCTTCAAGATCTCGCTGCCCGAAGAGCGTGTCGAAATTCGACCGCGGTCACTGATCGTCTATCAGTTCAACAACCAGCCAACGACGCGCGACATCACGATCACTGACTTCCGTGCCGCGCCGGACGATCGGCCGCTCGCACGTCTCGAACTTCTGGAAGCGACCTGCTCTTTGAAATGGGTCGAGGTTGTGATCGGCGAAGCTCAGTTCGATGAGATCGGCCAGCGTCAGCAAAAAGTTCTCGTCACGATCACCGATGTCCCACCGGGAAAACACGACGGCTCGATCATCGTCCGAACGAACATCTCGGAATACGCCGAGCTGCGTGTGCCGCTACAGGTTGAAGGCCCGTCGCCCAGCGACGACCATGCTGTGAAAAGTAGCCCTCTCGCTCCGCGAGAGGACAGCCGGACGCGGAGTCAACGTTGATTGACGGCTGATCGCGCAAACGACGCCGAAGCACCGCTCGGCAATCCTCTCGCGGAGCGAGAGGGCTACGTTGAGAGGACTCCCTTGATCACCCGCATCACCGGCCGATTGGTCCATCTGACAGGCAGCGAAGCGACGCTGTCGGTTGGAGCGTTCGAGTACGAAGTCTTCGTGCCGGAGTTCGTGCGGCGGCAGCTTCAAGGGAGCCTCGATCAAGAGGTCAGCCTGCGGACGATCGAGTACCTCGAAGGCAATCCGCAAAAAGGTGGCCGACTGACGCCGCGGCTGATTGGATTTCTCAACGATGCGGAAAAGGAATTCTTCGAGAGCATCTGCTCGGTGGACGGCGTCGGCGTGAAGACGGCGCTGCGCGCGATGGTTCGCCCCGTGCGCGAAGTCGCCGTGGCCATCGAAGAGCAAGACATCAAAGAGCTGACCGCGCTCCCCGGCATTGGCCCCGCGACCGCCGAGCGAATTGTCGCCAAGCTGCGACGCAAGATGGCCAAGTTCGCGTTGATGATCGCTCGCGATTTGCCGCCGGAACAAGCCGGTCAGCAATCGGTCGTGCAGGAAGCCTACGAGGCTCTCGTCAGCCTCGGCCATTCGGCTCCGGATGCTCGGCAGAAGATCGACACGGTGATGGCCGCTGGCAAGAAGTTCAAATCGGTCGAAGACCTGCTCACCGAGCTGTATCAAAAGGAACGCCGGTAGCGTCGAGTTGTAGACCGGACGCCCACGTCCAGTCGCATTTCGCGAGTTGCGACCGGACGTAGGCGTCCGGTCTACTTTGCCTGATCGCCATCGGAGGCCAGCATCGCCGTCAACTTTGGCAAGCGTCGCTGACCGTCATCGACGGCTTTGTCATCTTGGCCGTCTTGGATCACAAGCATCCACAGATTGATGGCCGCCTCCAGCATGTCCTTGCGCTGGTTGGCGTATTGCGGCGGCAACTCACCGGAAGCATACGCATCCAAGGCCCGAGCGCGAGCGATTAAGAAGCGGCGTTGCTCGTCGATGTCGTCTTCCTCCCACGGCTTTTCCTGGCGAGCTTCGTAGTCGAGCAAAATCCGTTTCGCCTCGTCGGCGGCTTTGAGATCCGGCCAACGCTGCATCACGCCCTGCAACTGCATCAGACCGGAATACAGCGTCTTCGGTTCTTTGAGTCGCGACTGCCCTTCGGCCAGCAGCGACTTCGCCCACGCCTCGCGAGTCGGTGTCGCTTCCGACCCGATACGGCTGGCGGGATGACTGGCCGCCAGCTTCCGTCGATCCACCGCGCCGGCATCGAGCCACTCGATCACATCCGCAAACGTCTTGGCATCGGGAATGCCGTGGCCGAGCTTCTCAACAACCGTGACTTTCGTCCGCACACCGAAGTCGGTGAGCATCGGCCCGCGAAAGCGTTCGACTTCGCCCCGATTGAAGTCGCCCGTGCCGGTGATCATCGCGACGCTCAGCCGATCGATGACGCGATGCCGCAACCACGGCTCGTCGCGCAGATCGCCTCCCGCGCAGACCGGGATCACGCCGCCAAAGAGTTCAGGCAGCGCGAACGTGATGCCACAGGCAACTCGACCGCCACCAGAGAAACCCGCGAGATACGTCCGATCCGCGTCGATGCGATGTTGCCGTCGCAGGTCGTCCAACACATCCAGCACAATACGAATGCGCTTCGGCATCGACGTATTGTTGCCGGCTCCGAAGGGACTCGCGAAGGCGATCCCGCGCTGCTGGCAGACAGTTTGAAGTTGGCCCCATCCGGTCGGTTGATCTCCCGCCGAGATGAACAGCACAAGCGGCAAACCCGCGTCGGCCGGCTCGCCATTCTTCGCTTTCCCTTTTGTCTTCGTTTTCGGAGCCGTCGCTTTGGCCGCTGCGGGCACAAACAATTCGTACCGCTGCTTGGTCGAGTCGTATCCCTCCAACCATTCGGCCGGTGGATTGGTCAAGCTCTGGTTGGCAGCCGCGAAAACCCAATCCAGCCGAGTCGATTCGCGAACGGTGACGGACGGTTGATAACCAACGTCCTCGGCCAGAGTGCTCCGAAGAATCGTCAGGAGCAAACAGCAAGTGAGGAGCTTGAGCTTCATCTGTGGCCCACGTCGGTCAGTGATTTCACGCAAACTTCAGCAGCAGGTCGCCGGTCGAAACTTGGCTGCCGGGTTTGACGAGGACGTCGGCGATTTTGCCGTCGCGTTCGGCGGAGATCGTCGTCTCCATTTTCATGGCTTCGACGGTCAGCAGTTTCTGGCCCTTCTTGACGCTGTCGCCGGGTTGGATGGCGACGGTGACGACCATGCCGGGCATTGAGGCTCCGACTTGGTTCGCATCGGCGGGGTCGGCTTTGGCGGCGCGCTTCTCGGTCGGTTCCAGCGAGCGGTCGGTGACGGTCACGTCGCGCGGTTGACCATTCAGCTCGAAGAAGACGTTGCGCGAGCCGTCGGCGTGAGGTTCGCTCATCGTCAGGTACTTGATGATGAGCGTCTTGCCGGACTCGATGTCGATCGAGATTTCTTCGCCGGTGTTCATGCCGTAGAAGAAGACCGGCGTGGGGAAGATGCTGGT
>CAMDPK010000026.1 GCA_945904015.1 Candidatus Kuenenia stuttgartensis | reverse complement strand
TACCCGGTGAAGAAGTCGGGAGCGGGCTACACCGCCGAGACGGTCAACCTTCTGAACGGTGCTCGCGACAACTGGTTCCGCCCGTCGGATGTGAGCGTGGCTCCGGACGGTTCGCTGATCGTGGCCGACTGGTACGACCCCGGCGTGGGAGGCCACCGCATGGGCGACGCCGACAAAGGCCGCCTCTTCCGAGTCGCTCCGCCGAAGACCCCGTACAAATTCCCGAAGGTCGATGTCAGCACCGTCGAGGGAATGATTGCCGCACTAAAGAGTCCGAATGAAGCTACCCGGTATCTTGCTTGGCAAGCGATCAAAGAGTGCCCGTTAGCTCAGTGTGGACTCCAACTTGTTGAAATGTTCGATTCGGAAAAGAACCCTCGGCTGCGAGCACGAGCATTGTGGGCGCTATGCCTACTGCAAAACGACAAACTTTCCGCGTTGCGACATTCCCAAGCATATCACGATAAAGATCCAGACATCCGCATCACTGCTCTGCGAATTTTTCGTGAACAAATTCAGGAGCTCCAAACTGCTCTGCGAAACGGTGGTGCAGAAGCTCAGGCCATCCAGCGAAACGACACATTACTGAAACTCATTCGCTCCCAAGTCGACGATTCTGCTCCAGAAGTCCGCAGAGAATGTGCAATTGCATTGCGCCACGTTTCATCAAAAGAAAAGGCTCAACTGTGGGCGAAGCTCGCGATGCAGCACGACGGCAAGGACCGTTGGTATCTCGAAGCCCTCGGCATCGGCGCGGGCAACGATTGGGATGCGTGCATTCGCGCCTGGCAGGAACTGAAACCGAACCTAAGCAGCAGTGACGAACCTTGGCGACATGCCGAGAAGCGAGACATTGCTTGGCGATCGAGGTCGAAAGAGACACCGGCTCTGTTGGGGTCACTGCTCCAGTCGTCTCATGTCTCGGCCGCCGACGCTCCTCGTTACCTCCGTGCGTTCGACTTCCTCCCCTCGAGCAAAGAAAAAGACGACACACTGGTGCAGCTCGCGTTCGGCAGCAGCGGCGACGAGCAGAAGGTGGCCCTGGTCTCGGCCGAGGCTCTCCACCGTTTGAAGGGCTTTGACGTCTCGAAGAACGAAGCCCAAAAGGCCGCGCTGAACCGCGTCCTCGATTCGCTGAAAGGCCAGCCGCAGTTCCTCACGCTGGTCGAGAAGTTCAACGTCACCGACCGCTACCCCGATCTGCTCGCCCTGGCTCGGGCCAAGCCCGATGACCAAATCGGAATCGACGCCATCCGCGTGCTGCTCGGCAAACCTGGGGTTAACATGCTTGTTGAAGTCGCGATGCTTTCAGGCCAAGAGAGTCCGGGACCAGAGCGCGACAAGGCAGTCGCAATCGCCCGAGCGCTATCCAACACCGGCGACGCGAGAGCTTCCGTGGTATTGCTGGCCGTCGTGCAAGATGAAAAACGCCCGGCCGAAGTCCGCCGAGCGGCCATTCGCGGCGCGGCGCTGACTCAGAACGGAGCACAAACGCTGCTCAAAATGGCTCAAGCGAAATCGCTCGACGAGTCGTTCACGCCGGCCCTCTCGTCGGCTCTGATCGCGACTCGTTTCCCGAACGTGCGCGACACGGCCATGAAAATTTATCCGCCTCCGGCCGGCAAAGATTCCAAACCGCTGCCGCCGCTGACGGAACTCGCCAAGCTGAAAGGGAACCGCGACAACGGAACCAAACTCTTCGCCGCCGCGACGACTGCCAAGTGCAATACCTGCCACATCGTCAACAACGTCGGCAAAGACGTCGGCCCGAACCTCTCCGAGATCGGCAGCAAACTCAGCCGCCAAGCAATGTGGGAATCCATCGTCTTCCCCAGCGCGGGCATCAGCCACAACTACGAAAGCTACGTCCTCGAAACCAAAAGCGGCACCGTCGCCAACGGCCTGAAGATTTCTGAAGACGCCGAGTCGATCACGCTCCGCGGAGCCGACTCTCTGAACCGCATCTTCAAAAAGTCAGAGGTCGAGGAAGTGAAGAAGCAAGAAATCTCGCTGATGCCCGCCGACGTCACGAAGACGCTGAGCGTGGAAGAATTGGCCGACATCGTCGAGTACCTGACGACGCTGAAGAAGAAATGATGAGTCAATAGCCCGGAGGGCTGACAGCCATTAGCCGGTGGTTGAGCGCAGCGACACCACCGGAGAGAAGTACCAGAAATTGAATGCACCCCGGCAGGGGTGCCAGCGCGGTTCGAACATTCTGTCGCATCGTGCTGGCACCCCTGCCGGGGTGCAAAACGATTTCACCGATGCCATTCCGGTGGTGTCGCTGCGCTCAACCACCGGCTAATGGCTGGCAAGCCTCTGGCTTGCGGCCAAGTACCGCCGCCGTCTCGTGAGACGTCGCAATTCCGACATCCCCAGGAGGCCGTCGATGAATCCGCACCTCAGTCGTCGAGACTTCATCCAAACAATCGCCCTCACGACTGTCGCTGCGACGTCTGCGCCATCTCGTCTAATTGCTGACGACGCACGCCGCTCGCCAATCGTGGACACCCACGTCCATTGCTTCGCGGGAACGGCGGACGATCGGTTTCCGTACCACAAGGACGGCGCTTATCAGCCGGAGAAGGCATCGACTCCCGAAGACTTGCTGGACTGCATGAAGCAGGCCGGCGTGGACTTCACCGTCATCGTGCATCCAGAACCGTATCAAGACGACCATCGGTATCTCGAACACTGCTTGGAAGTCGGCAAAGGAAAGCTCAAAGGCACGTGCCTGTTCTTCGCCGGCCGGCCAAACAGCATTCGCGAGATGACCGCGCTGGTGAAACGACAACCGGGCAAGATCGTAACGTTGCGAATACATGCCTACGCGCCGGAGCGTCTGCCGCCGTTCGGCAAGCCGGAACTGCGTGAACTCTGGAAAGCGGCCAGCGACCTCGGCCTCGCGATCCAACTGCACTTTGAGCCGCGACACGCCCCCGGCTTCGAGCCGCTGATCCAAGAGTTCTCGAAGACGCGAGTCATCATCGACCACCTCGGCCGCCCGTTGCAGGGAACTCCCGAAGAGCACGACCGAGTCGTGAAGTGGTCGCGATTCGAGAACACGGTGATAAAGCTCTCGTCGATCCCGCTCACGCGAACGTACCCTCATCGCGACGTCGAACCGATCCTCCAGACGCTTGTCAAAGCCTTCGGCCCGGAACGGCTGATCTACGGCGGCGGCTGGGGCGAGGGAAGCACCGGCGAGTCGTACCGCGCCAATGTGGAACGAGTCCGCTCGTTCCTGTCCGCCTTACCCGCTGCGGACCAAGCCAAGGTGCTCGGCGGCAACGCGGCCAAGCTGTTTGGTTTTACCTAAACGCGGGTAGTGGCCCCGGTGGGCGAGCGGAGGATGTGAATCCCCCGAGAATTTTGGCCGGATCACTCGGAGGACTGACGTCCCCCGCTCGCCCATCGGGGCCACTATCCGAACGCGAACGCGCTATCGTTTCGCGAAGTCGCCGCTTATTCTGAAGCCATGAGCGACTCACCTCTAAAACTGATCGTGCTGGCTCGCGGCGATGTCGAGCGGGTGCAGCGCGCCGGGACGGAACTGGTCGCGTTCCTGCGCACGCAGTCGGGCGTGCAAGTTGCCGCGCACGTCGAATCCGAAGCGGAATCGCTCGACGCCATCGACGCCGATCTGGTGCTTGTGTTGGGCGGCGACGGCGCGATTCTGCGAGCGTGCCATCAGCTCGGCCGGCATCAGCGGCCGATTCTCGGAGTGAATCTCGGACGCCTCGGCTTCCTGGCCGATCTGTCGCCCGACGAATTCCGCGAGATGCTCCCGCAACTCGTACAGCGGCAATTCCGTGTCGTCGAACACTTGATGTTCGAATGCCTGTTGCGACACGCCGATGGGTCCACCGAGACATTTCTGGGACTGAACGAGTCGATCGTCAGTTCGGCGAATTCGTTGCAGATGATCGAAGTCCAACTGACGATCAACGGCGAATTGGTGACGACCTACAGTTGCGACGGGCTGATCATCAGCACGTCCGTCGGCTCGACCGCTCACAGCTTGAGCGCCGGCGGCCCGATGCTGCGTCAGAATCTGCCCGCGTTTGTCATCACGCCGATCTGTCCACACACACTCTCGAATCGACCGCTGGTCGATGGGGCCGACGGCGTTTATTCGCTCAGTCTGACCGAGACTTCAAACGAGGCTCTGCTGGTGGTCGATGGCCAGTACCGTCGCCCGCTGCAAGTCGGCGACACGGTCGAGGTCCGCCGCGCCCCGGTCACATTCAAGCTTGCGAAGCTTCCCGGCCACAGCTACTACACGACTCTGCAACGCAAACTCGGCTGGAGCGGCCAGCCGCACTATCCCAACCGCTAAAGCTGTGTTGCAGACGACCCGCTCGCACCAGTTCCCCGCGAAGGATGCTTGCGAGCGTCCGCTTCGCCCGATACTTTCCGCCCTCATTCGATGCAGCCGTTTCCGCGAGCTGCGTCATTCAACGGTGGTCATAGCTCAGTTGGTTAGAGCGCCGGATTGTGGATCCGGAGGTCGGCGGTTCAAGTCCGCTTGGCCACCCTTTGAATTCATAAAAACCGCAGCCCGGTCGCTTTGTGGCGGCCGGGCTGCTTCGTTTTGAGCGAGTTACTCTTTGACCGTCAGCAGTTTGTCTTCCGGGAAGGTTTCCAATTCGAGGCCCTTCCACTGAATTTCCTGCGGCATCGGGTTCGAGTGTAACTGCAATCCGATCGGAGCCGCTTTGATGCGATCCGGCTCCGGTTCGCGCCAGTCGGAAATCAAGGTGCCGTTGAGCACGAAGCGAATGCGGTTGCCTTGGGCCAGGATTTCCATCTTGTTCCAGTCGTGCTGCTTGCCGACCTTCTTCGCGGCCTCGCCGTTATTGTGAATGTTCTTGCGGCCGTAGAGGTCGTGGAAACCGTAGCCTGACGGATACATCACGAGATGCCCGGCGTAGGTGAACTTGTCCCCTTGATCGGGAGCGATGCGGCCCCACATCGCGATGCCGGAGTGCATTTCGGACGTGACCAGCTTGGACTCGAAGACCAGCCGGAAGTCCGTGAATTTCCGCTCGGTGAGCAAGTAGTTGCTCACCGGCACCGGCGCGGTATTCTTGCCGATGATGACGCCGTCCTTCACCGACCAATACTGCTCATGCCCGACCCAGCCATCCAGACTCTTGCCGTTGAAGATCTGGACTTTCTCACGCTTGCCCTCGCGCGGCGGCACGACCGGAGCTTCCTTCTTCTCCTGAGCGTTCGTTTCGGTGGCCGACGACGCGATCAATCCAACAGCGAACGCACAGCACATACACCAGCGCAGCAAGTGACTCATGGCAAGCTCCTGATTGTGGAAGAGTTGAGTGACAGGACGCGAGATGATTCAGGTCGCAAATGACCGCGTCAAGTAGCGGCGGACAACTTGGGGTGACAGATTGAATGCCGACTTGCTATCACCTGCCTCGATTTCAGATTTGATCCGCCGCGGCGGATGAGATTTCCGCTGGGAGGCAGCTTCATGGGTGTGCCGATTTCGCAAATGTGGACGGTAGCGACATACGTCCTCGGTCAGCGGCTGCGCGGCGTGAAGCGGTATCCGTTGGTGCTGATGCTCGAGCCGTTGTTTCGGTGCAATTTGGCGTGTGCTGGCTGCGGGAAGATTCAGCATCCGGTCGAAATCCTCCGCAAACAATTGACGCCGGAGGAGTGCTTTCAGGCGGTCGAGGAGTGCGGTGCTCCGATGGTCTCGATCCCCGGTGGCGAGCCGCTGTTGCATCCGCAAATCGGCGAAATTGTCAGCGGCTTGGTCGCTCGGAAAAAGTACGTCTATCTTTGCACGAACGCCTTGCTGCTCGAGAAGCACCTGTCGAAGTTCACGCCGTCGAAATATCTGTCATTCTCCGTGCATCTCGATGGACCCGCCGAGGAACACGACTTCGCGGTTTGTCGCGACGGCACCTATGAGATCGCCGTCAGCGCGATCAAAGCGGCGATCAAGGCCGGCTTCCGAGTCACGACGAACTCGACGCTGTTCAACAACGCTCAGCCGGAACGCTATCACGAGTTCTTCGACACGCTGATGGAGATGGGCGTCGAGGGGATGATGGTCTCGCCGGGCTATCCGTACGAGAAGGCTCCCGACCAAGAACACTTCCTGCATTCGCGCGAGACGGTCAGCTTGTTCCGAAAGTTGCTCGACGGAGCGAAGCGGAGCTGGCGTTTCAATCAGTCGCCGCTGTTCATCGAGTTCCTCAAAGGGAACTGGGATCTCGAATGCACGCCGTGGGGCAGCCCAGCCTACAACATCTTCGGCTGGCAGAAGCCGTGCTATTTGCTCAACGAGGGCTACGCCTCCAGCTTCGGCGAGCTGATGGAATCGACCGAGTGGAACCGCTACGGCCGAGCCAGCGGCAACTCGAAATGCTCCGACTGCATGGTCCATTGCGGCTACGAACCGAGCGCGGTTGCCGAGACGTTTGGTTCGATGCGCGGGTTCATGACCGTCGCGAAGTTGTTCCTGTTCGGCCCCGGCAAGAAGAACAAGCCGCTCACGGAACCGGACTCGTTGGTTCCGAAGCCGCACTTTGTCGCACCGCAACGCTCAAGCCTTGTTGAGCTGACGGTGTTAGACTGACCAGCGACTTGTTCGGCCGAACGCCGATTGCTGAATGCCGACAACCGTTATCCTTTTTCCCTGAGTTTCCAAAAACGGTATAACGGCGATCGGCTGTCGGCTTACGGCAGTCGGCCGGGATGAAATGTCTGGAGGAAATTATGTTTCGATCCGTTGGGTTCGGGTTGTTGCTAGTCATCGCTGTCACTCACGCCGTTCGAGCGGAGGATGCCGTGGTTGAGAATGTCGTGTTCGCTATTCACGGTGGGATCGGCTTGGACAAGGTCGAGATGACTCCGGAGATCGACAAGCGGGTCCGTGCCGAACTGGAACAAGCCTTGCGAGCCGGTTTCGCCACGCTCAACAAGCCGAATGCGACGGGACTCGATGCGGTCGAGGCGGCGATTCGGTTGATGGAGGACTCACCGCAGTTCAACGCTGGTCGCGGAGCGGTCTTCACTCACGACGGACGCAACGAACTCGATGCCTCGATCATGGAGGGCAAGACGCTCAAGGCGGGCAGCGTCGCGGGGGTCTCGACGGTCAAGAATCCAATCACGGCTGCGCGGGCGGTCATGGAAAAATCGAAGCATGTGCTGCTTGTCAGTCGCGGAGCGGAAGCCTTCGCGGCCGAGAAGGGACTGGAGATCGTCGATCCGAAATACTTCCGCACTGAAGAACGCTGGCAGCAGCTTCAGAAACAGTTGGAGGAAGAGAAGAAGAGGGCAGAAGGCAGAAGGCAGAAGGCAGAAGGCAGTGGACAGGAGGCAGTAGAAATACCAGAACGGCATCTGCCAGGGTTTTCATTTGGGACAGTGGGAGCAGTCGCGCTCGACAAGGCTGGCAATCTCTCGGCCGGCACATCGACCGGCGGCATGTCAAACAAGCGTTGGGGGCGAGTCGGTGACTCGCCGATCATCGGAGCGGGAACGTATGCCGACAACGAAGCCTGCGCGATCTCGGCGACCGGTCACGGCGAGTTCTTCATCCGCTACAGCGTCGCTCACGACATCGTCGCGCTGATGAAATACAAGGGGCTCGCGGTCAACGCCGCCTCGGATGAAGTCATCCGCAAAAAGCTCAAAGCGGCCGGTGGCGAAGGTGGAGTCATTTGCCTCGACCACAACGGCCGTTTTTATCCGTCGTACAACACCGAGGGAATGTATCGCGGTTGTATCACTCGTGACGGCCAGGTGCAGGTCCGGATCTTCGAGAACTAACCCAGATGTTCCAGCCCGACGCTGCGGGACAACGAGTCTTGAGTCCGCCTGAAAGGGCGGACCGGCAGTTTGCCCAACCGAGCGGTCATGGCTAGAGTGGTCCCGCTTTTGGGGCTGCCAGTTACCACGGAATGAAGCATGAAACGTCGAGTCGTCGTCACGGGAATGGGCTGCATCACGCCGGTTGGCAACACCGTTGGTGAGATGTGGAATTCCTTGAAAGAATGCGCCAGCGGCGTGGGACCGATCACCTATTTTGATGCATCCCAATTCCCCACCAAATTCGCTTCGCAGGTGAAGAATTATCGGCTGGGAGATTACCTCCCGACCCCGGAGCGCTACGAGCATTGTGGGCGAAACATCCAGTTTGCAATCGGCGCGGCAACGCAGGCGATGAAAGATTCGGGGCTCGACGAGCGAGACATCGATCCGACTCGCTTCGGCGTGTACCTCGGCGCGGGTGAGGGGCAGCAGGATTTTCCAACGTTCATGTCGATGATCGCACTCTCGAAAAAACCGGATGGCGAACTGGATTTTGAACGCTTCACCAAATTGAGCCTCGAACGGCTGAACGGTGAAAAGGAAAAGCAGCAAGAGCCGAACATGACTCCGGGACATCTGGCGGCCTTGTTCAATGCGCAAGGGCCGAATCTGAACTGTCTCACGGCGTGTGCGGCGAGCAGCCAAGCGCTGGGCGAGGCAACCGAACTGGTGCGTCGCGGTGACGCGGACATCATGCTCAGCGGCGGCGCACACAGCATGATTCATCCGTTTGGAGTCACGGGGTTCAACCTGCTGACAGCGCTCTCGACTCGGAATGACGATCCGCAGGGTGCCTCCCGACCCTTCGACCGCGAACGCGACGGGTTTGTCCTCGGCGAGGGTGCCGGAATGCTGATCCTCGAAGAACTGGAACACGCCAAGCGGCGGCGAGCGAAAATCTACGGCGAGATTGTGGGCTACGGCTCGACGGCCGATTCGTACCGGATCACCGACATCCATCCCGAAGGTCGCGGTGCTGCCGCGTGCATCAAGATGGCGATGGAAGACGCGCAGGTGAATCCGGAGGACATCGACTACATCAACGCTCACGGAACCAGCACGTCGGTCAACGATCGCACCGAAACGATGGCGATCAAACGAGCGCTCGGCGAGCGAGCATTCAAGACGCCGGTCTCCAGCACCAAAAGCATGATGGGACATCTGATCGCCGCGGCCGGAGTGGTCGAAGCGATAACCTGTTTACTTGCGATCGCCGACGACGTCCTGCCGCCAACGATCAACTATGAAAATCCCGATCCCGATTGCGATCTGGATTACATTCCGAATCAGCCTCGTGAAGACAAAGCCAAGGTTGCGATTTCCAACAGCTTCGGCTTCGGCGGTCAGAACGTGAGCCTGATTCTTCGTGAATTCCGAGAGTAATCGGATCGCAGTCAGGCAGATGTCTGCCTGGCGGCGAGGAGCACGCCACCACCCGCATGGACACGCACGTTTCGAAGAATTTCACAACCTAGAAGAAACCACCGTGATTTGGGCGATCGTTGGACTGTTGTTGATTCCGTTGCTGGCTGACGTGTTGATTCAGTGGAACGCCGTGCGTGTCGTTTTGGCGCTGATCGAAAACTCGCCGCCGTTTCGCGTCGAGTCGCTGCCGCCCGATCCGGACGCGGAGCCATTCGCGGTCCAGACGCGAGATGGCATCACGTTGCGAGGTTGCCTGTATCGCCACACGGAGCAAACCCCGCGAGGGTTGATCGTGTTCTGCCCGGAGTTTGCCAGTAATCATCGGTCGGCGATGCTGTATTGCTCAGCGTTGTCGCGAGCCGGATTCCATGTGCTGACCTTCGACTTTCGCAATCATGGCGACAGTGATTCGATGCCCGGATATGTGCCTTTGCACTGGCTGACGCACTTCGAGGTACTGGATCTTAACGCGGTGCTCGATCACGTTTATTCACAACCCGATCTCAATGAATTGCCGCTGGGCTTGTTTGGGATCAGCCGCGGTGGTGGAGCAGCGCTGTACGTCGCTGCGCAACGGCCGGAAGTGCTGCAAGTCGCCACGGAGGGAGCCTTTGGCACCAAGATGTTAATGATGGCGCACGCGCAACAGTTCATCGCGATCGCTGCTCCTGAGTTGCTTGCCAAGCTGTTTCCCGAATGGCACATCAAGGTGACCATCACTCTGGCACGCTGGATCAGTCAGCGAAGACGTCATTGCCGCTACGCCATGCTCGAACGAGTCCTGCCACGACTTGCTGGCAAACCGACACTCGTGATTGCGGGTCTGCGAGACACGTATGTTTTGCCCGGAGTCGCGCGGGAGATCACTCGCTTGATCGGTCAGCCAGACGCTTTGTGGACCGTCGCAAAAGCTAAACACAATCTCGCCCGCTCGGTGAATCCCGACGAGTACGACCGTCGCCTGGTGGAGTTCTTTTTGAAGTTGGATCAATCGATTGACGAGCCGAACAAGCCTCCCGTGAAGCGATCCTCGCATGGCCGTCGGAGCAAGCCCAAATAGGCCAACGGAGCGAAAAGAACGAGACTGTTTCTGGCTTCGCAGGTCAGCCTTTCCCGGAATCAAGGCACTCGCCAAACTCTGCTTCGAGCCGCGAATTTGCAGGGGACGGTTTGCGGCGAACACATCGCTGACGATGAGCAGGACTTCTCAACCACGGGGACTCGGATGTCTCACTCGCTTGTTGATCGCCGCTGGTTCAAGGCTGGCGAATATTGCTCGCTTGGCCACGTTTACCGACGACGATTCAAGATCGGCTTCCTCACGGGCATGCTGCTACTGGGAATGAGCCTGAGCGGCGGAAGCCTTTTTGCCGCGGAACCGGCCCTCAAAGCTCCGAACGGATTCGACGTCCAGTTGTTTGCGGATGACGATCTCGCTCACGACATTCACTGCCTGACGATCGACTCGCGCGGACGAATCACCGTCGCGGGGAACGGGTTCATCAAGCTCTTGATCGACACAGACGCCGATGGTGTCGCCGACAAAGCAGAACTTTTTGCGGAAGGTCCGGCCATCGGAGTGCAGGGCATGTATTGGCATGGCTCGGACCTCTTGGCCGTTGGTGGAGAGGGTCTGTTGAGGTTTCGTGACCGCGACGGCGACGACAAAGCCGACGGGCCGCCCGACGTGTTGCTGAAGGTCAAATGCGGCGGCGAGCATCACGCGCACTCGATTCAGCGTGGGCCGGATGGGTGGTGGTATTTGATTGCCGGCAACGACAGCGGAATCGACGCCAAGTATGTCACATTGCCGACCGCGCCGATCAAACAGCCGCAAGCCGGCGTGCTGTATCGGCTCAAGCCGGACCTCAGCGGTGGCGAGGTGGTGGCTCACGGATTGCGAAACGCGTACGACTTCGCGTTCAACCGCATGGCCGATGCCTTCACGTTCGACAGCGATGACGAACGGGACGTTTCTCTGCCGTGGTATCGCCCGACTCGCGTGTTTCAGTTGCTGCCGGGATCGCATGCCGGTTGGGTGACGCGAAGTTGGAAGCGTCCAGAGGACTTCCTCGACATGCCGCCGGTGGTCGCATCGGCCGGACGAGGTTCTCCGACCGGAGTCGTCTGTTATCAGCATCGGCAGTTCCCGGAAAAATACCGCGAGTCGCTGTTCGTACTGGATTGGACGTTCGGCCGAGTGGTCGCGTTACCGCTCGTGCGAAACGGTTCGGCTTGGAAAGCTGAACCGGAATTGTTTCTGTCTTCTGCCGGCGATCACGGCTTCGCGCCGACCGATGCCGAGGTTGGCCCCGACGGCAGTTTGTTCGTGAGCGTCGGTGGCCGAGGGACTCGCGGCGGCGTTTGGCGCGTGTCGTACCCGGCGGGACGAAAAGACAAATTCGCTTCCGACGATGTGCCGGACGACTCGTCGGCAACCGATAAGCTCAGCGCGTGTTTGACCGCACCGCAGCCGTTGAGCAGTTGGTCACGAGCACGCTGGCAACCACTGGCTCGGCAGCTTGGCCGCGAGCCGTTCCTCGAAGCCGCGAACAACGATGCGTTGCTGCCGGCCGTGCGGTTGCGAGCCATCGACGTGCTCACCGAGTCCTTCGGCGGCCTCAGCGAAACCGAGGCGGAGGGGCTGATCGAAGCCACGCCGGCCGAAGTTCGCGCGAAGGCGATTTGGTCGCTCGGACGAACGCGCGTGCAGCCGCTCGATGCCAGCGTCACGATGTCGTTTCTTCAGGACCGCGATCCGCTCGTCACTCGCGCGGCGCTGGAAGCGATCTTGTCAGCGGTGAGCGTCAGCGACTGGTCGCCGCTTGTGGACGGGATCGTGCAGCAACTCAGCAGTGATGACCGTTTCAATCGACTGACGGCCAGTCGGTTCGTCGCGAAAATGGATCAAGACAGCTTTCGATCGCTGTCGCAAGCGGTCGTGAAGTCCGGCTGGCAAGGGACGTTGATGTACGCGGTCGGCTATTTGCCGCGATCCACCGCCTCGACGAAGTACGGCATTCAACTCGCGGTGCGAGTGCTCGCAGGAGATCATCCGGTGGGCCTGAAACTGCAAGCGGCGCGGCTGTTGCAATTGGCTCTCGGCGACATGGTGCCCCCTTCGGGCACGGCCCCGGCGTTCGAGGCGTATTCGACGCGGCTCGACCTGTCCGCCTTCGAGCGTGACCTCGACCCGCTGCGAGTTCGTTTGACCGAGACGTTTCCGACCGGCGATGCCGATGTCGATCGCGAACTCTCGCGAGCGCTGACAATGCTGTCGTTGGCGAATACCAAGTTGCTCGACAAGGTGCTGGCGAAGATCACCGACGACAGCGATCCGGTCGAAGACATTCACTATTTGCTGGTCGCGGCCCGCATCCCGACGCCGCGCAATCGAGCGCAGGCCGAGGCGATCGCTCGTGGACTCGTGCGTCTCGAACCGAAGATCGTCGCTCGCAAGATGCACCAAGACCTCAACTGGGACGACCGTGTCGGCGAGCTGTATCGTGAACTGGTGAAGCTCGACAACGAACTCGCCGATCAACTGGTCACGCAGCCGGAGTTCGGCCGGCCGGGGCATGTCCTGTTCCTCTCGCAACTGCCGCAGGATCTGCTGCCGAAAGTCATCGACTCGTACGTCAAAGCGATTTCGGACGACGCTGACTATCCGTGGAACAACGACGTCGTGTTTCTGATCGGCGAATCGAAGCAACCCGAACATCGCGAATTGCTGCGGCGGCAGTTGGATCAGTTCAAAATTCGAGGAGCCGTGTTGGTCATTCTGGCTCAGCAGCCGGAGGAGCGCGACCGAGACCGATTCGTCGAGGGCTTGGACGAATCACGAGTCGAAGTGCTGACCGCCTGCCTCGACGCGCTGGCCGCGCTCAAGCCGAACCAAACGGCCGACGAGCAGCTCGCGCTCTTGAAGGCTTTGCGGCGGTTGGGCACCGACGAGAAAGAGTTCCCGATCCGCGACAAGGCTGCGAAGTTGCTGGCTCGAAACTTCCGGCGCGACCTGGGATTTGTTTTTGGCCAGCCCGGCTATCGGCCGCAGAATGAAGCGATTCAGCGCTGGACGGATTTTCTGACGAAGACGTTTCCCACCGAGTCGGCTCGCGCGCAGGGCGGCGATGTCGAGACGCTGACGTGGTTGACCGAGCAGCTCGCGCTCGTGGACTGGTCCGCCGGCGACGTCGAGCGTGGCCGACTGCTCTTTGAGAAGCGTTCGTGCGCTCAATGTCACGGCGGCCGACGCGGACTCGGTCCCGATTTGGCCGGTGTCAGCAGCCGCTTCTCGCGCAACGATCTGTTCGTTGCGATCGTGCTGCCAAATCGCGACGTCTCGACTCGCTACCAAACGACGCTGTTCGAGACCAAGCGCGGCAAAGTCCACACCGGCCTGATCGTCTACGAATCGGCCGAGGGATTTCTGCTGCGGAACTCGACCAATCAGACGATCCGCATTGAAACGACGGACATCGAGACACGTCGCACGCTGCCGCAATCGCTGATGCCCGGCGGGTTGCTCAAGGAATTCCGCTCGTCCGATTTCGCCGACTTGCTGGCGTACCTCAAGAGCCTGAGTGGATCGGCATCACCGCCGGTGACCACGGCCCGCTGACGCCATCTGGCTCAGACGAGTCATGTCCACGAATTCAGCCATGACAACTTCAAAAAAAATTTGGCTCGGCTTCGGAACGACACTGGTTCTCTTGGGACTCTGTGGCCTGACGCTGCTGGTGCGTTGGCCGTCGGTTGAAAGTCTCAACGGAAGCCGGGAAGCCATACTTCGAGACCTGCGGTTCAGCTTTGGCATCACGCTGGTTCTGCTTGTGTCAGCCGTGGCCATTGCCGTAGCGACGAGCGTGGCAATCAGTCGCAGCCTCGTCGCATCGCTCGAACCGCTGCCTGAGAACGCCGACGAGCGAAATCAGGATGAGGATGAGCACGAGAGTGCGATACGCTACCGCGCGGCTTTTGAAGGCTCTGCAGTGGGCATGTGCCAGTCCGATCCGACGACCGGTCATCTGCTGCGAGTCAACCATCGTTTCTGTCAAATGCTGGGTTACAGCAACTCGGAACTCGTGAATCTGCCCTGCCAGGACATCCTGCACTCCGAGGACCGAGACTCCATGCTCGAAGGGCTGACTCGTCTGCGACGAGGCGAACTCTCGGAGTATCAGGCCGAAATACGATTTGTCCGTAAAGACGGTGGCGTCTTTTGGGGAGATGTCACCGTCAATCTTGTCCATGATTCCCGTGGCCGGCCATTGCGAAACGTGACGTTGATCAAGGACATCACCGAGCACCAACAGGCCAAGGAAAAAGTCCATGCTGCCGAACGGCGACTGCGGGCATTCCTGGATAACAGTGCTGTCTACGGGTGGATGAAAGACGAAGACGGCCGGTACGTCTTTCTCAGCAAGAATTATGAGCGTCACCTTGGCGTGCGATCTGAGGACTTGCAGGGCAAGACCGACTTTGATTACTGGCCGCATGAGACCGCCGAACAGTTTCGTGCGAACGATCAGAGCGTGCTCGCGGCGGACCGTGCGATTGAGGTTCTCGAAGAAGGACGAACCATTGACGGCAAACACCCTTGGTGGTTGTGCCACAAGTTTCCGTACCGGGACGAGAGTGGAAATCGATTTGTTGGTGGTCTGGCCGTGGACGTCACCGATCACAAACGGATCGAGGACGAACTCCGCCACAGCGAACAACGCCTGTCACTTGTCATTGAAGGGGTCAACGTCGGCCTCTTTGACTGGGAACTCAGCGGAGACCGCGTCCGTTACTCGCGTGAATGGAAGAGTCAGCTTGGTTATGCGGACGACGAGATCGGCGATCGGTTCGAAGAATGGCAATCGCGTGTGCATACGGACGATCTCGAACCGACGTTAAAGACAGTTCGAAAATATCTGGAGCAGCCGTGGCCGGGCTACGAAGTGGAATTTCGGATGCGCCACAAAAATGGCTCCTGGCGCTGGATTCTCGCACTCGCCACGTTGATCGATGGCCCGACAGGTAAGCCTGTCCGCATGATCGGCATTCACCTCGACATCACCGCTCGAAAAGAGGTCGAAGAATCTCTGCGTGAAAGCGAGGAGCGGCTGCGGTTGGCCAATGAGACGGCCAACATCGGCACATACTACGCCGACATTGAAACCGATTGCGCCCGCTATTCTCCCGAACTGTGCGCCATGCTCGGCGTGGAATCCGGCATCGACCGGACATTGGAGGACGGATTTCAATTTGTGAAACTGGAAGACCTACGTCGGGTCCGCGCGAGCTTCGACGCGGCGCTCGACCCAGCGGGAGACGGTCACCAACGAATCGAGCTGCGCATCGTTCGTCCGGGGGGAGAAGTGCGCTGGCTAGCGACTCACGTGCAGGTGGAGTTCCGCGACACGCCGGCCGGCCGTGTCCCGTGGAGGCTCGTTGGAGCCTGTCTCGACATCACCGAACGCAAACGAACCGAGGATTCTTTGCGGCAACTCAACGATGAACTGGAGGAACGCGTTGCCGAACGGACTCGTGTGTTGTATGCCAAACAGGAACGCCTGCAAGCGATTCTCAACAACGACTTCAATGCCGTGTTGACGGTTGACCGGCAGGGGCGGGTGGAATCAGTCAATCTCGCAGCTTTGAATATGTTCTGTTATTCCCTCGACGAGATGATCGGCCAACGCTTCCAACGGTTTGTGCCACTGACCGAAGGTCAAACGCAGAGTGGCAACGGTTCGAGTCATCAGGAAATCGGATTGGCAGGGATCATCGGCAACAGTCTTGAAGTGGTCGCTCGACGCAAAGATGGTTCGACATTCCCAGCGGACTTGGCGGTGAGCGAGATCGTGCATCTCGGTCTGTTCTGCGGCATTCTTCGCGATCTTTCGGAGAACAAACGGCTCGAACGGGACGTGGCTGAGGCCACCGCTCTCGAACAGCGCCGCATCGGGCAAGATTTGCACGACAGCGTGGGGCAGCAACTGACCGCGTTGACGATGGTGGCCCAGGATTTCGTCGAATCGTTGGCCCCCGCGACACACGCATCCGACGCACATTTGCACCAACGCGACCAGTCAACACCGCTGCCAAATCTGTCCCGTCTGTCGCCGTTTGAGCTGGCCGAGCGGCTGCGACGGGATCTGCAGAAAACGCTCGAAGAGGTGCGTTCCATCAGCCGAAACCTGAATCCGGTTCCGGTCGACTCGCAGGGACTCATGGTGGCTCTGACCGATCTGGTCGAGCGGATGCGACTGCAATCGCGAGTGACCTGCTCGTTCGATTGTGAAAGTCCGGTCGCAATTGAAGACAATGTCGTGGGAACTCATCTGTTCCATATCGCCCAGGAAGCGCTGAGCAATGCGTTGCGACACGCTCTGGCTCGTGAAGTTCGCATCAGTCTTCAGCAAAACGATTTGCAAATCGTCCTGCGAATCCAAGATGATGGCCACGGAATTCCGTGGCCGTTGCAGCAACGGGAAGGACTCGGACAGCGGATCATGAAAAACCGAGCCGACATGATCGGCGCGACCCTGACCATTGATCGAGCCAAGCCCAAAGGGACGGTTGTGACTTGCACTCTGACAACGGGAATGAGACATCGAGCGTGAATCTTGGTGTGGGACGCGCCCGCAACGAATGCTCCCACTCCGTCGAAACTCGAACTGGGAAAGTTTTCCGCCGTGGAATTGAGGAAGGATCAACATGCCGCGAAACGAAACCGCTCAGCCGGCCCGCATTCTGATCGTCGATGATCATCCCGCAGTTCGAGAGGCTCTCGCGTTGCGAATTTCTCGGCACGCCGATCTGCTCGTCTGTGGCGAAGCCTCTGAATTGGCCGAGGCCTTGCAGCTCATCAGCGAGACCAAGCCCGATGTGGCTGTCATCGACATTGGGCTGAAGACCGGCAACGGCCTCGATCTCATCAAGCGCATCAAAGCCCGCGGCGAAACCGTGCGAATGCTTGTCTGGTCCATGTACCAGGAATCGCTGTACGCCGAGCGCGTTCTGCAAGCTGGAGCCTTGGGTTACATCACCAAAGACCAGGCGACCGAAAAAATCGTGGACGCCATCCGGCGAGTTCTGGAAGGCAAGATTTACCTGAGCGAAGCCATGACAGAAAAATTGCTCATCCGAATTCAGGCCGGCAGCACGCTTGGACAAGGCAATCGGCCCGAAGAATGTCTCTCCGATCGTGAATTGGAAGTCTTCCAACTCATCGGCAATGGCCTCGACACGCATGAGATTGCCACGCGACTCAATGTCAGCCCCAAGACCATCGAGACGTACCGTTTCCGCATGAAAGAGAAGCTCAACATCACCGACAGCAAAGAACTTTTCCGGCGCGCCCTGCACTGGGTCGAGGAAAACCACTAACGACGTCTTGTCACTCACCGAACTTTTGACGATGCGATTGGAGAACTTCATGAGTTGGTTGCCGAAGAAAACCGTCGTGGTCCCCGTGGACTTTTCAACCGCCTCCGCGGATGCGCTCCAGACGGCAATGCAAATGGTGGCTCAGCCGCAGGATTTGCATGTGCTCTATGTCACCTCGCCAGTGACGATGATGTTCCCGGATGGTTGGGCGGCGGATGACGCTCCCGCACGAATGCAGGCCGCAGCCCAACAGTTGTCGAAGTTCTTGGCCGAACATCAGGCCTCCGACGTCTCTCAGTTCATCCGCGAAGGCGATCCCGGATTGATGATCGCCGACTATGCCGACGAAGTCCGTGCGGACTTGATCGTGATGCCGTCGCATGGGTATCAAGGAGTCGCGCGAGTGCTGCTCGGTTCAGTGACCGAACGAGTATTGCGGCACGCCAAATGCCCAATCCTCGTGTTGCGGCGTCGGGACTGAACGGCGATCCGAAGGGATCGGTGGGTCGATGCTCCCCACGAGTTCAATCGACGTACAAGAACTCGTTCGAGTTCAGCAGCACTTGGCAGAAGTCCGTCAGCGTCGACGACGCGGAGGCCGCGTTGCGAGCGGCTTGCTGGTTGAGGAACTCGATCGCAGCGGCACGTTCCGCTTCGCTCGGTTCTCGACCGAAGGCCAAGCGGTAGGCCACGACGATTTGAGCATCGCGTTCGCTGCCCGCTTCGGTTTGCACGCGGCGAGCGAACTCCGCGGCATGGGCGAGCGAGTCTTTGCTGTTGATCATCAGCAACGCTTGAGTCGGAGTCGTCGTCACGTTGCGTTCGGGGGTGCTTGAAAAGCCGTCCGCCGAATCGAAGACGTCCAGCAGTGCATCGGGCGAGTTTCGGCGCTGCTCGGTGAAGATGGAACGCCGCGGCTTCGAGGCCGGAACGCTCGGTCCACCCGACTTCGCATCCAGCTTACCGGCGACCAGCAGCATCGAGTCTCGAATTTGTTCGGCATCGAGCCGGCGGATGTTCGTTCGCCACAGGAACCGATTGGTCGGGTCTTTGAGCTGTTGCTGCTCGGCGTTCGGGTTCGTCGCCGACTGTCGATACGTTGCGGAGGTGACGATCAGCCGATGCAGCGATTTGAAAGACCAGGGGGTGAGTTCCGATTTTCGATTTTCGATTTTCGATTTTTGATTGGGGAGACCGGCAAAGCGGCTCGCCAACCAATCGAGCAATTCCGGATGGCTCGGCGATTCGCCGAGGCGGCCGAAGTCGCTGGAGGTTGCGACCAAGCCTTTGCCGAAGTGGTACTGCCAGATGCGATTGACCATCACGCGCGGCGTGAGCGGATTGTCCGGCGAGATCAGCCAACGAGCCAACGTGGTTCGGCGACCGGTGGACTGCGGCACGTTCGGAGCCGGTGAAATTTTGGCCGGCGAATCGTCGAGCACGGAGAGCAAACCGGGAACGATATCTGTCTCGGATTTGTCGCCGGGGATCACCGTCGGCGGCGCGATCGGGCCGACATCCGCGACGGTACAGCCGATCGGCAGTGCGGCGGGTTTGAGGTCGTCGAACATTTTCAATTCTGCCCGCAGTTCGTCCCATTTCTTCTTGGAATCGTCCTTGAGCTTCGCACCGATTTGATCGTGCTCGTACTGCACCTGCCGATAAGCCAAGTCGTAGAGTTGTCGCTCCAGTGGAGCCAACTTGCTGACGTCGTCGGTCTTCAAGATCGCTTGGATTTCCGCCGGAAACTTGAAGATTGCGCCGGCCTTCAGCTTGGCGAAATGCGGCTTCTCTAATTCAGCCAACTTCGCGCGGATGTCGGCGGTTTTTGCTTCCCACTCGGCGAGCTTCGCTTGGTGAGCCTCGATTTCAGCCTTGGTCGCCAGTGGCTGCGCGTCTTGCGGCAGGATGCCGGCGAAGAAGGCTCGCAGTCGGAAATAATCCTTCTGCAAGATCGGATCGAACTTGTGATCGTGACACCGCGCGCAGCCCATGCCGAAGCCGAGGAACACGTCGCCGGTCGTGTCGGTGATGTCGTTGAGGATTTCATTCCACTGCGTGCGCGCGTCGCGCTGGTTGTATTCGTAAAGCGACAGCCGCAAGTAACCGGTCGCGGCGAGCGCGTCCGGGTTATCGGGGTCGATCTCGTCGCCGGCGATTTGCTCCTGAACGAAGCGGTCGAACGGCTTGTCGGTTTGGAATGCGCGAATGACGTAGTCGCGATATCGCCAGGCGTGCGGCCGAAAATCGTCCTTGCGATAGCCGTCGGACTCGGCGTAGCGAACGAGATCGAGCCAATGCCGCGCCCAACGCTCGCCGTAGGCCGGGCTGTCGAGCATTCGATCAACAAGTTGCTCGTAGGCACTGTCGCGCGAGTCGTTTTCAAACTCGGCGATCTCGGTTGGCGTCGGAGGGAGGCCGGTGAGGTCGAACGTCAGTCGTCGAATCAGTGTGCGGCGGTCGGCTTCGGGGGCAGGGGTGAATCCGTCGGCTGCAAGTTTCGCGGCGATGAATTGGTCGATTGGGTTGCGCGGCCATTTTGATTGGCCGGGCAGGTTGGAAACCTGCCCCACGGGGACGGCAGGATCACGGATCGGTTGGAAGGCCCAGTATTGCTTGTCGGCTTCGGTGATTCCTTTGCCGCCGGGTGTGAGCACTCGTGATTTGCCGTCGACGGTCGGCCACGGAAGGCCGCGTCGGACCCACTCGGTCAGCGCGGCGATTTCGTTTTCCTTCAACGGAGCATCGGGCGGCATTTCGAGGCCAGTTCGATTGATGGCTTCGATCAGCAGACTTTCGGCCGGCTTGCCACTGACGACGATCTCTCCACTCTCGCCACCTTTCAGAACGGCTTCGCGCGAGTCGAGTCGCAGTTGACCTTTTTGTTGAGCCTCGCCGTGGCACTTCAAACAACGCGCGATCAGCACCGGCCGAACTTTCGACTCGAAGAACTTAATTGCCTCAGAATCGGGTGACGGCTCCGCCGCGTCAGACATCCCACAGGGCAGCAACGCGATCAACAGAATCTGAATGGCTCGGCTCATGAAATTCATTCCTCGTTGGACCGCGATGATATTCTGCGAACCGGGCCGTAGCCACGCTCGCCCAGAGCGTGGCTACAGCCCAAATCTTAGTCTGGCCGAAGGCCGTCCGCCGTTGGCCGACAGCCGTGATACTGTTTTTTGAAAAACGGTATCGCGGCAATCGGCTTTCGGCGGACGGCTTTCGGCCGGGCAATTACCAATTCACGCCGAGCATGATCGAACTGAGGCCGCTGCCGATGCCCAGCAACGCGACTCGGTCGCCAGGGGCGACGTGTCCGCGTTCGACGCCGAGGGCGAAAGCGGTTGGTAGCGCGACGGCTCCTGTGTTGCCGAGGAACTCGACGGTTGGAAAGTCGATCTCCGGGGACAGGCCCAGACGATCCAACAGCAACTTGCGATGCGCCTTACCGACTTGATGCGTGAAGATTTTGTGGACGTCGGCCGCTGGCCAGCCGAGTTCGACTTGGAAGCGATCCCAAGTCGCACCTGCCAATTCGATGCCGGCGTGCAGCAACGCTTCGGAGTCGGTCTGCATGCGCGGGCGGCCATCGGCAGTGACAGCCTCCACTCCGCCAGCGCAGAGGTTGTGATGACTGGTGTCCGTCAAGCAGACTCCGCCGAGCAAACGATGGCCGCTGCGGCTGAGGTCTCGATGGCAGAGCACGATTGCTGCCGAACCCGATCCAATCGTCAGAGATGCGAAGTCGAGCTTGATGCTCTGCCGAGTCACGTCCGGGCTTTTCAGCAGCGAGTCGATCGTCCCTTCGACGAGATCGCGGCCGTCCTCTGTCCCGACCACGATGCCAGCTCGGACTTGTCCGAGTTCGATCATGTTCGCCAGCACGAGCATCCCGTTGAGCAATCCGAGACAGGCATTGCTGACATCCAGAATCGCGGCGGTCTTCGGAAGTCCAACCGCGTGATGCACGCCGCTGGCCGTCGCCGGTTCGAGTTGATCGCGGCACACCGAACCGTGAACGAGCAGGCCGATCTCTTCGGCTTTCAACCCTGAAGCGTTGAGCGCCTTGCGAGCGGTGATCGAACTGATTTGACTCGGCTTCACGTTCCGGTCAAAGAAACGTCGTTCGCGGATGCCGGTCATCAGTTCGAGCCGGCCGAACGGCAAACCGAGTCGCTCATAAACTGGAGCGAGTTGCTGTTCGATCTCATCCGACGTCACGACGTGAGGCGGCAATTCGCAAGCGAGACTCTCAACGCAGACGTGCTCGTAAAGCATGGTGCTCAGTGCGCCATGACCGGAGCACGATTGACGTGCTCGGCCAATTCCGTCACTTGGCGAAGATTCGCGCGGCGTTCGTCTTCCGACTCGTTGGTCGGCAGATCGTTGATGTCCAGCATGATCGAGCTGCGCACAAAGCGAAGACCCTTCAAGAGGATCTCCTTTTGGTCTTTGGTCAGCTCCAGACAGATTGATTCGCTCATTCGGAAAACCTTGACGACGAGTGTCTCGCCGCATTTTCGGCAAAGTCGGTGGCGGCGGCAGCCTCCGACGGAGCGGGATGATATCCGTGCAATTCTGGGTTCTCAACCGGGCAGATTCATCGTCCAGCTTGGATTGCGGGCTTGCCATCGTCTCGGCTCCGCGGCTGAATTCGACCGGCAAGTCCCGCCGTTGACCGGAGGATGTGCATAGCCGCTGTGCCGGGAACGGTCGCCGTTTCGAGCGTCGTCGGAAGGGTTTGCCACGATGGCTGATGTCCGCATTCTTCATTCCTTCCGGCTGGCCGCTACGATACGCCGACTCGTCTGACACCTGGGATTGGGACTCGACCGATGACACCGCGCGAAGTGCTGGCTCTCTGCCGTGAACGGGAAATCCAGGCGATCGACCTGCGCTTCATGGATTTTCCGGGGACTCAGAAACACGTCACGATCCCCGCCAAGATCCTAAAGGAACGCAGCTTCGAAGACGGCTTCGGCTTCAGCGGCAGCTCGCTGCGCGGCTGGCAGTCGATCAACGAGAGCGACATGCTGCTGGTCCCGGTTGCCGAGACCGCCATCGTCGATCCGTTCCTCAGCCACACGCTGGCGATGACCTGCAACATCCAAGACCCGACCACTCGGCAGGATTACCCGCGCGACCCGCGCAATGTGGCTCGCAAGGCGACGAACTACATGCTGCAAACCGGCGTGGCCGACGTCGCCAACTTCGGCCCGGCCGCCGAGTTCTTCGTCTTCGACGACGTCCGCTTCGATCAGAACGAACACGAGGCGTACTACCACATCGACAGCGTCGAGGGTCAATGGAATCGCGGCAAAGGCTCAACGGGACCGAATGCCGGCTACCAGATTCGCTTCAAAGAGGGCTACTTCCCGACTCCGCCCGCCGACACGCTGCAAGACCTGCGCACCGAGATCATGCTCAAGCTGATGGAGTGCGGCATCGAGGTCGAAGGCCAACACCACGAAGTCGCGACCGCCGGCCAGTGTGAAGTCGATATGCGGTACGCCCCACTGCTACGCACCGCCGACAACTTGCTGCTCTACAAATACCTCGTGAAGAACGTCGCCGCGCGACATGGCAAGACGGCGACCTTCATGCCCAAGCCGCTCTGGAACGACAACGGCTCCGGGCTGCACCTGCACTTCTCGCTGTTCAAGAACGGCTCGCCGCTGTTCGCTGGCTCCGGCTACGGCGGACTCAGCGATCTGGCGATGTACGCGATGGGTGGCATCCTGAAACACGGGGCAGCGTTGATGGCGTTCTGCTGCCCGACAACAAATAGCTACAAGCGCCTCGTCCCCGGCTTCGAGGCACCGATCAATCTGGCCTACAGTTACCGCAACCGCTCGGCCGCGATCCGCATTCCGGTTCACAATCCGAACTCCGAAAGCCGCCGCATCGAGTTCCGCATCCCGGATGCTTCGTGCAACGGCTACCTCGCGATGAGTGCGGTGCTGATGGCCGCGCTCGACGGCATCCAAAACCGTACGCACCCCGGCCCGCCGTTCGACAAAGACTTGTACGACCTCGAACCGGAAGAGTTGAAGTCGGTCCCGAAAGTGCCGTCCTCGCTCGACGAGTCGCTCGCCGCGCTCCGTCGCGATCACGAGTTCCTGTTGAAGGGTGACGTCTTCACCGAAGACGTCGTCGACACTTGGATTTGGTACAAGACGACGCAAGAGGTCGATGCCCTTCGTCAGCGCCCGCATCCGTTTGAATTCACGATGTACTATGACGCGTGAGGAAGTCTGCCGTGCCCCGATCTCTCAGCGACCGCCGCATTCTGATTTTCGTCGAAGATGCCTACGAAGACCTCGAACTGTGGTATCCGAAGCTGCGGTTGATCGAGGCGGGGATTCACGTCACCGTCGCTGGACCAAAGGCCGGCCAGAAGTACGTCGGCAAGAACGGCTACCCGTGCGTGTCCGACGTGGCGATTGCAGACATGGAATCGACCGACTTTCATGGCGTGATCTGTGCCGGTGGTTGGATGCCGGACAAGCTGCGGCGCGATCCGAAGGTGTTGCAGTTGATTCGTGAGTTCGCGGCGGCTGGTAAGTTGGTCGCGGCGATTTGTCATGGCGGCTGGATGCCGATCTCGGCGGGCGTGTATCGCGGTGTGCAGGTGACTGGCTCGCCCGGTATCAAAGACGACCTCATCAACGCCGGAGCCTTGTGGTCCGACGTCTCGGTCGTCGTCGATCGGCATTTCGTGTCGAGCCGCAAGCCGGACGACTTGCCGGACTTTTGCCGAGCAATGTTGGATGTGCTGACGAAGGCAACGTGATGACTCCCGAAATCATTGCCCATCGCGGAGCATCGGCGGACGCGCCGGAGAACACGCTCGCTGCAATTCAACTCGCGTGGCAGCTAGGAACAGACGCGGCTGAGATCGACGTGATGCTCACGGCCGATGGACAGATCGTCGCAATTCATGACGAGACCACGTTGCGGACGAGCGGAGTTGATTGGGCAGTAAATGATCGCACGCTCGCAGAACTCAAGTCGTTGGAGGTCGGTTCGTGGAAGTCGTCGCAATTTGCAGGCGAACGAATTCCGACGTTGGCCGAAGTGCTCGACCTCGTGCCGGCTGGCAAGCGGCTGTTCATCGAAGTGAAGTGCGGAATCGAAGCGATTCCGGAACTTGTTCGCGTCTTGTCGGCGGCGAGGATCGCTCGCGAACAAACCGTTCTCATCGGTCTCGACTTCGACACGATCGTTGCCGCGAAAAGGGCATTGCCGGAGCGAGCGGCGTTTTGGGTCACTGAACAGTTTGCGAGCGGCGAGACCAATGCGCCGCTACGACCGGCGACCAACGAACTCATTCAGCGTGCGGTCGCGGCCGGGTTGGATGGACTCGACATCAACGATCTCGCTGAGCGGCCGAACGGCGACATCGCGTTGATTCGGCAAGCCGGTCTCGCCACTTGCATTTGGACGGTCAACTCGATCGAACGAGCACGCTGGTTGCGAGCCGAAGGGATGGAGTCGATCACGACCGATGTTCCCGCAGAGTTGCTCGCTGGACTGACGGAGTGAAAACATTTGCAGCGATTTCAAAACTAGCACGACGCGCCAGCGAGTGGCCGAGAGCTCGAAAAATAACCACTCGCTGGCGCGTCGTGCTGACATCGAAACTGTCTTTCGCGATCACGCGACCGCCGCGCGTTGGATGCCGAGCACTTTTTGATAGACCGCGACCGTTTGTTGAGCCATGCGAGCTGTGCTGAACTCACGTCGCACCAATTGGCTCGCGGCTTCGGCGAGGCGACGTGCTCGGAACGGGTCGTGGAGAAGTTCGAGCATTCGCTGAGCGAGGGCTTCGCTGTTCGATGGCGGCACGAGCAACCCCGTTTCGTTGTCTCGCACGATCGAGTCGACACCGTCGACGTGGCTGGCGATGACCGGCCGGCCGAGCGCCATGGCTTCCAGCATCAAGCTGCCGAGCCCTTGCCGCAGCGACGGCAAGCAAAAGAGGTCCATCGCCGACAACGACTGCGACAAATCCAGCACGTTCGGGACAAAGGTGACTCGATCGGCAATCTCCAATTCGCGAGCCAAGCGGCGCAGGTTAGCTTCTTCCGGACCGGCACCGGCCACGAGAAACTCGGCGGCGACGTCCGCTGCGGCGATTCGCTGAGCGGCTCCCAAGAAATATGGGAAGCCTTTGACCGCTTCGAGCGGTCCGGCGGTGCCGATCACCGGCGTGCGGTGAGGTTCAAAGATCGGACGCGGCAGTTCGGCCGGCACATCGACGCCGCTGGGGATCACCGAGCACAACTCTGGTTTGAGCTTCGTGCGTTGCAGCAACTCGGTGCGCACCGCTTCGCTGACCGTGATGATGTGATGACCCCAGACCGGCGAGAACGGCAATCGCTCGCGCGGCAGGAGGAAGTCCTGCATGGTCAGCACAAACGGACAACCCAGTCGCTTGGCCAGCCAGGTTCCCAGCGGCAGCAGGTTGCGCGACTGAATGTGAATCAGCACCGGTGGGTC
Source organism: Candidatus Kuenenia stuttgartensis (assembly GCA_945904015.1). Taxonomy (GTDB): domain Bacteria; phylum Planctomycetota; class Planctomycetia; order Planctomycetales; family Planctomycetaceae; genus SXKJ01. Next base: position 28,239 of record CAMDPK010000026.1, on the reverse strand, counting down.
TTCGCAAAGATCCGTGAGCAGCCAGCGCCGCACCACTTGCCCCCAAACCGGTGTGAGCAAATACGGATACTCTTCGATCGGCAATTCATCGCGCCGATCGACTTTCACCATGCGCGCGCACGGGCAAACAATCTGTGTTCGGAAGCCATGTTGTGGCAGTTGCTCAGCCAGGCGCAGCGTGTACGCGCTCGTTCCGCGCAGCGAGAACGAATCGGCGAGCAACAGGACGAGAGGGGATTCGGCGGTCATCAGAACGGCACAATAGCATCCGAGGCCAGGAGTTCGAGGATGATTCAGCTCTCTGCTGACCGAGGGCTTGCTGGCCGGCAAAATTTGCCCAATCCATAGAATCCTCAAAGTTTGCCAGGTCCGCGGCCGATCTCTCGAAGAGACCTCTACGTCTTGCGGGAGCTTGCTGTGTCCGAATCGTCGCCGAAATTCGAAATCGAACCTGAATGGTGCTCGGCTGCCGTGTTGTCTTCGATTTCCGCCGCGGCAGAGCCAGACGACGCACGGACTACGGAGCCAATCACTTTAGTGGCGATCGAACTAGCCGCTGAGCCGCTTGCCACGAAATCGTCCGACTCGGAAGCGACTCCGACGAGCAATCTCTTCCCGGCGAAGTCGATAGGGTCCACGTCCAAGTCGCGTTCCGAGGCCAAGACGTCTCGGCTGAAAAAGACGCCGCAGCCGACCAGCGCGAACAGATTGCTCGCGGCATTGCGATCGCGCCGCGTGCGGATCGTGACGACAGTCATGAGTGTCATGTTCGTTTGCGGGCTGATCGTGCTGAATTGGAAGAATGGCACGTCAGGCTCCGCTGATGAAATCTCCGAGACGGACCTCTCGGAATTCACCGACCTTTCGGGCTTCGATGAACCGCGCATCAGCAATGCGGCCGAGCCTCAGCCGCTGGGCGTCCTCTCGGACGCGAAGCCACTTCCTGAAACGGATCGTTTTCCGAGAATGGTGTCGAGCCCGCGAATGCCGCCACTGGGATTGGTGACTCAAACGGACCACCAAACCTCGCGCGAACAAACAGCGAGTGGACTTGTTCCGGCGTCCGCGAATTCCGGCGGATCGCGTGGAGCCATGCTGACTGGACAAATCGAATTTGAGGCACCGCGACGATCGAGCGAAGCTCCGGAACGTCCTTTCCGCAGTCTCGGAATGCGGTGACCAAAGTCGCTTGATTGCTCCCGCAGGCTGACAACAAGGCACACACCGACCATGTATTCACCGCATTGGAAGTTGAATCGCCGGCCGTTCGAGAACACTCTCGAACCCGAATTCTTCTTTCCGAGTCAGACACATCAGGCCGCCCTGCTGAAGCTGCGTTACCTGATCGAAAATCAAAAAGGGGCGGGCGTGCTTGTCGGCCCGACGGGAGCCGGCAAAACGTTTGTGATTCATCGATTGGCGAAAGAGCTGAGCCAACAAGTGGGGCCGTGGCTGAACTTGGTCTTTCCGCAGATGTCTGCCGACGATCTGCTGACCGACGTCGCGATTCGGCTTGGTGGCGAGTCCGTCGCGGCGGATTGGCCAACGCACTCCGTGCTGCCGCGGAGTGCCGCGCTGCGAATCATTGAGCGATCGTTGGATGAACACTCGAGTGCGGGACGTCATCCGGTGTTGGTCATTGACGACGCGCATCTCATTGACGACCCAGCGACTCTGCAGGCACTGGAACTGTTGCTCAATTTGCAGCAACCACCGCAACGTGCGTTCTCGCTGATTCTCCTGGGAGATCGGCTGTTGCTGTCTCGATTGGCTCGCCTGCCGCGCTTCGACGAACGGCTGGCCATTCGAGCGATGTTGCAATCACTCTCGCCCGACGAGACCGCGCGGTACATCCGGTGTCGGTTGGAAATCTCTGGTGCTCGAAACGCGATCTTCGATGCCGAGGCTGTCGCGGAGATTGCTGAACTCAGCGGTGGAATTCCGCGCCGCATCAATCGACTCGCCGATCTCGCTCTGCTGGTTGGCTATGCCGACGGTCGCAGCCAGTTGACCGCCGAGGACGTGGCGTCCGTTTCTGAAGAACTCGCGACCGTTGGCGTGGAGTAGCTCTCCGCAACGGTCTGAGAGATGGCGACTTTACGAATCGACGCCGGCGGCCGATGATGCTCGCCGAGAAAGTTCGGACGAGGAACCCGTGACGTGTTGTTGTATTTGTCAGACGGCTATCTGTGGGGAATGGTGTTCTGGCTGATCGCCGGTGGTGTCGGCTTTTGGTCGCTGTTGCGGCTGCGAGGCCAGTGGCGGCGGCAGCCGAAGCGGTTGAAATGGGTCAATGCCGGGTTGTCGGCTTGGATGGCGCTGGCTCTGCTGACCACGATCGAGTTGTATTTTGCGTTGGTCTATGACGCTTCCGATTCCTTCAACATGACCAACGTGTCGAAGAAGTGGTTCAAGCTGCATGTCGAGCCGCAGCAACTCGCATTGCAACTCACGGACAAAGAAGGGGTGGTGTTTCGGGATGACCGGGACTATCCCAAACAGATCGCCGCGGATCAGCGGCATCTCGTCTTCTTTGGTGACAGTTTCACGTTCGGCCAGGGTGTCCCGGACGTGCGCAACCGGTTCACGAACCGTGTTCGAGCCACCTTGGAGCCGGGATCAAATGGCAAGGTCGTCGTTTCGAGCCTTGCTCAAGCGGGAACTGATTTGCACTGGACGGCACGCCTGATCGAGCTGCTGCTTGAGAACGGGCATCGCGTCGATACGGCGGTGTATGTTCTGTGCTTGAACGACATCGAGACGTTTCACAAGCGGCACGAGACTTACTACCAGGACTTGAGCAAGTACGAGCCGAAGTTTTTTTTGTTTCGCGACACGTACTTTTTTAATTGGATCTATTTTCGAGTCCGGCAGGCGACGTTGCCGGATGTGCGCGGATACTTCTCGTTCGTGCAGGAGTATTACGGCGGCGAACCTTGGGAAAAGATGAGCCAGAAGCTGGGCTCGGTGCAGCAACTCTGCCAAGCACACGGCACCGATTTTCGTGTGGCGGTCTTTCCGTTCTTGCACAACCTCGGCCCGGAATACCCGTTTCGTGAGGCCCATCGAAAGATCGTCGAGCATTGCCGGTCGCGCAACATTCCCGTGTTGGACTTGGAACCGGATCTGACGCCGTTCGCCTCTCAGGGACTGACGGCCAACCGGTTTGATGCTCATCCCAACGAATTGGCCCACCGAATCGCAGCAGACGCAATGTTGAAAAATCTGCTGAAGGATTTCGGACCGCATGGAAATCCCTGACGGTTCGCTTCATAATCCCGCCCCGGTCGCGGTCGTGGGTGGGATCGCTCACCCTTCGCCTCCAACGGAAACTCTGCTAAATCCCCTGCCAATGACCAATAAAGTCTTTCGCCTGGAACGCGACGGAAACGTCCTGATTGTCATCCCGCAAGGGGATGCCAGCGGTTTTCGTTATCACGACGTTCACCTGGAATCCAACACGACGCTAGAAGTGCTCGACGATCCGTCGCTGGCGCATGTCGTCGTCGATTTCACGGCCGAGCAGATGTTGGGTTCGATCATCATCAGTGTGGTGATCAAGGTTTGCCGCAAGGCGGGTGGCAAAGGAGGCAAAGCCGCGTTCTGCAACGCCTCCGCCGACATGCTGGACGTGCTTCAGACGATGAACTTGACCAAGTTGTGGACGCACTATCCCAGCCGATCCGAGGCGATCGAGGCCGTGCGGGCTGTTGATTGACCCGCCACTGGGCTTGCCCCCGTGGTTCCCGCGCTCTGCTGCTACAGGTTCTTTCCGAAGAGAGGTTGGTAGCGACAGATCGCGGGAACCACCCTGGCGAGCAGGGTGGCGGCGTGATTCATCAAGTCCGTGAGGAAGCGGCCCTGAGTCGAAGGACTTTCGCGTGACTGCCGCCGTATCGACCGAGAGTTCTGCCTCCAGTCCCGCCGCTCGCCCGGTGGCGGTGATCGACATTGGCACCACCGCCATCCGCATGGCCATCGCCGAGATTGATGGCACTGGCCACATCCGCATTTTGGAAACGGTGTCGCAAGGAGTCGATCTCGGCAAGGACACGTTCACGCGCGGCGTGATCAAACGCGGCACGATCGAGGACTGCGTCAAAGTGCTCGTCAGCTACCGCCAGTTGCTGCGCGAATACCAAGTCACCAGCACGGACCAAATTCGCGTCGTCGCCACGAGCGCGGTGCGCGAAGCGTCGAATCGTTTGTCGTTCATCGACCGCATTTACATTGCCACCGGACTGACGGTCGAGGCGCTCGACGAGGCTGAGGTCAACCGCATCACGTTCGTCGGCATCAAGCCATTCCTCGATTCCGAGCGGATGCTCGCCTCGGCCAAGACGGTCGTGGTGGAAGTTGGCGGCGGCAGCACCGAAGTCCTGCTGGTGCAGAACGGACAAGTGGCGTACTCGCATACTTACCGACTCGGCTCGTTGCGGCTGCGAGAGATGCTCGAAGAGCACCGCCTGCCAAAGCTGAAAGTCCGCTCGATCATGCAGAGCCAAATCGGCCGCACGGTCGAAGAGATCGTGCTGCATGTTCCGCAGGAAGGCCCGACTGAGTTGATTGCGCTGGGTGGAGACGTCCGCTTCGCCGCGTCGCAGATTCTGCCAGAAAAAAAGTTGCAACACCTCGGCAAGGTCTCGACCGCAGCGCTGGAACGTTTCACGGACAAGGTGCTGGAACTGTCCCCCGATGAGATCGTGCAGAAGTATCAGATCGCGTTTCCAGATGCCGAAACGCTCGGCCCCGCGTTGCTGGCCTACAGCTTGTTGGCCAGAACGCTGCATCTCGACCACATCTTGGTCACGAACGTCAACCTGCGTGACGGCTTGCTGAAAGACATGGCCGTGCGCGGCGCGTGGTCGGAGGATTTTGCCGAACAAGTCATCCGTTCCGCGCTCGATTTCGGCCGGAAGTTTCATTTCGACGAACACCACGCCACGCACGTTGCGCTGCTGGCCAAAAAGCTGTTCGAGCAACTTCGCGAGCAACATCAGCTCGATGCACGTACTGGCTTGCTGCTGCACGTCGCCGCGTTGCTGCACGAGATCGGCCTGTATGTCAACACGACCAGCTACCACAAGCACTCGATGTATCTGATTCAAAACGGCGAGCTGTTCGGCCTGACTCGCCGCGATCAACTGCTCGTCGCGCTCGTCGCCCGCTACCACCGCCGAGCCTCACCGAAGCCGACGCATCCCGGCTACGCCCCGCTCGACCGCGACAGTCGTGTCACCGTCAGCAAGCTCGCCGCGCTGCTGCGAGTCGCCATCGCGCTCGACCGTTCGTATTCGCAACGCATTCCCGATCTGACTTGCGAGCGTGAAGACGACCGACTCGTCATTCAAATCCCGAACGCCGACGACCTGTCGCTCGAACAACTCGCCCTCAAGCAAAACGGCTCGCTGTTCGAGGAGACCTTCGGCCTGCAAGTCGTGCTGCGAGCCAAACAAGTCTGAATCGCTCATGCCTCCCGAATTACGAATCGCCGAATCCGCTGCCCACGCCGGGGCCGAAGTCGCGCTGAGGCACTTTCAAGACTTCGCGAACGTCGCCAGCCAAGTCAAACCGGGCGAGCCGAGCTTCAACCGTGTCTCGGTGGCCGATGTCGAATCCGAACACGCGATCGTCGACGTCATCCGCCGCGAGTTCCCGAACCACGCGATCTTGGCCGAGGAAGCGCACTCCGCCGACGCGAATGCCGAGCATCTGTGGGTCATCGACCCGATCGACGGCACGAACAATTTCCTGCACGGCATTCCGCAGTTCGGCATCTCGGTCGCGTACTACCGAGCCGGCCAACCGGTCTGCGGTGTGATCCTGAACCCCGCGCGCGGCGACAGCTTCGTCGCGTCGCGCGGGCAAGGCAGCTTTCACAACGGCCAGCGAGTTCGAGTCTCCGAACACCGCCGTCTCGACGAAGTGCTGATCGGTCTCGGCTTCTACTACGACCGCGGCGCGATGATGGAAGCCACGCTGTCCGCGATGCGCGAACTCTTCGGCCACAACATCCACTGCATCCGCCGCCTGGGAGCCGCCACGCTCGACCTGTGCATGGTCGCTTGCGGCCAACTCGGAGCGTATTTCGAGTACGAACTCTCGCCGTGGGACTTCGCCGCCGGCCGCCTGTTCGTCGAAGAGGCCGGCGGTCGCGTCACAACCTGCACTGGCCAACCGCTGCCGCTTGCGAAGACTCACATCCTCGCCACCAACGGCCACCTGCACGAGACGATGCTTGGCATTGTGCAGCGGCATCTGCCTTGAATGTCGGCGGCTGATCGGGATTTCTCAGAAAATCCAAGCAAGATTTCCAGCCGAGCGGCAACTATCTTGGCGTCATGAGGGATTGGCGTCGAAGTCCGAGCGGAGCGAGCGAGGGATGCGATTGGTCCGCTCGGCTGGCGGCTCATGCGCGGTGGTTGCGGACGGTGATCGCCGCTCGGTCGGGTGACGTGTCAGCCGTGGACGAGATCTTTCAGGAGATTTCGCTGGCGGCGGTAAAGCAGGACACGGATGTCCCGGAGGAGCGAGTTGCTCCGTGGTTGTATCGGCTGGCGGTGCGGAAGTCGTTGTTGCATCGGCGGCGGTTGGGTCGGCAGCGGCGGTTGCGAAACGGATTCGCACGCGAACGGCCGACGGACGCGGATGACTCGGCCGATCCGCTGGTGTGGATGATCTCGGACGAACGGCAGCAGTTGATTCGGCGAGCGATCGGGATGCTGAACTCAAAGGATGCGGAACTACTGTTGTTGAAGTACACGGAGGATTGGAGCTATCACGAACTGGCCGCGCATCTGGGGATCAGTCACAGCGCGGTCGAGACGCGACTGCATCGTGCTCGCCAACGGTTGCGGGCTGAATTGGTCGCGGTAGAAGTTCTGGAGGCGACATCATGAATGAGTTTGAAGAATTCACAGCGAGTCAATTGGATCGCTTCGTCGATGGCGAGTTGTCCGATTCCAAGCGACGCGAACTGTTGCTGGCGGCGGATCGCGAACCGGATGGCTGGCGGCGGTTGGCGCTGGCGTTTGTCGAATCGCAGACGCTGCGTTGCGAGCTGACGGCATTGATGAAACCGCTGCCGAACGAGTCCGCTCGCGCGGCGAGTCCTTCAACGAATATCGCCGCTCGCAGCGGTGGGTTGCGGATGACGGCATTGGTCGCGTGCAGTCTGATCGCGTTTGGTTTGGGTCGCTGGTCAAGTTCGGCGGAGGAACGGGTTGCTCGTGTTCCGAATCCGCCCGCGTCCAGTCCGCGCACGTTCGCCAGTGATCCGAACGAAGAGATCGAAGTTGCCGATGCCTCGACGCAACCGGTCGAGACCCATCAGACGCTGCGATTAGTCCTGGATGATTTGCTGGGTGGTCCGTCGCAAACCGTGGATGTGGCGGTGGTGGATGATTTTCCAAGCGATCCGCGTGAGTTGTTGACCGGGCCGCCGGTGATCTCGCCGGAGATTCAGCGAGCGTTGCTGCGCGCGGGGCGGCGTGTGCATGAGGAGCGTCAGTTGTTCGAGGTGCAGTTGTCGGACGGTCGTCGCGGCGTTGTTCCGGTCAGCAACGTGCTGGTCGAGAACGTCGGGTTGAATGTGTTTCAGTAGGACGGTCACTCTTGCCCGTTGGCTCGGTGTGATTACTCGATGTGACGGGCAAGAGTGCCCATCCTCCAGAAAGGAAATCATCATGCAAGTTTTCAGTCATTGGTCGCGGAGTTTGGCGGCGGCGATGTGCCTGTGCGGCACATTCGCGGTCGCTCAGGAGGCTCCGCAAAAACCAGCGAACGACACTCCGCCGCCGCCGGTTGACGTTCGGAAGCCGATTGACGAGCCGAAGCCCAGCGCGGGAGTGGTGGATTCTGAGGGAAATATCGCCGTCATCTCCATTCGGGAGAATCCGAATGCGAGCGGCTTGTTTGTTTTGGAAGTTGGCGCTGCTCAGGCCGAAGCGGGCAAGTATTGGATCGGGCTGCTGTGCGTCGATGCCGGCGAGGTCTTGCGGGAGCAGTTGGGTTTGGAAGCAGGTGTCGGTCTGCTGGTCGAGGCGGTGACGGACGAGGCTCCGGCCAAGAAGGCGGGTGTGCTGAAGAATGATCTGCTGCTTACAGTGACGATCCCGTCGGACGATCCCAATGCGGAACCGAAATCGTTGACGCAGGTGATGCAGCTTGTCGAAGCGGTCCAAAAGTCGGAGACGAAGCCGTTGAAGTTCGTGCTGCTGCGCCGCGGTCAAAAGCAGAACATCGAAGTCACGCCGGCCGAGCGTCCGCAGGTTCAATTCCTTTCGACGTCGATCGCCGTACAACTCGATGAAGCCGCGCAGCAACAGTTGCTAGCCCAACGAAAGTTGGCGGAGGCTCGTGCCGAGCAAGCCGCTCAGGCAGCGGCACAAGCTCGCTTGGCTTTGCAAGCTTTCGACCAAAAATTACAGGGGCCGCAGCAGTTGGGGATGCGGATGGCCGGTTCGATACACACCAGGACTAGACGGATTCCAAAGTTGCCGGAGGGGCTGTCGATGGAGTTTCGTCAGGTCGTCGGTCAGCCGGAACACATCCTCGTCAGCAAGGGAGATCAAAAATGGGACGTCACGGCGGAAGAACTCGGCAAGCTGCCGGCCGACGTGCGCGGGCAGGTCGAACAACAGCTCGCCATCCGCCGAGATGCGGCTGGTCCTCTGAGTGCCTATTACGCCAAGCAACCGGCGATGGTCGCCTATCCTCCGGATTGGTCACAGATTGTGACCACTGGCCCGCAGCCGTTCATCGTCAAATCCTACGGTCAGGCTGAGCCGCAATTTCAGTCAGCCATTGCCTCCAAGAGTGTTCACAACTTCGCAGATGAGCTGGTCGTGACGATCGGCCGCAAGGGGAGCGAGCCGGCGCAAATCAACGTCAAGAAGAAAGACCAATCTTGGGACATCACCGAGAAGGAACTCGACAAGCTGCCGGAAGACGTCCGCAAGCAAGTCGCGCCGTTGCTCGCGCCGCCATCCGGAGCGACCAGTTTTTCTGCCGGTTCGGGAATGGGCACCTGGACGACCAAGGTGCAGGCACCGTACACGACCTACGTGCCAAACGAATACTATCAGCGAAGTTTGCAGCAAGTGATTCGCTCGGAGAACGGAGTGCCTCAGAAGTCCGCCGGCCAACCCGGTTCGGCCAGCCAACTGCAAGAGCGACAAGAAGCGATGCTCAAGCAACTCCAGCAACTGACCGAGAAGGTTGAGAAGCTGCAACAGACGCTGGAGAAGTCCGCAACGAAGTAGTCACCGACTGATGATCCAGCGCTTTGCTGCCTCGAGTTCGGGTCGATTTCAGAAAAGTCAGCCCGATGACCACGCTTGGTCATCGGGCTGTTTTTGTGTTCGTGAGAAGATTCCTCGCATCGGCGCGGATCATTCTCTGGCCAACTCGATCGGAGGCTAATTCGCTTCCAAAGCAACCTCCTCGCGGCCGGCGATCGTTCCTAATCCGCCCCAGATTCCGTACGGACTTTCTTCTCCAGTGATTGCCGCCGTGGCTGTTTGGTCGCCGGCGAAAATGCTCTCGTTGACGAACCGTGCGGCACCGTCACACATCAAGACGTTGACTCCGCTCGAATGGCTGCTGCTGGCGGCGATCCAGATACCGAAGTTGCGAGTGGGAAGACTATCGCTGGAGTAACAATGGCGATTGTTGGGAGGCATCGCGGTTGTGAAGCCACCCCAGATCGGATGACCGACGGCAAACAAGTTTTCGGTCGATTCAACACTCGGACCAAGCGGCGGCACTGGCGGGCCAGCCCAGCCCGTCGTGCAGGTGGCGGGACTGCTGTTGAACTTGTCGTAATAGTCTCTGGACGACACGCTCCCAAACCGCTCAGCGACCGCAATGGTTGTCCCTGTGCCGTCTGTGATCTCCTTGATCTTCACGCAGCGTTGAAAGCCGAATGGTCCTCGCGAGCGGCGGACTCCCGCCAAACCAGGAACTGGTTGCGCTGGAGGTGGCAGTGGGTGGGGATAACCGGGTTGCAGGTCGCCCAAGTTGAACGCGTAGTAGCGGTGCCCGCTGCCGTTCACTTTGTCGCCGACATTTGCGGTGGGGCAGAGATAAACGTCGATCTCTCCGTTGATGACGATTGTCGAGGGATCGCCACCTTGACCCACTGTCTTGTGAATCCGCTGCCAGATGATGTCCTTCTCCAATTGCGGCAACAGCATGACGAAGCCGGACAGAGCATTGCCGTTCGTGCCACTGCCAGCAGTTCCACCGCTGCTTGGCGGAAAGCACGCATGCGTGTCGTGGTAGTTGTGCAGCGCGATCCCGATTTGATGCAGATTGTTGCGGCAAGCGGTTCGGCGAGAGGTTTCTCGCGCGCTTTGCACCGCAGGCAACAGCAGGGCCATCAATGTGGCGATGATGGCCATCACCACGAGCAACTCCACCAAGGTGAAACCTGATCGCCGAGAAGTGCTTTTCATGGGAGACCTTTCAGACAGCGGCCGAGCGGAATTCCGAAACCGAGGCGGCTGAAGCCGTTCGATGAACATCGTTGGGAAGAGGCGTGGCTTTCTCGGTGACTGAGGAATGCGAGTTTGATTCTGCCATGAGCACCGCATGAATTCAATTCGGATCGTCGAGGTCTTTCGGCGGCGGACTTGTCGTCTTGGGTGGCGCGGCCGGCGGCAGCTCCGTTTCGACCGGTTCTGTGGGATCGGCGGATCGACCAAATCCCAGCGGCTTTGAACCTGCGGGGGGCGGCGGCAACGCCAAGTCCTCTGAATCTGAGTCCGTTGATTCCGAAGGTTCCTCGACCGCAACAACATGGTGCGTCTGGTCCCATTGAGCCAGCAGTTTCTTCAGCATCGCCTCGTGCTTTGTGTTTCGTGTGCGCGGACTCTTGAGCATCGGTTGCAGACAATCGCGGCCGATCCAGAGCAACAGTTGCGTGTCGGGATCTTTTGAAGTCGCGCGATCTTTCAAGCGAGGCAACAGCGTGTCGAGTTGTGCTTGCGACCGCTCCACGAATTCGTCCATGCCGGATTTATCCAGAGGACGGTCCCGAATCTCACGCAGTCTGTTGTACATGGCGTGGTAGCTGGCGGCGACATTGCCGTAGGAAACGGGCCACAGCCACCACACCGCCAACGGCAGCAGAGGCAACAAGACCGCGACCTTCCAATCGGGCAACGAGCGTTTCCACCGAGCCAATGTTTGTTCCCAAGACTCTTGCCGAATCGCTCGTCGTGGTCTCGCGGATGGAACCGGCGGCTTCGACTCGGACTCGGCAGACAACGGGCTGTCAGACTTCGGCGAAGTCTCGTTGGCACCTTCGGACTGTGCCGCTTCAGCATCCGTTGTTTGGGCTGCGGCTTCCGCTTCCTCAGCTTTCGCCACCTCCGCCGCGCGCGAGAGGATGGCTTCACGCTCAGCGACGATCGCCTTCAAACGAATCAACTCGTCTGTGCGATCTTGTTTCCAGTCGTTGAGCAATTCCAATTCTTTGTCGGGGAGCGTCAAATCACACGACAGCGGCCGCGTGGCATCCGCGGTTCCGTCGAATGGCTCAGGACGAATCGAAAACTCGACCGGCGATGTCGCAGTCGAGAAGTTGTCGGTGGCGGATTCGCTGGCCACCACTTCAGACGGCATCGAATCCTCAGCGTGCGAGTCAGACGAAGGCTCGGAGATCGACTGACTAAAACTTTCGATTCCCTGCATGCGCGGTAACACTTCGGTCGACTCGTTTGCCGACGACGGTGTCCAAAAGTTCGACCAGCCGGGCAACGCACCTGATCGTCGCGAACTTGCCGAGGTCAGTGTGGGCATCTTGGCGACAGTGATCGACTCCTCCTCCGCAGGATCACAAGGCACTTGCGGATCGTCGTCGTCTCGGACAGCCGTCTCGTCGCCGGCCTCGGCCATGCTGGCCGGCGATGCGGCAGCGTCCGACAACTCGGCGAGTACATTCGCGACTGATCGCCAGTCGCCGTCAATTCCGCAACGAGCCAAGTCGCCGGGGCCGAGCGAATCGCGCTCGTTCATCTCCAGCAGAGTAGCGGTCGTCATCGGTCCCCATTCGGCACCGAAGCTCGCTTTCACATACCAAGTTGATTCGTGACCACCGGACATCCCGCCAACCCTCGCCAAAAAGCTGACGCCACGATAGCCCAGCCTGCCGAGGATTCAAGATGCCGACGACGACAATGCACAATCAGGTTGTGGTACAAATTGGCGAGCGGGGGATGTGAATCCCCCGAGTCAGCCTCGCGAATTCTCGGAGGACTGACGTCCCCCGCTCGCCAATCTGTACCACGCCCCGCTGGTGTTCTCGATTCATTCGGCCGGAGGCTTCGCCTCCTTCGCGAGGTCGCGGACGACTCGAAAGCCGATGTCGTCGAAGTGAGCGGAGTCATCACCTCGGCGCAGCATTAACCAGCCTTGGACATGATGGATCGTCAAGTGGTCTCTGCCAGTCATTTCATCTGTCATTGCGTTTCGGAAGCCGCCGCCCAAAGCGATGCGGTGCTGCGATTCGTTCAGTGCGGCGATGTGGCTGGTCCATTCGCCCACGTTGCCGAACAGGTCATGCAGACCAAAGAGATTGGTCGTGTCTCCGCCCACCGGAGCAGTCGTGTCGAAAAACTTCAGACGCGCGTTGGCGGGCGGTTTGATCCGAGCTTCCACGGTGAGGCCGGCTCGCGCCGCGAATGCCCATTCCGCCAGCGTCGGCAGGCGATAGGACTGCTGTTCGCTGTCGCTGAGCCAACGGCAAAAGGCATTCGCGTCTTGCCAGGAGATTTGCACCACCGGATGCTGATCGCCGTCCTGATCAATTCCGGGAGTTCGCCACGTAGGCCGCTCCAGTGTCGGTGACGTTTGTTCTGCCGATGTCTCGTAACGTGTCGCCTCAACAAACTTCCGAAACTGCGCGACCGTCACTTCGTGAGTCGCCACATACAACGGCCGAGGCACTGCCGGGCCTGCGACATAGCCGTCTGCATGATAACTCACGGAATCCAGCATTTTCTGTTGGAAGGAATCGAACGCTCCCGCCGGAATCAGTCGCAGTTTCATGCCGAGCGAGTTCGTGGTCTCGACCGGCACGTTGGCCGAGTCTGCCCAAGCGTCTTGAAAGCGTTTGGCCTCGTCGGCCGTGAACGGGATCACGGCTCGCGGCGGAGGTGGCGGCGTCTCGCCGGGCGGCAAGAGGTTGGGCAGCGGAATCCACTCGCGGCGCAGCACGAGCAATTGCACGCCCGGAGAGTTCTCCGCAGCGAACTCCGTCGGCATCGGCCGTTGGCTGTTCGTCCAACACAGGATGAGTCGGTCGCGATCGAGGCGATAGATGCCGTTTCGCCAGGCGATCGAGCCGGGGAACAGATCCTTCAACGTGAGTTGCTTCGGCTCGACGTCCTCGGAGAATTCGGCAAAGACTTTGGCTTGGCGGCCATCGAAAACGACGACGTGCTCGGCTGCAAATTCGATCCATTGCAGCGGCGGCGAGGCAACGCTGGTTCCCGAACCGCCGCCCATCATCTCTCCAAATCCGGAACCGAATCCGGCCATTCCACTCGCAGAAGGGAAACCACCAGAACTGACGCCTGACGTCCCCATCGGGGCAATCGAACCGATAGCCGCTCCTTCGCTCGACACGACCACCCAGCGGCCGAGCAATGGCTTGAGGGTTTCTGAAATCGGGGCGGCAGTGGCAGCGCCACCACCGGCAGACAGATCGCCGCCGAAACCAACTCCGGCAGCGCCTCCTCCCGACAGAAGCTGAGGATTGGGAAAACCATTCGGTCTTCGCTCGGACATGACGGGGTTGTCTGTCGGAACAACGAGGACTTGGGAAGGACCGCGTACGGTGGGCGGGCCCGGCAATTGTCGAGTCTCGTAGGACAACCAGTACATCAGCAGAAACACGAGCGGCGTCCCGATGATCGTGAAGCACGCGACCGCGAACAGTTGTTGCCAGCCGGTCAAACGTTCGCGCATCCCCTCGCCAGAAACGTAGGTCAACAGCGGCCGGACGAACAACAGACCGAAGCAGAACGCAAACGCCAACAGCGCTTGCAGGCCAAAAGTCATCGTCGATGCTTGAAACGGCTGCTGATACGTCGCGCCCAGCACAAAAGCGTTGCCGGCAACCGGGAAGAACAGCATCGCTCCAATCCACACGATCCAACTCGTCGTGTTCCAGGCACAAAAAAACGCCGAACAGAGCGCCAACGTCATCGCCAATTGGAACACTGAAAAGCCCAAATACGAACCGAGGTTGTGCGTGCCTGACTCTTTGACGATCAGGATCAAGAAGACACTCAGCACCGCGACCGTCACGAGTATCGGCGCGAGAGCCAGCTTGAGGCTGAGCCTCCAGCGAGTCGCGTGATCGTGGGGCAGGTTTTCAACCTGCCCGGCCAATGTGTTCTCAGTGGCGGCTTGGGCGGGCAGGTTGAAAACCTGCCCCACGAACGGCGGTCTCTCAACAACATTCGGCTGCTGTACATGAGCCAGCCAGCGCGACAGCAACTCGGAAACTTCCGTCGCGGTTTGAAAGCGATCTTCCGGTTTCTTCGCGAGCAGCTTCTCGATGATCGCCACGAGCCAAGCAGGGACATCGGGATTGATCGCTCGCAGCGGACGCGGCGCGGATTCGCAGACGCGCTTCAGCACGGCCATTGTTGTGCGTGCTCGGAACGGCGAGTGGCCGGAGCACATCGCGTACATGACCGCTCCGAGGCTAAACAGGTCGGCCCGCGCATCGACATCGCGGCCCCAGGCTTGTTCGGGGGCCATGTATTGCGGCGTCCCGGCGATCACGCCGCTGAGCGTCAAGCTGGCGTCGTCCATCACGCGAGCCAAGCCGAAGTCGGTCAGTTTCACCCGCTGCACGCCGTTCTCCAGCAGGATGTTCGCCGGCTTCACATCCCGATGCACGACTCCTTGAGCATGCGCCGCCGCGAGTCCCGCCGCCGTCTGCATCGCGATCCGCAGAATCTCTTTCAGTTCGAGCGGCCCTTCCTGATCAATCCGCTCCTGCAACGATCCGCCCGCCACGAACTGCATGATGATCTTCGGCTGCGGACCGGATTCTTCAATCGCGTGAATCGTGACGACGTTGTCATGACACACCGCCGCCGCCGCTTGCGCCTCCCGAATAAATCGCTTCCGCGCGACCGCATGATGAGCCAGATGCGAGGCCAGCACTTTGACCGCGACGACTCGATGCAGGCTCGGATCGTAGGCTTTGAGCACGACTCCCATGCCGCCCCAGCCGACGACTTCGCTGATCTCGTGCTGACCGAGCTTGCCCAACAACTTCGGATCATCCGCCGGCTGCAAAAAATCGAGCGTCCGCTGCGGCTCGGCCGCCGGCTCACTCGACTCGGCACCGGAGCCGTCATCCGCCTTGAGTCGCTCCAAAGCCGCGGCCAGCTTGGGATCGTCTTCGCTTCCGCCTTTCAGCTTTTCGGCCATCCCGATCCACGACTCGCCACCGGCCGTCATCTGTCGCAAGGCCGCTTCACAAGTTGGGCACCGATCAACGTGAGCCTGCGTGGCCGCTTGCTGGTCTTCGGGAAGTGTGCCGTCCAACAACGCTCGCAAGGTAGCGGCATCGGGACACGCAGTTGCGGCGGAAGGATTGGACATGGCGTGAACTCGTTGTGGGTAACGAAACTTCGTAACGAACTCCATCCACGGATACGAGCCAGCTCTGGCGAGTTATCGCGAAAAGCACTTTTGGAACGCTGATCGACGCTAATCTTCGCTATTAAAACCGCTGTTTGGCTTTATTAGCGAAGATTAGCGTCGATCAGCGTTCTGAGTCTTGTTTGTGAAAAGACCTGAGACAAAGCCAGGCGGGCTTCACTCGTCGCCCAATAGCCACTTCACCTGCTCTTTGAGCCGAGCCATCACTCGCCCCTTCGCGAGGTACACGGCCGCGACCGTCAGGCTGAGTTCCGCCGCGACCGACTTTCCGTCTCGCCCCTCGACCGCCGTTTGCCAGAACGCGGACCACGTCGCTTCGGAAAAGTCGGCTCGCACTTGCTGAGCGGCACACTCCAGCAACTGCCGTTCGTAGGCCGCGTCCCATTCGGCTGAGTCGGATTCAGAGACGAGTTGCTCCGACGCTTGTTGCCACTGCGAACTGTCGCCGCTGCCGCGCACCTCGCGAGCGGACGCTCGCCAATGATCGGTCAGCCGGTTCCGCACGACCGTGAACAGCCAGCCGCGAAACGAACCGCGACGCGGATCGTAAATCAAACTCTTCGCCGCCGAGGCGACTTGCCGCAGCACGTCCTGAGTCAGATCGGCCGCGTCGGCATCTTGCAACCCGCGCTTGCGGACGAAGGCATAAACCAGCGGAGCGTACAAATCGACAAACCGCTCCCACGCCTCGCGGTCGTGAGCGTCTTTCAATCGGACCAGCAAGCTGGGCTGTGTCGGCGGAACGTGCGGCATCGTGTGCTCGGACGAAGATACGGACGACGCTGAGGAAACTATCGCGAAAGTGAAAGCGTTTCCGGCCGAATGCCGTCAGCCGATGGCCGATTGCCGTGATACCGTTTTTCTGAAAACGGTATCGCGGCTGTCGGCTTTCAGCGATCGGCATTCGGCCGGCATGGCAAGACCGCATTACTCCGACGTGCTGCGACGGCCGGGTCGATAGCCTTGGCCGGGGCCGTGACGGGATTGTTTTTTCGTTGTCGGCGGAATCTTGTGAACGAACTCGCCTTTGAATTTCGAGTTGGCTTCTTTGCGGCGATGCTCAAGAGCCTCGCGCGGCGGCTGGTCGGGAATCAGGCTGTCGCAGCCGGGGCCAATGAGATCTTGGCGGCCAGCTTGTTCGAGAGCTTTGCGGACCTCGAAGTAGTTTTCCGGTTTGAAGAACTGCATCAACGCGCGTTGCAGCTTGCGATCGCGCAGGTGCTGAGCGACATAGACCGGCTTCTTCGTGAACGGATCGATGCCGGTGTAGTACATCGCCGTGGCGACATCGAACGGAGCGGGAATGAAATCCTGCACTTGGTCCGGGCGATAGCCGTTGCGTTTCAGGAACACGGCCAGGTCGATCATCGCGTTCAAGTCGCTGCCGGGATGGCTGGCGATGTAGTAGGGGATGATGTACTGCGTCTTGCCGGCCTTCTTCGATTCGCGCTCGAACACATCTGCGAACTTATCGAAGTCATCGCTGGCTGGCTTGCGCATCAAATTGAGGACTCCGGTGTCGGAGTGCTCCGGCGCGACCTTCAAGTGACCGCCGACGTGATGACGAACCAACTCGCGCATGTATTCGGGCGAGCGTCTCGCGAGGTCCATGCGGATGCCGCTGGCGACGAAGACCTTCTTGATGCCGGGGACTTCGCGAGCATCTTTCATCAGCTTGACCAGTGGCCCGTGATCGGTGCCGAGCAGCTTGCAGATCGTCGGATGCACGCACGATTGCCGCCGGCATTTGGCTTCGACTTCCGGGCGAGAGCAACGCATCTCGTACATGTTCGCGGTCGGGCCGCCGATGTCGCTGATGACTCCTTTGAACTGCGGATCGCGGGTCATTGTCTCGATTTCGCCGATGACCGAATCGTGGCTGCGCGACTGAATGATCCGCCCTTGGTGCGTTGTGATCGAACAAAACGTGCAGCCGCCGAAGCAACCGCGCATGATCGTCACCGAGTCCTTGATCATCTCGAACGCGGGGATCTTTTCCTTGTAGCTCGGATGTGGCCGCCGCGTGTACGGCAGCGCGTAGATCGCGTCCATCGCCGCCTGCGAGATCGGAAAGCACGGCGGATTGCAGACGACCGCCTGCTTGTCGTGAAACTGAACCAGCCCGCGAGCGTTGTACGGATTCGTTTCGTTGTGGATGAGTTTCGTGGCCTCGGCGAAGGTCGGCTTGTCGGCGACGACGGCCTCGAATGAAGGCAGAACGAGGAATGAAGATTGAAAAGCAAGAGCGGGATCGGCGCTGGCTTTCCGTTCCACATTCTTAGTTCCTCGTTCTTCGTTCTTCATTTCCGCCGACTCTTTCGCCCCCAGCACATACGCCACGCCGCGCATGTCTCGCAGATCACGCACTGTTTGGCCGGCGTCGAGTCGCCGGGCGATTTCGAGAATCGTTTCCTCGCCCATGCCGAATGCGACCAAGTCCGGTTTCGCGTCGAGTAGGATCGAGCGGCGAACTTTGTCGCTCCAGTAGTCGTAGTGAGCCAGTCGCCGCAGCGACGCCTCGACGCTGCCGGCAATGACGGGCACGCCGGAGTACGCCTCGCGAGCACGCTGGCAATAGCCGAGCGTCGCTCGGTCAGGTCGCAAGCCGATGCGGCCGCCGGGGGAGTATGCGTCGTCGTTGCGCACTTTCCGGTTGGCGGTGTAGTGGTTGATCATCGAGTCCATGTTCCCCGCGCTGATCGCGAAGAACAGCCGAGGCTTGCCGAACGTCCGCCAAGCGTCGCACGAATGCCAGTCGGGTTGGCTGACGATGCCGACTCGAAAGCCGGCCGCTTCGAGGACTCGGCCGAGAATCGCCATCGCGAAACTGGGGTGGTCGATGTAGGCGTCGCCGGTGACGAACACGACATCGAGCTCGTTCCAGCCGCGATTACGAGCCTCGGCCATCGTCATCGGTAATGGGCGCGGACGGCGCGATGGTTCCGCCGGCGGATGCAACGCGGCTAAAGGGTCGGTGTCGGGATGCTCGATAATCGGCAGATCAATCTTCAGAGACGTCATAGGTGGGGAGTATAGCACGGCGAAGCGGCAAAGACGTGGGGCACGTTTTCAACGTGCCCGTGTTGAGGCGAGCACGTTGGAAACGTGCTCCACGTCGCCCAGTTGTCAAAGTCGGATCGCCTCGTATCATGCTCGCCAGCCCGGCACCGCTTTGATGGGCTTGATAACGGTGCATCGCACAATGTCGCATGACCATCGGCTTGAGGACGTGGATGACACGTCCGGCCCCGCGGAATCTGACGGCAGACGCCGTCCCGCTCGCACTCGTGGCAACGAAAAACTGCGGCGGCAGATCGTCTTCGAGGCGGCTCGGCTGATGTATCGCCGCGAAGAGAAAGAGTATTACCGAGCCAAGCTCAAGGCTGCGCGGGCCATCTGCCAAGGCTGGGTGAAGCCGTCCGACCTGCCGAGCAACACCGAAATCCGCGACGAGATTCAGCGGATGGCGTTTCTCTTCGAGGGGGATTCGCGGCATGACCACTTGCGAGACATGCGCATCGAGGCCCTACGGCTGATGCGGCTGCTGGCGGCGTTCAAGCCGAAGCTTATCGGCAGCACGCTGACCGGGCATGTGCGCCACGGCTCGGACATCGACCTGCACGTCTTCACCTCGAGCGCCGAATCAGTCGCGATGGTGCTCGACCAGGAAGGGATGACGTTCGACGTCGAGAGCAAGCGCGTCCGCAAGCATGGCGAGGAGCGGGTCTTCACTCACATCCACATTCAAGACCGGTTCCCGATCGAGCTGACGCTCTACCCGGTCGAGAAGCTGGCGTACGTCTTCAAGAGTTCAATCACCGGAAAAGCGATCGAGCGCGCGTCGCTCGCCGAGTTCGAGCAACTGCTCCGCAACGAGTATCCCGATATCGAACTCGATGACGAAGTGCTCGATGCCGAGAGCAAGGTCGATCCCTTCCAGGTTTTTCGCTCATTGCTGCTGCCGCTGGAAGGAGTCGGGCAATCGAAGAAGCATCATCCGGAAGGGGACGTGCTCTATCACAGCCTGCAAGTCTTCGAACTGGCTCGCGACGAGTTGCCGTACGACGAGGAATTCCTGCTCGCCGCGCTGTTGCACGACGTCGGCAAGGGACTCGATCCCGACGACCACGTCACCGCCGCGCTGGAAGCGCTGGGCGACTTCATCACTCCGCGCACCGCGTGGTTCATCGAGCATCACATGGAGGCCCATCTCGTCGCCGACGGTACGATTGGCTTTCGAGCACGTCACCGCCTGCGCGAGTCACCCGACTTCGACGAACTGATGCTGCTCCAAAAATGCGACCGCGGCGGCCGAGTCCGCGGAATGCAGGTCATGGAAGTCGACGAGGCACTCGACTTCCTGCGCGAACTGGCGCGGATGAACGGATCGTAGCCCTGTCGCTCCGCGTCAGGATTGCCGAGTGTGTGAAAGAGCTGGGGCATCAAATGCGAGAACGACTCGTGTGAAGCGTTCGGCTTTCCTGTCGCGGAGCGACAGGGCTACTTTGGCAGCTTGCGATCCGCGAAGTCGAGGATGCGTTGCCAGTAGGCTCGGTTGAGGACGTGCTTTTCGTCGCGGCGGTACTGCACGATGTCGCCGCAATTGGCGTCGGTGAAGGCTTCGTCGCCGTTCACGACGCCGCTGCCGACGAGTCCGCGTCCGCCGAGAAACTTGTAGACCTTGTCCGCTCCCTTCAGCGACAGCATTGCGTTGTCGAAGTTGGCCCACTTGTCTTGGTCTCCCTCGCCATCGAACAGCGGACGCGGTGCGACCAGCGCGACCAGCAGGTGCTGATCGATCGGCAGCTTCGGTTCGTTGCCGCCGAACGGGACGAATGAGTCGCTGAACCAGTGCGGAAAGACACGGTTGATTCGCTCAACGGTTTCTTGATCGTTGCCACGGTTCAGGGCCATGCCGCCGGTGCCTGATTGATGTGGAACGGAGAGCGCGATCCGCTCATCGAAGGCTGCCGCGAACAGCGCGGTCTTGCCGAGCCGCGAATGACCGATCGCGCAGATGCGAGTCTTGTCGATGTCCGGTCGTGTCACGAGGTAATCGACGACACGAGACACGCCCCAGGCCCAGGCGCGGATCGTGCCCCAATCGTTTTCACCAAGCTTGTCTTGTCCGGCTGGCAAGTAGTGCGGATGAATGCCGTCAGTGAGTTCAGGCGTGTCCGGGTCGAGGTCCGCGTTGTAAATCGTCGCCAGCGCGTAACCGCGCTCGATGAGCAGGTCAGCGCTCCAGACATCTTTTTGTGTCCCGCGGCCTTTATCGGTCGCGCGTTCGTTCTCGACGCCGGCGCAGCTCTTGTAAATCCACTGCGACGGCAGCGCGATCTTGGGATCGTCGAGCACCGCGTGATTGCCGCAGAAGTTCAACCCGACGAACACCGGAGCCGGTCCCTTCCGATTGTTGGGGACGATCAGCAGTAGGTTGATCGGCGGCGCGGTCTTTGGGCCGAACTTGATCGTGACTTCGCGGAGCGTGGCTTTGCCGTCGAGACATTTCTCGTCCGTGCGGACGATCGTCGCTTCGAGGTTGTCCGGTGGCGGTGGAGCTTTGCCGTACATGTAGTGCTCGAAGAGAGCCTTCAATTCGGGACGTCGTTTGTTGAACCAGTCGTCCCGCGTGCGGACGGGAGTGCCGTCGAGCATCACCAGCGGATCGGGCGGCTCCGGGCGGACGGGAAGTTGCTCGAGCGAGGGAAACTCGCCGGCCACCGCCGTTCCGAGGCTCAGGCCGCACAGCATCAGAAATCTCAAAAAACGGTGGACAGTCCAATCGATCAACATCGGCAGGCTCCCAGCGGCGAACGCGATTTCAACGGACGAATTGAGGGGCACACGACGCGCACATTGTTGCGCAGACTAACCCGAAGCGTCAGCGAGGGCGAGCGTTCCAAAGGCCTTGAAGTGCGAGTGACTTGGAGCGTACGCCCTCGTTGACGCTTCGGGTTGGTTTGTTGCGGGTACACAACATTTCAATCACGGCAGACCGTGCCTTGCGTACCCATTTCGTCGCTCGTACAACAGCCTCCGCTTGGCCAGGGAGGCCAGCAGTCGCTCGTCACGACGAACGGATTGAAACCGTTTAGCCCGGTGCGTGGTACGACGGGCTTTGTGCGTGAAACCCAAACAGCCGTCCGGGACGGCGTCTCTTTTTTGATTGGATCGAACATGAATCGTTGGTTGCGTGTCGGAACCGTGTGGTTGGCATTGGCAACAGCTTTGCTACCGCGTTTGAGCCTGCGGGCCGAGGATGAAGCAACTCCGACCGACCGCCTGCTCCCGCCGGATGTGTCGGTGTACGTCTCAGTGCCCGACGTGGATGAGTTGAAGGCTCGCTGGCTCAAGACTGCGTTTGGCAGTCTCACGCAGGACTCTTCGTTCGAGCCGTTCAAGGGGGAGATCGCCAAGGCCATCGAAGGGGTCTCCAGCGAGATCGAAAAAGAACTCGGCGTTTCGTTGAAAGACTTGCTGGAAATCCCCAGCGGCGAGTTCGCGTTCGCCGTGCTTACGCCGCAAGGCAAGAAGCCCGCCGTCGCGATGTTTCTCGACTTCGGCGACAACGAGAAGACGGTCGAGGCCCTCATGGAAAAGGCCGAGAAAGCTCTCGAAGAGAACGGTGCCGAAGGCGATGACGAAGAGATCGACGGCACGACGGTGACCACTTGGACCTTCAAGAATGCCGGCGGCGACAAGCCAAACCAACTGGTCTACTTCATGAAGGACACGATGCTTGTCGCGGCGTCCGATTTGGACACGGCGAAGGGTGTGCTGGCTCGCTGGGATGGCAAGCATTCCGACACGTTCGCTGACAACGACAACTACAACTTGATTCTCGAAAAGTGCTCGACCGACGACGAGGACGGCCTTTTCGTGTGGTACCTCAACCCGATGGGCCTCATTCAAGCGGGGATTTCGCAAGTCGCAGCTCAGAATCCCCAAGCCGCGCTCATCATGGGATTCCTCGATCCGCTGGGCATCACCGCTCTGAAGGCGATCGGCGGCTCGGCTGACATGGCGACCGAGAACTTCGACGGCATCTCCAAGACGTTCCTGGTTATCGAGCAGCCGACGAAAGGCTTGATGAACGTCTTCCAATTCCCGGCCATCGAACAGAAGCCGCCGAAGTGGGTTTCGTCGAACGCCAGTGCGTGGTTCTCGCTGAATTGGGACATCGCCGGTGCGTATGCCGCTATCGAGTCGATCGTCGACATGTTCCGCGGCCCCGGCACGGTCGCCGCCCTGATCGATCAGATCGCGCAGCAAGAGGGGGGCCCGAAAGTGCATCTGAAGAAAGATGTCATCGACGTCATTTCTGGTCGCATTCAGGTCGTCATGGAACCGGGCAAGAAGAAAGACGACGAACCGGCTCAGGATCGTGTCGTCGTCGCGTTGGGTTTGAAGGACGCGAAGAAGTTTCAAGCGACGCTGACCAAACTCACCAAAATGGCCGGCTTCCCCGGCCAGACGCGCGAGTTCAAAGGCGCGACGATCATCGAGTTCGAGCTACCCGACTTCAGCGGCAGCTTGGAACCGAAGATGGCCGGCTTGGCGATCGGCCAAGAACAATTGATGTTCAGCAACGACGTCACCGCCATCGAGGCGATGCTGCGCGGCGACACTGATGGCGACGCCCTGGTCGATTCGGCGGCCTACAAGACGATCGCCGAACACCTTCCCAGCAAGATGTCGATGACCAGTTTTTCACGCAGCGATTCTCAAATCGACGCTCTTTGGCAAGCGGCCAAGGGAGGGCAACTCAGTCTCGTGATGTCGCAGATTTCCAGCGAGTTGGGTCAAATCGACTTCACCAAACTGCCTGAAGTCGAGACGGTGAAAAAGCACCTGTCGCCCAACGGTGGATACTCGGTGCCCGACAAGAAGGGCGTGCTGTTCGTCAGCTTCGGCACGAAGAAAAAGTAGTGCATCTCGTGGGGCACGTTTCCAACGTGCCCGTGCCGAGCACGTTGAAAACGTGCTCCACGACGATTTCCGAAGCCCGGCTTCTCCGCAGAAGCCGGGCTTCTTTTTTGTGCGTCACCGATCCGTGTCACCGCCGCGCGACCTCGGCTATCTTGTGGCCTGCATCACGTCCAACAAACCTCCAAGGAGCGATCCCGTGTCTCTTCAACTCAGCCAATTCACGAAGTCATTGACCGTCGAAACCGCCTTCACCGTGCTCGCCGTCGCGAAGGCGTTGAAGGCGAAAGGCAAAGACGTCGTCGAACTCGAAATCGGAGACAGCCCGTTCGACAGCACCGCGTCGGCGAAGTTGAGCGGCACACAAGCCATCGCGAATAATCAGTCGCATTACTGCCCGTCGCCCGGACTGCCGGAGTTCCGTGACGCAGCGGCGAAGTTCGTGCGTGAAGAGTTCGGTATCCCGGCCGAGGCGAAGAACGTCGTCGTCGGGCCAGGCGCGAAGGTCTTCGAGCAGTTCTTCTGCGAAGCGTTCCTCGATCCGAATGACGGAGTGCTCGTCTTTAGTCCGTACTTCCCGACTTACACGCCGAATATTTTGCGGCGCGGCGCTCGCGCGGTCTTCAAGCCGCTCAAGCAATCGAACGGCTTTCGTCCGGCGATCGCGGACATCGAAGCGTTTCTGCGCGACGATCCGAAACCGAAGGCGATCTTTTTGAACTCGCCGCACAACCCGACCGGCGGCGTTCAGACCGAGCAAGACCTCCGCGAGATCGCCGACCTGATCCGCGGCAAGAACATCGCGGTGCTCAGCGACGAGCCGTATTGCCACATGGTCTGGAAGGGGAAGCATCATTCGCTGCTGGCTCAGCCCGGCATGATGGAGCAGTGCGTAGCCGCGTACACGTTCAGCAAAAGCTACAGCATGAGCGGCTGGCGTCTGGGCTTCGCGGTCTCGTCGGCCGAGATCGTGGACTCGATCAGCAAGATGATCAACACGACGCTGAGCTGCACGCCCCCGATTGTGCAACTCGCCGGCAAGGCCGCCCTCGAACGAGACTCCGCCGAGCGTGACGCCGTCATGGCCAAGTTCCGCGAGAAGGTGGTCCTCTTGACGAACGGCCTGAACCAGATCGACGGCTTCAAAACGCTCGACCCAACCGCGACGTTCTACGTCTTCCCGAACGTCGCCCCGATCTGCAACCGTCTGGGCATCAAGAGCCACGGCCTCGCGCTGTACCTGCTGGAAGGAGCCGACGACAACTTCGGCGTCGCCTGCCTCGGCGGCGAATGTTTCGGCGAAGCCGGCGGCGGCTTCCTCCGCTTCAGTTGCGCCGAACCCAACGACCGCCTGCAAAAAGCCGTGGACTTCATCCCCGTCGCGCTGTCCCGCACCGAC
Source organism: Candidatus Kuenenia stuttgartensis (assembly GCA_945904015.1). Taxonomy (GTDB): domain Bacteria; phylum Planctomycetota; class Planctomycetia; order Planctomycetales; family Planctomycetaceae; genus SXKJ01. The sequence continues at coordinate 3,221 of CAMDPK010000026.1, read as the reverse complement.
CGCATTGCCGCGTACCTCGAAACGCACCCGCAGTTCCGCCTGACGACGCCGTATGCGGTGGAAGGGTGAGCCCGCAGCCGACCGAATTCATCTGCGATCACTGGTCGGCATCAAAATAGCAGTATTCTCGCAGATACTTAAGGATGTCGTATTTATTGGCCTCAGATCCAGAAGTCTTGTCAAAGTCTAAGACGAGCGCACAAACGGAGCGTGCAATCACCTCATCGATTGCGCGCATCTTGGCCCGTTGAAGTGTCCGCGGCGGTTCACCACCAGCATTCAGATGGCGGATCAATTCTGTTGCGAGAGCGTTCATGCGCGGCCATTCCTCGGTTGCCCAAGCATCGCAAAGCTGATTCCATGTCTCATTGATTTCCATTGCTCGGTCCTTTCATTGGCGGCGAATCGTGGCAACCGTTTGGTACTACAAAACATCGAACTCGATACACGGTCCTTTTACCGCGCAACAACTTCGAGAGCACGCGCGGCGTGGGCACATTCGTGCTGATTCCCCGATTCGAAAAGGGAAAAGCGGCGAATGGATTGAAGCGATTCAAATGAAGGGGCTTTTGGATTTCAAACGTGTTGTGAGCGACGGCAACACGAAACCGCAGAACTTGAGCGATGCAACCTGGCTGCCGGCCTCAACACGCTCCGCGACAGTTACGGGCAACACGAAACCTATGAACTTGACCGATGCAACTGCTGGTGACGTCGTTCACGGAAAGATCGTGCCGAATTTGGAAGGTATACCAGTCCAACCCACGGGCCTGGATGGTCCGCAGATGTGCGGATCGGAAATCGCCGCGCCTGCGGCGAACGGCGAAAATTCGCCAGCACCCGAACGAAAGCGAGCTAGTAAAAAACCTTCCTATCCTTCACTTGATTCGTACGCAACATTCTGTGACATAATTGGCTGGCTGGGGATCGTGCTTCTGTTCGCACTCATTGTCATCGGTAGTTTGGCGGTCTACTCAAACGCAAAGTATCCGCTCGATGGAGATACAGCTCTCAAAGAATATTGGGCGACCGCTTGGCCTCATTTCATCACCTTGGGGTTCGCATCCTTCATGAGTCTCGCAACCGGCGAAGGAATCAGGGCATTCATCGATCTAGTCGTCAACACAATCCAACAACGAGTCTTGTCTGAAGAAATGATTGAATTGCTTAGAAAGCAAAACGCTGTCGGATCGAACGTCGCGCCTGTTTCGTGTCTCTCCCAAGAGCAGATTGAGCCAAACAAAGTACGTCCCGCAGAAAAGTGGACTTCATGAGCGAACGCATTTCGATTCATGCGAACGTCTGCCACGGGCAGGCTTGCATCGCGGGGACTCGCATTCCGGTACATCAGGTCGTGCGGATGTTCGCAAACGGCGACAGCCTCGACTACCTGCTGCGAGCGTATCCGTCGATCACGCGCGAGGACATTTTCGCCTGCCTCGAATATGCCGACTCATTGGCCGAAGAGCAGGTAAACTGAAATAATCTCGCCGTCTGAAATTGTGCAGGAGCTAAACAATGCCTAAGCCAACTCTCGAAACTCGTCTGAAAGTTCTCGAACAGCAGGTCGCTGAATTGGCGAAGCGAGTTCCTGAAGCCGAATCGGCTAAGGATTGGCGGAGCACCATCGGCATGTTCACGGGCGAAGAGATCATGAAGCGAATCGACGAGTCCGCTCGGCAATTTCGCGAGGCCGACCGACGCAAAGCCCGCCAGCGCGTGACTCGACGCCGAGTGAAGTCATGATCCTGCTCGATACCGATCTGCGTCAGTGGTTGGTCTCGCGACTGGTGATTGTGCTGGCCAGTTGCTCAACCTTGGCTGGGCAGTTAGCGGCAGGCGAAGACGTTGACCAGTCGGCTGTGCGGCGTTGGGTCGTGCGACTGGATTCGAATCGCAAGGCAGACCGGGAGGAGGCCAAAAAGGAACTCCTGAAGCTGGGACCGGCGGCGTTGAAGTGGTTGCCCGAACCGGAATCGCTCGGCAGCCGCGCGACGGTGGAAGCTCTTCGCGATGTGCGCGCAAAATTGGAACGACAAAAGGCGGAAGAGTCGGTCCACGCGGCTCGGCTGACAGGTGCGGTCTCGTCTTCCATCGGCGAGACGCTGCAGCGGTTGACGAAAGAGACCGGCAACGCCGTCGTGACCGATGATCTGTCGAAAGAGTTGTTGTCGCAGCCGGTCAAGTTGCCCGACCAGCCGACGTTTTGGGATGTGGTCGAAGCGACGGCTCAGCAACACGAATTGAGTTGGGCGTTCGTCGGATCACCGGCGCGACTGCGGTTGTTCCCAACGACTACTTCAGCGAAAGAGGACTCGCCGCGAGCGGCCTTGGCGGCGACTCAGTCGAAAGCATTTCGCGTGGCGTTGAAATCGATTCGCGAGCGAACGGTCGTCGGCCAAGAGTCCGGGCCGTTGCTGCGGTTGGAAGTGGACGTGATGTCGGAGCCTCGGCTGCGGCCGTTGTTCTTGAAGTGTTCGGTGGCGGAAATCTCCGTGAGCGGCACGCGAAAGGCCACAAAGGACAAGCCCGCCACGGCGGGCTGGCTGCCGTACTCACCTGATGCGAAGTTGGAACTGACATTCGGGCAGGGACACAGACAGATGTCAGTGCCGCTCGACTTTCGACGCCCGGAAGGAGAGTGGGCCTCGCTGTCGGTGGTCGGCAAGTTGCACATTGAAACGGCGGCGGGCGAAGAGCCGTTGGAATTTCCAGCGGGCAAAGAAGCTCAGGGCGTGTCGCGACGGCGCGGCGGCGTGACCGTCAAAGTGCTGCGTTGGGAATCCGCCGGCGCGCAGGACAACGGCTTGGCAGTGACCACGCTCGTGACTTACGACACTGGCGGGCCGGCGTTCGAGTCGCATCGCTCGTGGATGCTGTTCAACGTCGCGGGGCTTGTCCGAGCCGGCATGATGCCGACCGAAAAGCTGGCGAGCGGCTCGGCTCTCAATGATGTGAACTTGCTCAAGCCAATGCACATCGACAGCGATGTGCAACCCGACGGCAGCATTGCGGTGACGTACCGCTTCGAGAATCTCCCGCTTCCCGCCAGCGAGTACCGTTTCCGATATGTCGCCCCGACGTTGATTCTCGATGTGCCGCTGGAATTTGAAATCCGCGACGTTCCGTTGCGAAGCGGTCGTTGAAACCGCGAGGATGTCGTTCAACCAAACCTGCGAGCCGGGCGGCGTTAGCCCCCGGACATCCCCTCAAAGGTCAGT
>CAMDPK010000025.1 GCA_945904015.1 Candidatus Kuenenia stuttgartensis | reverse complement strand
TCCAGCGAGAACGATTTGTCGCGCTCGCAACGCTCGGCGTACAGATTACGGATGTCGACTCTCAACTCCGCGAGCTTGCCGGACAGCATCCGCAGCATCCCCGGCTTATCGGCACCTCGCACGGTCAGCACATACTTGCTGGACGGCGGCGTGAGAATGCCCGAGTCGGCCGTCGGTTCGCTCAAGCGAACCTCAATGCCGTAGGGGCGACAAAGGTCGCGAATGTGGTCGGAGACGATGGCTTCGGTGCGGTCATCGGGAAAATCGGCCGCCAACAGGATCGAGCAAAACGGTTGCATCACCGAAATGCTGGCTTCCCACAAATTGCCGCGCAGCTCGTCGAGGGCCGTCGTGACGGCGGCCAAGACTCCGACCCGGTTTGCCCCCGTCAGCGAGATGATGTAGCGTCTGGCCATGCTCGAACTTTCTCGTCGTTCCCGCAGCACATTTCCGAAAGATACCCCATGACGTCCATGGCCCGCCTCGTGTCGCTGGCGATCTTAACGACTCTGATCATCTTTTTGGGAATCACCTTCTTCCAAATTGTCGCGTCGTTTCTGCTGCCGCTGTTTCTGGCAGCCATCACGGCGGTTTGGTGCCAGCCGTTGAATAGTTACTTTCTGAAAAAGTTTCGACAGCGTGATCGTTTGGCCGCGGCGGCCACGACCGCCAGCGTGTGTCTGGTTTTGTTTGTCCCGCTGGTGATTGGAGTGTTCTCGGCGGCGATTCAGATTCGCAATCTCGCGAAGACCGGCAAGCCATTCGTCGTGTCGGCGATGGAAAACCTGCAACAGCGAGAATTCTCTGAAGAGGACATCAAAGCTCAAGTCCGTAAGTTTGCGGGCAAGGTGTTGGACTACGTCTATCCGCCGCCGGTGTCCAGCGCGACCAAGGCGGAATTCGAAAAGTACCAGGCGGAACACGCCGCCATGCTCGCCGACTCGGAACAGAAAGTCTGGGATGCCATGCAAGACGGTGGAACGTACTTGCAAGAGTTGGCCAAGAAGAGCCTGGGGCTGGCGGCCAGCGGCAGCGTGGGACTGGCCAGCAAGACTTTCGACCTGCTGGGAGCCGTCGTCGGCGGACTGATTCAACTGACGATGTTTTTGATCGCGCTGTACTACTTCTTGTGCGACGGCTCGGCGTTGTTGTCGGCGACGGAAACGCTGATCCCGGTGCAAGTCGATTATCAGCGGCAGCTCATTCACGAATTCAACCGCGTCGTGCAGGCGGTCGTGTCGGCGACCATGTTGTCGTCGATCGCTCAAGGAGCCGCGACAGCGATCATCCTGTTCATCGTCGGCTTTCACAGCTTCTTCTTGCTGTTCGTGCTGGCCACGTTCGCCTCGTTGATTCCCATTGCCGGCACTTGGATGGTCTGGGGACCGTTCGCCGCGTGGCTGGCTTATCAGGGAAGCTGGGGTTCGGCGATATTTCTGGCCGTCGTCGGAGTGGCGGTCATTGGCACGATGGACAACATCATCAAAGCCTACGTCCTGCAAAACGACACCAGCCTGCATCCGCTGCTGGCGTTCGTCAGCGTCTTCGGCGGAATGCAGGCGATGGGCCTGTGGGGCATCTTCGTCGGCCCGATCGTCGCCTGCTGCCTGCACGCCCTGGTCAAGATCTTCAACACCGAGCTGGGCGAATTCTCGAAGGAACGCTTCGCCAAAATGCCGCTTCCGACGGAGCAGCCGAGTGGTGGTTCAACGGAGCCGGGCACGGCACCGAACATCGTGTCCCCTGAAACAGCGGCCAAGGGCTGATATCCTGCCGCACCCTTTTGACGTGTGCTCTTTTTGGTGGAGGATCATCCCATGAGACGACTGCTGGCGATCTGTGTTCTGAGCGTTTGCGCGATCTGTGCGAGTCGGTCGGTGTTCGCTGATCAGCGCGACGGACGGCTCGACATCTATTTCATCGACGTGGAGGGCGGGGCGGCGACGTTGCTGATCACGCCCGCTGGCGAGTCGCTGCTGATCGACTCCGGCAATCCCGACATTGGTGGACGCGACCGCGACCGCATTTTGAAAGTGCTGCGGGATGTCGCCAAGCAGGATCATCTCGATCACGCGGCCGTGAGCCATTGGCACTCGGATCACTACGGCAATCACGCCGCGCTCGCCTCGGAGATCAAGATTCACAACTTCTGGGATCGCGGCATTCCGGAGACGCTGGTTGAGGACAAAAACTTCGAGAAAAGGATCGTCGATTACCGAGCCGCCTCGCAGAACAAATCGAAGGCGGTCAAAGCGGGTGACATGCTGCCGCTGAAATCGGCCAAGACGCCGCTGTCGATCAAGATCGTCACCGCCAGCCGCGAGGTCATCCCAAACGTCGGTGAGCCGAATCCGTTCGCGAAGGACTTGAAGCCGCCGGAGGTTGATCCGTCCGACAACGCGGCGAGCGTCAGCTTCCTGACCAAGTTCGGCAAGTTTTCGTTCTTGTGCTGCGGCGACCTCACCCACGCGATCGAGACGAAACTGATGACCCCGAACAACCCGCTCGGCAAAGTCGAGCTGTTCATGGTCACGCATCATGGTCTTGGTTCGAGCAATCATCCGGCGTTGGTATTGGCGATCGACCCGCGCGTCTGCGTGATGTGCAACGGTCCCACCAAAGGCTGCGAACCGAGTACGAATGGGACGCTCCGCCAAATCAAGTCGCTGCAAGCGATCTATCAACTGCATCGCAACGTGAAGCTCAAAGCCGACGAACAAACGCCGGCTGAGTTCATCGCCAACAACGTCGATGACACCGCGTCGTGCCAAGGGACGTTCGTGAAAGCTTCCGTCGCTCCCGGTGGCGAAAGCTACACGGTCCAAATTGGGCTCGATGGCAAGCCGCGCACGTTTCAGACACGCTGATGACCATTGACTCCGGCCGATCGCCGTGAGCCGGTGGCCGATCGCCATGATACCGTTTTAACATTCGGGAAAACGGTATCACGGCGACCGGCTGTCGGCGTTCTGCTTTCGGCCGAACAACAATCAATTTGTGGGAACCGATTCTCTGATGAATGCTCTTGCAGAACTTCGATCTCGATTTGCCCAAGCTCTTACGGAACTGACCCCCGATCCCGCGACGTTTGCGGCGATGGTCAAGCCGACTCAGGACGCGAAGTTCGGGGACTTCCAAGCCAACTGCGCGATGCCGTTGGCCAAGCAGCGCGGCACGAATCCGCGTGCGCTGGCGGCCGAGATCGTCGGCAAACTCGACATCGCCGACTTGTGTCAGCCCCCGGAAGTTGCCGGGCCGGGATTCATCAACATCCGGCTGAGAGACGACTGGCTGACCGAGCAGACCAATCGCAACGTTACGGATTCACGGCTCGGCGTCGCACCGGTCGCGAAGCCGAAACGGATCGTGATCGACTACTCCGCGCCGAACGTCGCGAAGCCGATGCACGTCGGGCATCTGCGGAGCACGGTGCTCGGCAACGCGCTGTATCGGGTCGCCAAGTTTCTGGGCCACTATGTCCTGGGCGACAATCACATCGGCGATTGGGGGACGCAGTTCGGGATGATCTTGTTCGGCTACAAGTATTTCCTGGATCGCGCGGCCTTCGAGCGAAATCCCGTCGGCGAGTTGGCTCGGCAGTACCGACTTGTCAGCCAGCTTTCCGGGTTTCACGACGCGAAGGCGGAGCACCCGAAAGCCGAGAATCGGCTCGCACAACTTCAAAGTGACTTGAACGCTGCCGAGGCCAACAAGCCAGCGAACGACAAGTCCGCCGAAAAGACGCTCAAGAAACTGCGCACCGACGTGAGCGACGTGCGCGAACAAATCGCGTCCCTCAAGAAGCAGATCGAAGCCGTTGAGTCGTCGCCGCCGCTGAAAGCTCTTGCCGAATCGCATCCGCAGATCGCGGAACTCGCGCGCCTTGAAACCGCGAAGTTGCATGGCGGCGACGAAGAGAACACACGGCTCTGGAATCAGTTCGTGCCGCAGTGTCTCGCGGCGATTCAGGGAATCTACGACCGGCTCGACATTCGCTTCGACATGACTTGCGGAGAGAGTTTTTACAATCCGATGCTGGCCGATGTTGTCGCTGAGTTTCAGGCGAAAGGCTTGGCGGCCGAGAGCGACGGAGCGATCTGCGTTTTCATTCCTGGCAACGCGGCACCGTTCATCATTCGCAAACGAGACGGAGCCTTCACCTACGCGACCAGCGATCTCGCCACGATTCGTTATCGGGTCAACGCGTTGCAGGCCGACACGATGCTGTACGTCGTCGACACGCGACAGAGCGAGCATTTCCGGCTGCTGTTCGAGACCGCGAAGTTGTGGGGCTACGGCGATCGCGAATTGGTTCACGTCAACTTCGGCACGATCCTCGGCAAGGACGGCAAGCCGTACAAGACGCGGTCGGGAGACACGATCGGACTGGAAAGCCTGCTCGATGCGGCGGTCGCGAAGGCTCGGCAGATCGTCAACGAGAACGACGACGGGAAGCCCGAAGGCCGCGAATTGAGTGACGCCGCACGAGCGGCCGTCGCCGAGACCGTCGGCATCGGAGCGATCAAGTATGCCGACCTGCGGCACAACCGCGAGAGCGATTACGTCTACGACGAAGACAAAATGCTCGCGACCAACGGCGACACGGCGACGTACATGCAGTACGCCTACGCTCGCGTTGCCGGCATCTTTCGCCGGGGCGGAATCAATCGCGAGACCTTGCGGAGCGGCGGCGGGCGCGTCGTCTTCACGCATCCGCTTGAACGAGCGTTGTCGCTGCAACTGCTGCGATTCAGCGAGGCGTTGGACGGGGTGCTCGCGGAAAACCGGCCGAATATCCTGACCGATTATTTGTTCGCGACGGCCAATAGCTTCAGCACGTTTTATCAGGAGTGCTCGGTCTTGAAGGAGCCGGACGAAGCAATCCGCACCAGCCGACTGCTGCTCTGCGACCTGACCGCTCGCGTCATCGCGACTGGCCTCGATCTGCTGGGGATGAAGACGTGCGAGCAGATGTAGGTCAGGCTGGAAAGGCTGACCTACTTGGGGACCGATTTCAGGACTCCGCTGGCTCGCGCGAGATCGGGGTTGAGGCTGCCGAGTGTGGCGGCGAAGGCGGTTTGCAATTGTGGGTCGGTTTCTTGGCGAGCCGCTTTGCGGAATTCGTCGATTTGCAATTCGGTCAGCAGCACGCCGTGACGTTGCATGTGTGCCGCCAGTTGAGCCAGTGCGCGTTCGCGGACGGGAGCGGCACGCGAAACGGCGGTGCCGATCTCGAAGAGTTTCACTTGAGCGGACGGTGTGGCGATCGCGCCGAGCACGAACACGGCGGACTCACCGAGTTCTTCTTCGTTGGTGGCGGTCAGCAGTGCATTCTCGGCGGGCTTGAGATCGAACAGGCTGGCCTGTTTGCGGTCGGCCAATTGCGTCAGCCAAGCCAGCGCGGCTTGGCGCGTGGCGACTCGCTGCGGTTGCGTGATCGCGTCGGCGCTCGCGGTTCGCAGGAAGGCCGCGACTTGTTTGGCCATGACCGTCGAGTCGCTGATTTTGAGCACAAAGCGGACGCGCGGATATGACTCGGCGAGCCGTTCGATGCGTGATCGCAATTTGTCGTCGCCGTAGATCACGATTGGAATGAACGCGGTGCGCGCGTCGGAGCGCAGGTTGGCGATGGTCTGCGACAGTTCCCAGCGTGCGACGTTGGCTTCAATCAGCAACAGCGCGACGTCGCCCCGTTCGGCGGCGATCTTGAAGCCGTCTTGGCCGGTACGAGCGGTTTCTGGCTCGAAGCCCATTTCGATGAGTGCCGACGACATCGAAGTCGCGCGTTGTTCGTTGGCGTCGATGGCGACGCCGTGGGGCTTGCCGGTGTCGGTCAACGCGCGGGCGAGGACTTCGATGACTCGCGATGCGCCGCGGAACGGTGTTGCCGGATCCCAAGTCAGGATGGTCGAAGCCGCCGCGAATTGGACTCGCGCGTCCGGGTAGTTGAGCGCGGCCACCACGGGAGCTGGCCGGCTCTCGGTCGCTTTCAGGAGTCTGGCCGAGCCGGTTTGAGCCAGTGCTTGCAACGCCGTGACCGCGACGAGCGGCTCGCCGAGACTCATGGCCTCGACCAACGCGGCTTGCATCACGTCGGGTCCGAGTTGCAAGCCGACATGAAATGCCGAGCCGGGTCGCGTCGAGATGGCGGCACCGCGTCCCGACTCGTGCAGTTTGCTGGCCATCAGCGCGGTCCAGTACAGAGCGTGCAGATCGGTGCGATTCGGCGCGAGTTCAAAGGCCTGCCGAGCCTGTCGCAGACCGGCTCGCATCGCCGCCGTGTCCACCGAGACCGGCGTCATCGCGATCGTGCCGGCGGCTTCGTCCCAATTCCAGAGTTCGACTTGTCCGTCGTCGTTGAGCGTCCAGTCCCCTTCGCCTTGCAAGTGTCGGCGAGCGGACTTGGCCAACTCGGCAGCGGCCCCGAATTGTGAAACGTCTGGGAGGCGTTTGACGTCACCGAACAGCAGACGCGCGAGAGCTTGCCGCGCGGCGAGCTGCACGGCCGGTGGTTGCGACTCCTCGAAGGCCGGATGCCACAACGCGGTCTTGGCTTGCGGGTCACCGAGAAAGCCGAGCGCTTCGATGACGGTCGCTCGCAAATCGGGGCTGGGGCCTTCGACCGCACCGAGCAGGCCAGGGACGACTTCGCGATTCATCCGAGTCAACGTGTACAGCAATAGGTTGCGTTGCGTTTGGTCACGCGAAATATTTAGCGCGGCAAGCAGACGAGCGGCTGCGTAGCTGCCGGCATTTCGCAGTTGCAGGATCGCGACTTCCCGTTCGGCGGCAGTCTTGCTGAGTTGGCTGATCAGTTTGTCGACGCGAACTGGGTCGGTTGCTCCTTTGCGAAACGCGGCGTTGACTTGGTCGAGCAGCGTGATGGATTCGGGCTGCAAGCGTTTGTCGTTCGACAATCGGAGAAACAGGGCAGGGCCGTGCTTGTCGCGCAGCTTCAGCAACGTCTCGCCGTCCGGGTTCGTTTCCAGCAGCTTCTCCAAATACAGACGTGCCAGTCCGGGTCGAGCCAAGTCGGTCATCAGGACGACCGCGTCCATCAACGTCTGGGGCGTGCGCGGCTCGGTGAGTAACGGGTTGTCTTCGAGCGGTGCTCCGCTCGTGGCTTTTCCCGCAGGCTGAGCTTCCTCGGTCGCGTCCTGGGCCGGCGCGAACGAGTTTGCTGCCAGCAGCATGATCGCAACCGATGGCACGATCCAACCAGTCCCACGAATCATCATGATCGAATCTCCCACGAGGTCTCTCGCCAGCCTTGCGATTCAACGTAGCCGTCATCGCTCCGCGTGACGAGCCGAGTTGTTCCACCGCTGCGAGTTTGTTGGAAACGCAGTTTGTGCAACGTGCGGCTCATCACGTGGAGCGATGACGGCTACGTTTCTGCGGCCTCGCCGCGCTGAGTTCTCACTTCTTTTATTCGGATGCCGTCCGGCAAGAGTTGCTCCGAACCGCAGAACTTCCGAACGCACGGTTGTTGCGTGTTGGAGTCCCGCTGAGACGTGAAACGCGGTACGTCGATGTGAAACTTCGCGGGTGATGCGGAAGAGTCACTGCGGTCGGACGAGCGCGATCATTGCGGTTTGCGCGGTTAAGAATGACTCACGGTGACTTGAGAAATAATTGCGGTAACCACCGAGTTTTCGAGTGGTGGTTGGTTTCGCCGCATTCCCTGGAATAACCCGTTGTCAATCAAAAACTCTCGGAAGTGGTTGACGAAATCATCTTGCATTCGCCTCGCGCGGCGGGAAGAGTTGGAACGCTCATGGTCCGAACTCGTGTTGTTCCCCGATTCCTCAGAGATGACGGATGCGGTGTTCACGCGACGCAAAGTTGCGACGGACGATTGTTGAAACAAACCTTTCGTGTTTCCGAAGTCTCGCTGCGGGCATTCGGGCCGGTCATCTTGAAGGAGAAGGTTGATGTTGTTCACCAAATGGTTAAGTGACGTCACCGATCGCGTCCTCCGGAAACGAACTCGCAAACTCGCTCGCAAGGTCCGCCAAGTCTCGCAACGGGCGATGTCGGTTTCGTCCGAGTTACTGGAATCCCGCGTCGTGCCGACGATCGACGTCACTTTGGCGGCGAATGGTGTGCTGACCATTGCTGGCGACACGTCAGCGAACGAGTTGACGATTTCGGTGTCCGGAAACGTTTACACGTTGGAATCCACAAGCGATACGTTCAACGTCCTTGCGGACAGCTCCAGCACTGCCGATGGCAACGGAACGGACACCTTGACAATTGGCACGGCCGTTTTGCATGTGAATAGGGTCGATGTGGACCTCGGTGAAGACGACGACACGTTGATCCTGGATTCAACCGGGGATGTGATTTTCGTGACCGACACCGGTGTCACAGAAAACGACATCCTGCAAGGTCAGGATGTGACCACGGCCTGGAAGCAAAATTCACTCACGGTCAGCGGAAAGGCTGTGACATTCAGCGGTATTGATGTTTTGCAAGGTGGTTCCAGCAACGACACGTTTACCATCGATTCGACAGCCACGCTCGATATTTTCGGTGGCGACGGCAACGACACGTTCAACATCACAGCGGAAGTGAGCGGCACGCTCGATGGTGGGGACGGCGACGACACGTTCGTGATCGACGAGGAATTGACGGCTGCGGAGATCAATGGTGGAGATGACACCGATGGTGCCGCGGACAGCGATACTCTGAGAGGAAAGACGATTGACGGCGCCACGCTAACGGGGCCCGGAGGAACCCATGGCTTCACCGGTCTCGAAACTTCCATTTCCGGCGGTTTCGACAACATCAATGTGCTCATCGGAACGAATCTGTCGAACTCCTCGACGTTGACCGGGGAAGACACGGGGGCACCCACCTGGACGCTCAGCGGTGCGACTTCGACCTACGAGAATGGTGCGAACTCGCTGAGCTTCAACAGCGGCTTCGGCATTCTGCAAGGCGGCATAGAAGTCGACACCTTCAACGTGACCTCGAACACGAAGGCGCTCGTCGCTGGTGGCGCAGGAAATGACGTGTTCGACGTCAACGCGACATTGACTGGCCAACTCAGTGGCGAGGATGGCGACGACCAGTTCGTGATCAACGCGACGGTGACTGGCGATATCGACGGCGGAGCGGACAACGATACGCTGGAAGGAACGCAGATTAACGGCGTCACCCTGACGGGGACTGATGGATCCGATGGGTTCGACGGTAACGAAACCTCGATTACGGGTGGATTCGACCACATCAACGCGATCACGGGCAATGGCGGTACGTTGAAGGGTCTCGATGAGGAAACCGGCAGCACCTGGGATTTGGTCGATGATGTGTTCCCGGGGACATACACCGCCTTGGACATCTCGCTGAGCTTCGGTGGGTTCTCGACTTTGCAAGGTGGCTCGGAGACGGACAATTTCAACATCAACACCACCGAGAGCTTCAACCTGAAAGGTGGGTTGGGAGCCGACATTTTCACGCTCAATGCACACTTGACTGGATCCATCAACGGCGAAGGAGATACCGACTTGCTGGAAGGCGAAGCGATCGACAACGTCACTCTGACGAGTTCCGTCGCGAACGGCCTCTCGGGCAACGAGAACAGTCTCACCGGCGGGTTCTCGGGGATCGACGCCTTGAATGGAAATGGGGGCACGCTGACGGGCATCGGCGCGGCCAGCACTTGGACGGTGAGTTCTAATCCGCAGTACAAAACCGCAACGGCAACTCTGGACATCGTCGGCTTCACGACTCTGCAAGGTGGCTCGGCGGCCGATACGTTCTATGTGAATGAGGACGTCCCATTCGACCTGAACGGCGGGATGGGGAACGACAAAATCGTCTTCAACAACGCCACACTGACTGGCGGTAGCACAGCGAACGGTGGTGGCGGAAACGATACGCTTGACGGTCAGCTCTCGACAGGACCAGTCAGTCTGGTCGGCGGTGACGGCAACGACATTTTGATTGGTAGTGAATTCAGCGACACCCTTGATGGAGGAATCGGCAACGATCGTCTGTTCGGTCTGGGAAGTGACGACACGATGATGGGCGGAGCGGGCAACGATTCGCTCGTCGGTGGAGCCGACAACGATCGGTTGGTCGAGACGGTCAACGGCAACGCCACGATTACCAACACCAAAATGACGGGCGGCAACGGCACCGACACTTTGTCGCAAATGGAAGAGATCGAGATCACGGGCAACGATGGCAATAACGCGCTCGATGCGTCGACCTACACGCTCGGAGCAGTCGCGCTCTACGGTGGAGAGGGCAACGACACGTTGTCCGGCGGAGCCCTCTTCGGTGACTTACTGGACGGCGGTGCTGGCGATGACGTCGTGAAGAGCAACGTGGCCGGAACCGTCACGCTCAGCGACGATGAACTCGTGTCTTCGGATCTCACCGATGTGCTGATCGACATCCAGGCAGTTTCGCTGACTGGTAGCGCGGGCGATGACAACATTGACGCCAGCAGTTTTAGTCTCGGCGGTGTCTCAATTTCCGGCGGAGCGGGCAACGACACGATCACCGGCGGAAGTGGCGCGGACTTTCTCAACGGCAACGCTGGAAATGATGACATCGGCGGCGGTGCGGGTAGCGATACGTTGCTGGGTGGAGCGGGCAATGACATTTTGGACGGTGGCGACGACAACGACCGGATCAACGGCAATGATGGAAATGACTTGATCGAAGACACTGGCACCACTGATGCGACATTCGCCAACGGAGTCGACGACAGTATCTTCGGCGAAGGAGGTAACGACTCCATTAACGCTGGTATTGGCGACGACTTTGTTGACGCCGGTGCCGGCAACGACACTGTGTTTGGCGAAGATGGTGCCGACAACATCGCTGGTGGTGCCGGACTCGACAGCATCGAAGGTGGTGCCGGCGCTGATTTCCTGAACGGCAACGCCGACGCTGACCGCATCGAAGGTGGCGAAGACAACGACCAGATCTTTGGTGGTGCCGGCAACGACGTCCTGTTGGGTGAGGCAGGAGATGACAGAATCAACAGCCAGAGTGGCAACGACACGATGTTGGGCGGCTCCGGCGGTGACACGCTTCTGGGAGGTACTGGCAATGAATTGATGTTTGGAGATTCCCCAGACGAAATCGATGCCGAGGAAGAAGGCGGCAACGACTCGATCAACGGTGGAGCCGGAAACGACACACTCATCGGCGGTGACGGCGATGACTCGATCCTCGGTGGAGCCGGCAACGACCTGTGCCTGGGTGGCGTGGGGGGCAACGACACCATCAACGGACAAGCCGGCACCGACACGGTCTACGGTGGCGGTGATTTGGACTCTCTGGCCGATCCGAGTAAGGAAGCGCCGGTAAAGATTTCAAACGCCTTCATTCTTCCCGCTTCCGTCGAAGGATACGAACAATACGACGCCAACGGTCAAAGATACCTGTCTTCGCACGACTACTACTTCTCGCTATTCGATTCCACCAAGTTCCTGGACCTGGATGCGATTTGATCGAACGAGGCGAGCCGGGCCTGCCAACTTGTGGCGGCCATCAACCTGAATGCGTTCCTGGGCTAGTCGCGTAGTTCCAGGACCATGAGCGACGCCGCCGCGCGAGTTCTCGCACGGCGGCGTTTTGTATTTCGAGGTCTCCCGATGTCCTTGTCTGCCGATCCTCAAATCCGATTCGCGATACCGGACGACGTCCCGGCCATTCTGGGATTGATCCGCGAACTGGCTGAGTACGAACGGTTGCTCGATCAAGTCGTCGCCGACGAAGCCGCTCTGCATCGGGCCTTGTTTGGCGAGCGGCGATACGTCGAGGCTCTGGTCGCACTCGTTGAGGGTGACAGCGTGGGCTTCGCACTCTTTTTCCATAACTTCTCGACGTTTCTGGGCATGCCGGGAATGTACCTGGAAGACCTTTACGTCCGCCCTCATTTCCGCGGCCGAGGACTCGGTAAAGCTTTGCTAACTCAAGTGGCACGGATTGCTGTCGAGCGGGACTGCGGCCGAATGGAATGGTCCGTGCTCGACTGGAACGAACCGTCGATCCGCTTCTACGAAAGCTTGGGAGCCAAGCCGCTGTCCGACTGGACGATCTTCCGGTTGACGGGCGATGCACTTCTCGGCCTGGGCGAGTGGGGGATGTGAATCCCCCGAGAACTTTGCCGGGATGACTCGGAGGACTGACGTCCTCCGCTCGCCAGAGGCAGCTTCCCACACTCAACCTTTGCCCTTGTCTCTGTTTGGCGACAGCCAATACAACCTGACACTCGCGAAATCGAGCCGGAAGCGTCGTGTTTTTGCAGGCCGTTCCGGTTCGGTTTCGCAACGTTCGAGCGTGGTTTGGCAGGAGGCCAAGTCCCGTTCGTTCCTCGGTGGATCGCCCAGCCCCTCGTGAGTTGCCTCATGTCCACGACCGAATCAGACAGTGTCAAACAAGTCCGCGAGAAGATCATCCAGCTCGCCAAAGAGATCGAAGAGCACTCGCGGTCCAACATGCCGCCGGATGCGTTCTTCAGCGAGTTCCTGCGGCGAGTCGTCGGCGCGGTCGGTGCTCGCGCCGGAGCCGTGTGGCTTCGCAACGGCACGGCCAAGCTCAATCTCTTCACGGATGTGAACCTCAAGACGACCGGCTTCTTCGAGAAAGCCGACGCTCCGGTACTCAACCAAAAGCTGTTGGACGAGGTGATGTCCAACGGCCAAGCCTGCACGCACAGCCCCAACGACGGCAGCGGAGTGCAAGTCCCGACCAACGATTTGATCGTGCTCGCCTCGTTGCAGCAGCAGAAGCAGTGCGTGGGAGTCGTCGAGATTTTTCAGCGAGTCGATACCCCGCAACAGGCTCGCCCTGGCTTCCTGCAATTCGTCGAACAGATGTGCGGCTATGCCTGCCGTTACCTTGACCGGCAATCCAGTCCGAAGCCGCAGGAATCCAAGCAAAAGCTCACTGAACAATTCGAACAATTCCTGTTGCAACTGCATCGCAGTTTGGATGTCGGCGAGGTCGCCGCGACCGGTGCCAACGATGGCCGCTTGTTGCTCGGCTGCGACCGATTGAGCGTTGCCGTGCAGTACGGCAAGAAGACCGTCATCAAGGCGATCAGTGGCCAGGACTCGGTCCATCAGCGAGCCAACCTCGTCAAACGCATGTGTGGGTTGGCCAACAAAGTTATCCTGATGCGCGAGCCGTTGACTTACACCGGCAAGCTCGACCACTTGCCCCCACAAATTACGACCCCACTGGCCGACTACATCCAGGAGAGCGGCTCGCGGATGGTCATTGTCTGGCCGCTGTTCGAGAGCGACGCCGTCGTCAAAGCGGACGAAAAGGGCGTGAAGCGGATCGACAGACAGAAGAGGCCGATCGGCGGATTGATCATCGAACAAATCTCCGAAAGCCAGCCTCGTCCCGGCTTGCAGGAGAAGGTGGAATCGTTGTCCGACCATATTTCGGAGGCGATGCACAACAGCCTGTTGCACAACCGGCTATTCCTATTGCCGCTGTGGAAAATGCTCGGCGAGATGTTCCGATTCTTGGAAGGCCGAGGCAAATTGAAGGCGCTGGCGACCACCGTTGCAGTGGCCGCAGCCATCGCCGCGTTGTGTTTCGTGCCTTGGGAATACCGCGTCGAAGGGGATGGACGGCTAATGCCGGTCGAACAGAAAGATGTCTTCGCCCCCTGGAATGGCGAGATCGTCGAGATCGCCGTCAAAGGAGGAGACAAGGTCGAAGCCGGAGCGGTTTTGTTGCGGTTGCGGAACGACGAATTGCTGCAACAGCGTCTCGCGGCGCAAAACACCTTGAACGAAAAGCTCACGACGCAACACAGCCTCCAGGGTGAACGCGACTTGGCAGAGCAGCAGGGGAGCAAGATTGATGTGCAGCGGCTGGACGGGAAGATCGACGAAACCAAAATCCAAATCCTTGGTGCTCGGCGTCAGTTGATTGTTCTGGAACGCCGCGTTCAAAATCTCACAGTCGTTGCTCCGCGAGCCGGCACGATTGCGACCTTTGAGGTCGAACGCCAACTGTTGCATCGTCCCGTCAAACAGGGCGAGCTGTTGCTGGAAATCAAAGACGAAACCGGTCCGTGGTGGCTGCAATTGGAAGTCCAAGAGCATCGCATGGGCCACCTGCTCCGCGCCGTTGAGGCTCAGCAGGGCACGCCGCTCAATGTGGAATTCATGCTGGCCACGAATCCTGAGGATCGCTTCGACGGCAAGCTGCGATTGATCGAAACACGCTCCAATCCGTCGACGGGAAAAGACAAGGCGGTCGTCAATGTCCGCGTCGACATCGACAAGGAACGTCTGCCAATGCGCCGAATCGGGGCCGAGGTGCGTGCCAAGATCGACTGCGGCAAGCGCAGCCTCGGATACGTGCTCTTCGGCGATGTCGTTGAGTTCGTCCAGAAGTACTTCTGGCTGTGATGACGGAGGATGGGCACTCTTTCCCGTCCGATCGTCGGGCAATCCGCCGAAGGCGGACCAACCTACTTGATGGCCGCGCGAATCGCCTGCACATCCTCGGCAGTCCCCAGCAATACCGGGTGATGCAACACCAGAATGGAATCGTCCGCGCGAGTCGCGTGCGGCAAATCATTCACCGCCCGATATCGACCGCGAGCGTGCGTGCGATGCAACGCTCGGAAGCCGGGATCGAGGGCGATTCCTGCGGCGCGTATCACGCACGCAAAGTCGTCTCGCGAACAGCCGAATGTCGCCGAATCAAACCAGAAGCCAAGTTTGTAGAAACCTGGCTTCGTGTCGCCTGACAATCCGGATTCAACGAAACAACTCAGCCCGGCGACATCGGTCAACAGGCCCAGCAAGCGTGACACGTTTTCGGTTCGCAATTGATTTCGTTCGGCTAACCGATCCAACTGCGGCACCAACACCGCCGCTTGCAACTCGGAGAGCGGATAGGCGTCGTTGCCGCGCTGCGTCTGCACGCGAATTCGCTGAACGATTTCCGCATTGCGAGTGACCAACGCCCCACCGCGTCCCGCGGTCAGCAGTTTGCTGCCGCCGAAGCTGAGCACTCCGACATCACCCCACGTCCCAGCGATTCGGCCCTGCACGATCGCGCCGGGCATTTGACACGCATCTTCGATGACTGCGAGGCCGTGTTGATCGGCAAACGCACGCAGCGCCGGCATCGCAACCACTCCGCCGTGCAGATGCGAGGCAATGATCGCTTTGGTCCGCGGCGACCGAGCCGCTTCAAGCTGAGCGGTATCAAGTTGTCCGTTCACGGAATCGACATCGACCAGCACCGGCTGCGCGCCGACGGCCAGCACGTTTTTGAAGTTCCCCTCGAAGTCGTAGGCCGAGAGGATGACCTCGTCGCCGGGGCCGATTCGGAGTCCTCGTAACGCCAACTCGACGGCCGCTGTTCCGCTGCACGTCAGCACGACGTGCTCGCAGCCGTGCAACTCGGACAACCGTTCGGACAGTTCGCGACAGTTCGGGCCGTGATATTTTCCCCACGAGCCGTCCGCGAAGGCTCGCCGCAACGCCGCCTCGACCGCTTCGTCAGGAAGTGGCCAAGCTGGTGGCTGCGGATTGTCGTGAAGGTCACTCATCGCTGGTCGCGGAATTGTGGACTGGGAGATGCGATACGATGTCCGCCACGAAGTTGATCCGCAAGCGACGCACCGTTTCACGCATCGACGGACACAATCGGCAGCACATATCCCTGCTCATTGAGCTGCGCGATGACCGATTCCTTGTCGGTGTAGAGGCCGAGTACGGCACGAAAGTCCTCGCTTGTGTGCAGGCTGCGATACAGCACGAGGTGCAGCTTGCCGACTCGCAGCCGATGGCCGGCGGCTTCCCAGGGGGCGAGCTTACGGCCTTCTTCCGTGACCGTCAGCGTCCGCCATTCGGCATCGAGCGACGCTCGTTCCGGCGACCAGTCGAGCACGATGGGCGAGTACAACGATTCGCTCGACGACGCCTGCGACAACCGCAGCTCGCCCAACGCGGAATCAAACTCGCCGACCGTACTGTGCAGCCGATCGTCCGGAAGCGCGAGCGGGTAACATCGCACCTTGACGTCCGAGGCTGCCAGCCGAATCTCGCGAGTCGCGTTGTCGCATTTCGTTCGCACGCCGCGACGTAGTGGCAGTGTCGATTCGAGGTCGATTCGTCGTCGCCCGGCCTTCGCGACCGAATCCGCCAAGACCAGAAAATGATCCTTGCGTGACAGCATCACTTGTCGGCACAGCATCGGTCCGTCCGGAACGTCCAGTTGCAGTTCGAGGTAATCCATGTCGGTGTCACTGCTCCAACAACTGCACGTCCAGCCGTCGGTCCAGGTCAGCCGCTGGCCGTCGACCCGCACGCTCAGTCCCCATTCACCGTCGATGATCGGCACGCCCAGCAAGCTGAGCTGCAAATTCACGCTCGGACCATCGTGCCGCACGAGGGCTGTGTTGGCGGTCGCCTGCCACCAGTTCCGCAGGCAGGCCCAACTCGCCCAATCCGACTGCGTTGCCGGCAGGTCCGTGTCGGTGACGATCAATCGCTCTTCCGGTGATTCCGAAAATGTCTCGCTGCGGAATTTGTCTTTGGAGCCACCGCTCGCGACGTGCAGGCGAAACCGCAACGATTCCGCCGCCAACGACAGTTCATCCAATCCGGCTAGCTCCGCTCCGCGAAGCAACATCGAGACGAGCGGTCCAGTCTCGGTCGCCTGCGTTGAGTGATTCGCAGCGCCGAGCATGATCCCATTGCGATCCAACAGCGTGATCGACTTCGTGAGGAGATCTTCGAAACGGAAGCGAGCCTCACCTTCCAGCACCGGCTCACTCACGATCGCGCCCACGTCAACCGATCGAGTGAGCGACGCGAGCCAGCGCGGCAAGATCGGAAGCAGACTCGCGGCCGGAGTTCCATCGCCGTCCGTCTGTTCGATCAGTTCATTGCGCAGCGATTGCTGTCCGAGTTGTTTGAACTCGGTCACACCTTCGATATCGCCGAACATCTGCCCCAACAGCCAAGGCAACTCGCCCGTGACGAGCAGCCTGCGGTCTGGAGTCAGCTCGCACGTCAACGGCTTCGACAAGTACGCCGCGAGCTCCAGGGATCGCGTCAAAACAAGCCGCCACACCGGCCAAGCAATCTCAGCGGCGACTCGCGGCCCGCTCCACAACCAGTCCGCCAACGCGAGCAACTCCAACTCGGTGCGCTCGTCATTCCAATCGGCCTTCGCCGTGAGTTGTTGAAAGGCCCAGCGGCTCAGACGCGACCAATCCTGCTTTTCAATCAGCGACCAGACTGAATTCGCGGGATGTCGACGCGAGCCGTCCCACGGCCAAAGTCCACTTTGATTCGCGGCTCGCTTCCGCAACAACCGGCGATCAACACGCTCGGCCATTCGCTTGGACCAAGCCCGAATAAACTTGTCGGCGCGACCGGACTCAGCGCAACGTTGAAGTTCGTTGGGAGCGGACGGCAACCAATCCAAGCCCGCTAAAAGTTCTGCATCCGATGTGTCCGAAAGCTCGACCTCATGGCCAAAGGCCACAGCAAAATCACTCATCGCGAACGTCTCTCCGAACAAAAAACAAGAAGTGCATCACGGCGGTCGGAGAGTCTAGCGCGGCAAAGCCGCAAATGTCCAAGTCTTAAATTTCAATGTCCAATAAAATCCCAAATCACAATGTCCAAGAAGACGACGCCACGAGATTTTGGGATTTGGGGCTTGGGATTTCCTTGGTCATTGAGTTTTGGAAATTGGGATTTCGTGATTGGAAAACACGGGTTTTCGCTTTCACGATCTAGGGCGTTCGCGTCGTGCGTTCGCGGTAGCGGCGGCTGGCTTCCGAGAGAACATGGCGTTCACGGTCGGAGAGGCTGGTCTCGCCGTGCTCGTGGATCTTGCGGAGAATTTCATCGACCTTCGCGTCGAGATCGTGCTCTTCCGGCGAATCCGGTGTTTCGGATTCGGGCGAGTATAGCCGCACCGCTTTTCGCCGCTCGCGATCACGCCACCAGGTCGGAACACGGCGGACACTCAGCCAGTTGGAAAGCCGCCAGTCAAAAATGTGGTAGGCGAACCCGAACAGCAACCCGCCTAAATGGGCCGCATGAGCGACACCGTCGTTGGATCGATTTCCCTGCAATGCTCCCCAGATCGGCAACGTGTCGATCACGACGTAGGCCGCCACCAGCCACCGAATCTCAACCGGCAGCAACCCGAACAGCAACACTTGCTGACGCGGATACCACATCGCGAACAAGGCCATCACCGCCATCGTCGCGCCCGAAGCACCTGTGACCAACGAGTGATCTCGCAACAGCCCGGCGTGCAAGCCGAGGTAACTCAGCCCCGCGACAACTGCGGCCAGCAGGTAGAAGGCAACGAACTCGCGATTCCCCAGACGCTCTTGCAAGGTGCGTCCAAAGAACCACAGGCAGATCATGTTGAACAACAGATGCAACACGTTCTTCGTGTCGTGGCAAAAGGCGTACGTCAGCAATCGCCAAACTTGCCATTTTGGAATCGTGTCGCCGGTTGTCAGTGCGAACCAGTCTGTCACACGAGCGTCGATCAACTGGCCAACGAACACTCCGATGCAGAGCGCGATCAACCAGCGAATTGCGGAATGATCACCGCGATTCGGCTGCCATTCGGGGTCTCGATAGTAGTCGCGATCTTCGAAACCCATGTCCGCACCGTGAGGAATGCACCGAGCGTCATCGAAATGACGGACGCTCTATTTCTGGCTGGTCGCCGCTTTGGGGACGTCGCTCGAACCTTCCTCGGCCAACTGTTCGTTGTCTTGCGTCAGCCGTTCAATCTCGTCACGCGTTCGTTTGACCTGCCGCCGGAGTTCGTCCACATCCGCCTGCACAGCGTTGCGGGCGATTTCCAAATCTGCCACCGCCTTGTGATAGCCCTCAAGTAGAAATTTGTCGAGGCTCTGATTTGCCTGATCCGGATCTCCCTTAAGTTCCTTCATCCGCAGCGACAAATGTTCCTCGGCTTTGGACTTGGCGTTTTGCTGAAGTTGCAGATGCTGCTGCTGCGAGGCCAGCAACTCGTCCTTGGTGAGAATCATCATCTCGAATTCCGAGAACTGCGTCTTGTGCTGACGTGGGACATTTGAGCGAACGCGCCAGTTCGGACCGTACCGCCACGTCTGACTCTCCTGCTCCTCCTCCGGACGCAGCCGCCAATTCGGAATTAGCGTGGCTGAAGCCTCTTGAAGCTGTGCCGCAACAACCTTGAACGGCCCCACGAAACTCGTGCCCGCTCCGTCGGGTGACGGTTGAAACACAAAGACCACCGAATTCGGTTGCAATCCGTGACTGGTCCCCAGCGCGACGCCGAGGACTCCCGGTCGCGCCCCCTTGGTGACCTGGGGAGAGATCCGATACCAATCCCAACTGAAATTGGCCTGCTGCAAATCGCTTCTGGCGGTATCGACCAACTTCTGGGCCTCAGCCGCTTTCTTCCGCAAGTCCAATACTTTGGCCTGCCCGTCAGCGGTCTTCTTCTGCCAACCGGAACGCACCACCGTCAGCCGTGAGGCCAACATCATTCCGCCGGCCGCCAGCATGATGACCAGAATGACCAACCAGATTCCAAACTTTTTCATGGCGCACGTTCCTTCTGGAGCGGCTGGCTCGGCACGGACGACTCGCGAAATTCACGATCCTCGTCCCCACCGAAGTCTGCGGCCGCAAGCAAGACGGTCTCCGACACATCCTGCGGGATAATACGGCGACTTTTTTGAAGGGGTCAAGAACGAGATTTTGGCTTCAGGACACAGGATTCTCGCAAGGGCTGCCAGTCGTACCCATCGGGCCGGCCGACCGATAGAATCCCGCACCTTTTGCGTCAGACTTCATCGACACTTGGCCCAAGTGAATTCCATGCCCAAGCCCAAATTTGCCCGTGCCGACCTGAAACCTGGCGAATGCCTCTGCGACCACTGTACCGCGAAGTGTTGCCGCTACTTTGCCTTGCCGATTGAAACGCCGAAAATCCAGAAGGACTTCGACTACTTTCGCTGGTATCTGATCCACGGCCGAGTCTCCATTTTCGTCGATGGCGACACCTGGTACCTGATGGTCCACAACGACTGCGACCATTTGCAAGCGGATCATCGCTGCGGCATTTACCAGGATCGTCCGCAAATCTGTCGCGACTACACCACCATTGACTGCGAGTACGACGGCGACAGCCAGTACGACATGCTCTTTGAGTGCCCCGAACAGATCGTCGAATACGCCGAAGCGTTCCTCCCACAGGCTCCGCGAGCCAAGGTCACCGGTCGGACAAAGAAGTTGAGCCTGCCGATCCTGAGCACCGTCACCGAGTCGGCCTGACAACTTGAGCCGACACCAATCGAAAATCACTAATCGAAAATCAAAAATCTGCCCATGTCTCGTTCCATCATCAAGCCCACGACGCTCAAAGGTTTCCGCGATTACTTGCCCAGCGCGATGATCGCTCGCGAAAAGCTGATCGACACCGCGCGGCAGGTCTATCGCAGCTACGGTTTCTCGCCGATCGACACACCAGCGCTGGAGCACGCGGAGATTCTGCTCGGCAAAGGTGGCGACGAATCGGACAAGCAGTTGTTCCGCTTCCGCGACAACGGTGATCGCGACGTCGCCCTGCGATTCGATCTCACCGTGCCGCTGGCTCGCTTCGCCGCTCAGCACATTCACGAGATCGGCACGCCGTTCAAGCGGTATCACATCGGCACCGTCTGGCGCGGCGAGAACACTCAGAAGGGCCGCTACCGCGAGTTCATGCAGTGCGACTTCGACACGATCGGCACGACCTCCAACGCCTCTGACATCGAAACGCTGCTCGTCATTCACGATCTCTTCGAGCGGCTCGGTTTCGCGAAGTTCACGATTCGAGTCAACAACCGGCTGGTGCTCAATGGCCTGTTGCAGACGCTGGGACTCGCCGACAAATCCGCTGGCGTGCTGCGGTGCATCGACAAGCTCCCGAAAGCCGGCCGAGAAAAAGTCATCGCCGAAATGACCGAGCGAGTCGGCGCGACTGCCGAGCAAGCGGCCGACGTCATCGCTATGGCCGAACTCAAAGGCGAGCCATTCGCGATGCTGACGACGCTCGAATCGAAGCTCGCCGGCAACGATGCGGGATTGTTGGGAGTCGCTCGGCTGCGAGAACTCTTCACGACGATCGGCCAAGTCGGCGTACCCGCCGAACGAGTCGAACTCGATCTCGCGATCGCGCGCGGACTCGACTACTACACCGGTACGATCTACGAGACGTTTCTCGGCGACCTGCCCGGCATCGGCAGCGTCTGCTCCGGAGGCCGTTATGACAACCTCGCCGAACTCTTCACGACGCAGAAGTTGCCCGGAGTCGGCGCGAGCCTCGGCCTCGACCGCTTGCTGGCCGCGATGGAAGAGTTGGGCATGGTCGAGGCCGCATCAACACCCGCCAAAGTGCTGATCGCATTTTTCGATGCGAATCATCTTGGCGACTATCACCGCGTCGCTCGCGACCTGCGAGCCGCTGAGATTCCCGCAGAGGTCTATCCCGAACTGGTCTCGCTGGGCGACCAATTGAAATACGCCGTTCGCAAAGGATTTCCGGCAGCCGTCATCGCAGGCGATCGCGAGTTCGCCGCCGGCCAGTGGCAGGTCAAAAACTTGCTGACTCGCGAGCAAGTCACCGTCGTGTCGGCCGATTTGATCGCGCATCTCCGACGCACCGTCGGCTGAGGCACACGATCAATCATCAATTCGGGTAGGTCACGGTTCGAGCGGAAGCGACGACGAGTGGGATGTGATCCAGGCAGCGATTCATTTCCCTGCGTAACTTCGCAACAAGACGCTCCTGGCAACCGCGGCTCACCAATCCGGCAGACTGCTCCAGAGCCCCGGCCAGGTCGCGAACCATCCTGGCGGAAAGTGCTTCCGCGCTCACCTTCAAATCTCGAGCGGCAGCGGCGATTTCGTACGGATCACCAGCGTCGACACGACGCGAAATCCTGTCGATCCGTTGCGGTCCGTTGGATTGAAACTCTTCCAGAAGCATGAGCAACGTGTCCACGTCACCTGAAAAGTCCTCAAGTAGCGATTCATCATCCAACGGCTCCAAGGATCGGGAGTTTCGCCTCAAGTCCGCCATGTCGCGTTTTGGCAACGCAAACGTCGCCGTGTCGGTGGTGACCGCGGAAAATTGCTTGGTTTTGGTGTAAACGCTCATTGGAGTGCTCCTTGTTGTGACCCTCTGGAGTTCAATAGGTCACAAACGACAGCACTCCGATTTCGTTGTCCGTGAACAAAGGCCAAAAGCAAAGAACTCGGCGCAGTCTGCGAGATGCGCACAGAGTGGCAAAGCGAACGATTTCACGAACATGCTGCCAAATGGCATCAACCATTCGAATGAAGTCGGCTCGCCAGACGGTCCAAGCGTGAAGCAATTTGTCGCAATCGATCGAGCACTCGCGGCGGATTCGAATAACTCAACCGATGCACGAACAATCGTTCGAGCCACGTCAATCCGCTCAGCAGCACCGTGCTTTGGTCGATGACGCGAGCCAGAGTCGCCTCACGATCGGACAGCGGCCGCACGCTTCGATAGGCTGCGATTGCCACTTCCCAACGGTTGTTGTCGTCCCCCAGCAAGCTGCCGAGCAGTCTCGCCAGATCCGTCGCGGGTGTTTCCGAGCGAGCCGCGCTCGGATCGATCAATCCCGTGACTTGGTCTCCCTCGAACAGCACATGATCGTGCCAGACATCGCGCAGGCACGGATGCAATCGGAACCGAAGATGACGGTACGACGACAATTCCTCGGCGACACGATCGGCGGCCAATTGGAAGCGGTCGAGAATCCTCCGCGAAACATCGACCAGTTCGCCGAACTCGGCCTCCCACAAAGGCAGAGGACTCGTCTGCTCCAGCAGTTGCCGCAGTTTGGCGACATCCAGTTTTTGAAATCGCTCGACGCGATCCAGCCGATCAGCAACCGTCGGTGAATTCGCCGCCGCGAAGCTTTTGAACCAAGTCGTCTCGGACTCGCGTGGCTCAAACCGCGCGGCCGCCTCGTGCCACTGAGCCAGCACGGTCATCGCATTTCGCAGCCGCGCGTCGCTGGGATCAGAACTGAAATCCGCGACGCCGGGCAGCCACGGTTCGAGTTGCCAGAACTGGCTCGCCTCTGCATAGATCGTCGTGCCGAATTTGCTGCGCAGCGGAACTGGCACCTGCATGACACCGCACTTGTGAATGTGCTCCAGCAGGCGATGCAGTCCCAGCAACCGCTCGCGCGGTAAGCTGTCGGGGGGCCAGCCGCGCAGACAGTATTCCATCTCCGGAGCTTGCGAAGACTCTTGGACGACGACTCGCAGCACGACAGCTCCGCTGAAGCCTTCGCTGTCTCGGTCGAGAGTCCGAATGCGAGCAGGTCTCGCTCCGCAAAACGACTCGATGATCTGGAGAAGATTGTGAAACTTCACAAACTGCGGGAGTGCCATAAGGTTTGCCGAAGTTTGACTTTTCCACCGCGAGCGGTAGAAGATGCGTCCGCAAGAGTAGCCGGCACACTCCGTGTACCGAATGTTCCGCACACGGAGTGTGCGGTCTACTGTTTTCTGTGAACCGTTCAACCATCGAACCTTAGCGAGAAATGCCATGACAGTGAATCTTGGTCTGCGACGGATTGCGTGCCTTTCAGCGTTCCTGTTGACGATGGGAATCGCCTCGGCGAGCCAAGCCGGAATCATTCCTTGGGCCTACGATGTCGTCTTCGGCCCAGTTCGCTATCCGGCCTATGGATACGGTTACTCGCCGTATGCCGCCTCGTATTCTCAGCCGGTTTACGTTCGCTCGGCACCAATGTACGCGCCGGTGTCCTACGGTTATTCCTCCGGCTGCTCGTCCTGCTCGACCAGCTATTACGCTCCGGTGAGCTACGCCCAACCAAGCTACGGCTGCGCACCAGTGTCTCAGTCATGCAGCCCGTGTGGCGGAGCTTCGTATGCTTCGAACAGCGGCTGCCTCAGTGGATGTTCGCCGTCTCCCGCCCCCGCGACGGCACCGGCGACCAACGGTAAATCCGCTTGGAAGAAGCCCGGCGAACCGACGACAGATCCAGCTCCGACCCCGCGAACTTTCCAAGAGACCGATCGCGGCGGAGCCTCTCCGGCCGGAGCGACCAGCATCGACGGACTCGGCACCGGCACGCGCTCGCGAGGGACGCGAGCCATTGACGAAGTGGGCAATGACGAGCCAACGATCTTGAAGAAGAAGGCTCCCACCAAACCAGCCATCGACGAATTTGAATCGCAACCGGGATCGGCTCCCGCAAAACCGAAGTTTGAAGAGCCTCTTGAAAACAACAACCCCGTCAAAGAGAACGCTGACGGCAACAAAGAGACTCTGATTCGCCGGCGATTGCCGACCCTGAACCTCGACGCCAAGATCGCTTGGCAAGCCGAACCGCAGCGAACGCGAGTTCCGTTCCACGCCAAACTCGCGAAGGCCAGCGTGACTCGCCGAGTCCCCAGCCTCGATTCCGAGTGGACTCCCGTCGTCGCCAAACCAGCGCCAACTCAGTTGGTCAGCAAGTAATCGCGACAGATCACGGTGCCAATGAATCTCCGAGAGACCCCGGCTTGAACAGCCGGGGTCTTTTTGTTTGATCCGCTCACTTCCACCGCCGCTCGATCCAATTCAGCAGCTCACGAGCGACTTCTTCCTTCGTGCCGTTCCAGCTTTCAATCGGCTGACCGCTCTCGTCGATCAGTTCGACCGAGTTCGTCGCTGAGCCGATCGCGCTGGGATCGTTGAGCACGACGACATCGCAGTTTTTGGCTCGCAGTTTTTGCAGTGCGTTCTCGCGCGAGTTCGTCGCTTCGAGCGCGAAGCCCACGATCCAGCGGCCGTTCTTTTTTTGTCCCAGACCGGCGAGAACGTCGTCGGTCTCAATCAACTCAATCGTCAACGGCTCGCCGGTCTTCGACATCTTGCCGGTGACTCGTTGCGAAGGCTTGTAATCACACACCGCTGCCGCCGCGATCACACCGTCGCACGACGGAAACGCTTGCTCGCACGCGATCCGCATTTCTTCGGTCGTCTGCACGAACCGCACGTCGCAGCCTTTCGGCGGAGCCAGCTCCACCGGCCCCGAAACCAAGACGACTTGATGCCCACGCTCCACCGCTTCCGCCGCGAGCGCGTAACCCATACGGCCGCTGCTTGCGTTCGAGAGATATCGCACGTCGTCCAAGTACTCTCGCGTCGGGCCAGCGGTCATCAGGATGCGCATGAGTCGATCATTCAGATTGTTCGTGTTCACACACCAACCCGAAGCATCAGCGAGGAGTTGTTGCGGTTCGCCCTCGCTGACGCTTCGGGTTAGTTCTCAAAACGGAGTCGGACGACACCGTACACCAGAAACTTCGGCACAACAAACAAGACGTTTTCCCTCGTGACCTCCACCTCCACAGGGATCGGCTCAGGATTCTCCGGTGTGAGGAATTCGGCGGATCGAACGGCGGTGCCGCTCGGTACTCGCAGACTGATGCTGATTCCCTCGACGGGGATCGGCTTCTCGTCTTGAATGCCTCGCCCGGCGCTGTGCTTCTCGGCCGGTTCGATGCGGTTGTAGTTCACGAGATGCAGCGCGAATTCGTTTCGCTGCGGATGTTTCGTCAGCGACACACGCACGGTTTTCGGAACGTTGGTGAAGTTGTGACTTCCGAGTTGGGGAGGCAGCGGAGTCTCGGCCTCGACGCTGACGATTTGGCGATAGCGGCTGGATAAGTCTGGTGAGACAGTGTCATCGGGGAGAATGTCGAACAGCATGTGCTTGTCGAGCATTTGCCCACCGATCTCCCGAAAACGGGCAAGCGGCCGGACGTCGCCGTTGTGGATTGCTCGGCGAGGGAACAGCAGCACGGTTTCGTGATGCGGTTGGTGCCAGCGGAACAGGTCGTCGTGCCGCTTCAGGAACTGGTAGTAGCGCACGATCTCCGCACGAGCTTCCGGGTCTTTGAATCGCGTGTAGAAACCCATCGGTGCTCCGCAGTTGGCGGCCAGTTCGGAAATCGCAACGCGGGTTCGAGTGCTCTCGTACTTGCCGAGCGTGAACGGCTTGTTGCCGAACGAGCCGCGAATGTAGCGGGCTTGTAACGTCCCTTCGCCAAGCTGGCCCTCGGCCAAGTCTGTGAAGTGAGCGGCTGCGCCCGTGCTGTACCAGAGATAGTTTTCGTCGCGGCCCCAGGTCTCGGAGGGGAGCAGGCAACGCTCGTCGCCACTGAGTTGGTTGAAGTTGCCGAGATGATTCCACTGCGCGACCAGCAGGTCCGGTTTCAGCGAACGGCCGTACTTCACGAACACGTCGTCGAACGCGGCCTTGTTGGCGACTTGCGAGAACCGCAGCATCTCGCGGCGCAACGGCGTCGATTCCTCCGGCTTGTGCCAACTGACGATCTCGGTGAAGCGATGCGATTTGAGATCTGAGATTTGAAATTTGAGATTGAGCTCCTCCGCCGTGAATCGCTCGGCCAGATACGCCTTGAACGTGGACACGCAGTGCGGGCACAAGCAGTCGTGCCGGTAAAAATAGTTGATGATGAACCCGTCGCAGCCCAATGAAACGCCGTGTTTCGTCCAGGCTTTCAGCACCGTTCGCCAGTGCGGGTTGTTGAGGCAGCCCCAGTATTCCTTCATGCCGCCGATGCTGTAGTTATTGTTTGTGATCGGTTTCCCTTCGGCATCGACTTCCAGCAGTTCCAGCGGGTCCGCGACCGGTTTCGGGCCGAGCCATTCCTCGTTCCACAGCTCGCGGTAGAACTTGAAGAACCCGCGCGGGCCACCCGGTTCTGCAGGCTTCGTCTTCGTGGCTGGAATTGGCGGGCTGTCGGGATCGCCGACGAGGAACTTCACGTTGATGTGCCCGACGACCTTGATACCGCGCTGATGAATCTCGCGGTTGAGATTCGTCAGCCACTCGCGATTTTCGTTCAGACCGACCACTGGAAAGTGAGCGGGGTAGCCTTTGCCGTGCGGCGTGTGTGCCAAGCTCCAGAAGTGAGCACCATAAAAGCCGACCTGTGCGATGTCCGGCTTCGCGTCCGTGAGGAACGGCAGGTAATCCGGATCGGCATACTCCGCCCAGTGAGCGACCAACGTCGAAAACTCGCGCGGCTTCGGCGGCTCGGTCTGAGCGAACGCCGACCGCAGCAACAGCAACACGACCAACAGAGCCAGGGAACGGGTTTTCATCGGAAGTCCTTCGCGATTGGAGGAGTCGACCGCGTTCGGTCGTGAATGGCCGCGAGGATTTCAGTCGGTCGATAGTCCCAACTTCAAGTGTCAGCGATCGCGGCGCGACAAATCGGGGTCAGGACTCAAACGCGCGAATGCGTCCTCGACCAGCGGGTCCGAGCTACTCGGTTCGCACTCGCCTGGGAGCGATCTCGCGCAGTTCGGCCAGACGCACGACGACCAGTCGTTGCTTGGAACCGGTGCTGTCCTCGAACTGGAACAGGCTTTGGCCCAGAGTTCCGGGGCGATCGCGGTCGCAGGTCAGTACGAGCATCTCACCGACATTCAAGGTGGCGGAGAATTGCTGAGCGAAGCAGGGGATGACCTCTTGAGTTGTGCGATACATCCAGCCGGTCGCCGTGGCGAAGGGGCGAGTGCCCGTCTGACCGTGATGCAACTCCGGAGTGAAGTCGAGCCGCGCCCAGCCATCCTGGCTCCGTTCGGCCCGCAACCGCAACAGGCCGCGCAGGTTGGCCAAGTCCAATGTCTTGCCTTCCGACACAGTCACGGTTCGCTGAGCGACCGTTTCATTCGACCAAACTTCCGTGTCGGCACCGGCTGGTAGAGCGACACGTCGCGCGGCAGTCGTCGGGATGCCGTTGGCCTCGCGCCGCTGGCGTTCTCGATTTTCATCCGTCAGGTTGAGCAACGCTTGCAAAGCATCCGGTGGCGACGACCCGACGTGTCCAACCAAGATGCCCGCTTCGCGAAGCGCGGCGCGTTGTTCGGCGGAGAGCGTTCCGACCTGATCGACTTCTCGCCACAGCATTTTTCCCAAAAGCGGATCGCTGACTGGCCGATCCACAAAGACGATGTCCACTTCCACCGAATCGCGTGGCGCTGCGAGCGACGGCAGTTTGAAAGCGGTGGCGTGCTGCGTCGACGAACGCCCGAACGGAATGCTCTCACAGGCGAGCACGCCGCAGCACAACAGTGCCAAAGCCAACAGGTGAATGACGGACGAAAACCGCATCGTGCGGACTGACCGAAAGGAAAATGGAAAGGGGATCAGCCAGAGTGGCTCAGACGGGGGGAACTGGAAGGGGCGGGGTTTTAGGCCGGAACGACAAAACAGGTCAATTCCGTTCGACATCCAGCCAGGCTTCCGTGTCGAGATCGGATGCGCGCTCAGACTTTGAGGCGGGAGTGTTGTTCCTACGACTCGCTGCTGCGGATTTCGCGGAAGGTGCGGTCGCAGCCTTTGATCATGTATTCAAAGTCATTGCCCGCTTGCATCCATTGGACGCCGCATTCGATCAGCGTCTTCGCGAATTGCGGATTCGCTCCCAACCCTGAGCCCAAGAACTTGCCGGCGGCCTTCGCCTTCTTGGCGATGGTTCGGATCGCGTCCAGGACTTCCGGATGAGTGGTCTCGCCGAGACGTCCCATCGATCCCGACAGGTCTTGCGGTCCCATCACCAGCGAATCAAGCCCTTCGATCTTGAGCACCTCGTCAATCTCGGCCAGCAGTTCGACGGTTTCGACTTGGACGGTCACGAAGATGTCGCGATTAGCTTGGGCCAGATACGCCTGCTGCTCCATTCGGCCGTATTGCATCGGGCGTCGTGGTCCAAAGCCGCGCGTGCCCATCGGCGGATAGCGGCAGGCGGAGACAAAGTCCGCCACTTCTTTCGCGGAGTACGATCGCGGGAGAATGATCCCCTCCGCCCCGGAATCCAGCACGCGTTTGATCCAGGCGACGTCATTGTTCGGAATGCGAACGATCGCGGCGACGCCGCCGGCGCGAGCGGCGATCAAGTGACCGAGCATCGACTCGGTCGTCATCGCGTTGTGCTCCAAGTCGATCCAGACGAAGTCGACGCTGCCCGCCAGCGCTTCGGTGACGGTGAAATCAGTCGTCGTGATCCCCGCGCCGAGCACGATCTCACCGGCCCGAAGTTTGTCCCGCATCTTGTTGATGTGCGTGCTGATCATGATGTCCATTTCAAAGTTGATGAAGCGGTTCCGATAGCGGCATTGAAGCGTGGCACGACCTCCGTGGCGAACAACTCCAGGCTGCGCAGCCAGCGTTGGCGATCGTCCCAATCGTGGGCCACCAGCACCAGCGAGCCGAAAGGGCCGATCCGCTCGCGCAATTGAAACAACTTTGATGTCACATGTTCGGGATCGCCGGCGATGACGACCTCATTGAGGAAGTAGTCCAGGTTGCAATCCGAGTCACTTTGAGAAGCGTCTCGCTTCCACATCGCGACGCCGCTGGGTGCCGTCGCGCGCGTCAAATCCAGGATGTACTGGAGGCACGAGCCAAGTGAGTTTGTTCGGGCGATCCGCCGCGCCTCGTCCGTCGAATCGGCGACGAAGACATTGCGGGATACCGCCCAGTCGGACGGATCGGCAATTCGACCGGCAGCGGTGGCGGCCCGCGCGTACGTTTGCCACTGCTCGGCCAGCGTGTCCGCGTGGAGCATGTGATGACTGATGAAGCGAAAACCCCGTTCGGCCGCTTTCTGCAAACCGACCGAGGAGCGACTGATGCTCGGAACGTAGATCGGCGGGTGAGGCTGCTGGAACGGTTTGTGGAGATGCCCGACTCCAAACTGCGGATGCAGATGGTCTTTCATCCGCACGTT
The DNA here is from genome assembly GCA_945904015.1 of Candidatus Kuenenia stuttgartensis. Taxonomy (GTDB): domain Bacteria; phylum Planctomycetota; class Planctomycetia; order Planctomycetales; family Planctomycetaceae; genus SXKJ01. The sequence goes on along the minus strand of CAMDPK010000025.1, from coordinate 24,973 downwards.
CCAGAATTGACCTGCGATGTCAATCGGGACTTCCCCTTGCCACAACTTCAGAATCATGTCGATCGCTTCGGAAACACGAGCGGCCGTGTCCTTGGGATGAGCTCCGAAGATTTCCATGTCGGTCGGAATGGCTCCCGGCCCGAAGCAGACATTGAGCCGTCCGTGCGACAGGTGATCGAGAAACGCCAGCCGCCCAGCGACATGCACCGGATGGTGGTACTGCAAACAAACCGGAGCCGGCCCGACTCGAATCCGCTTCGTCAGGCCGAGTACCTTCGCCAGAAAGATCTCCGGCATGACGATATTCTCGACGCTCGACGAATGATGCTCGCCGACCCAGAAATCATCGAATCCGAGTTCATCGCATCGGACGGCCAGTTCGAGATCCTCGTCGAGGCACTGAGCCAGCGGCTTCGCGGGATCATGAATCGGCATCACGAACATGCCGAGTCGCAGCCGGTGAGCGTTGGTCATGCCGCCCCTTTCGGAAGGAGAAAACCATCGACATCGACTTGCAGCCGTTCCGCGTGATTTCTCATGGCGGCGAGCGTCGCATCGTCGACCGGGATGCCGTCACGTTCGCGCCGTCGCAGCGTGCGGAATTCGAGTTCACCCGGAACCAGAACCTCTTCGACCCCCGGCGCGGGCCGAGATGATTTCATGTACGCGACCGTTTCGTCCATCAGCCGCCGAAACTCAGCGAGCGGACAAAACGCCGACGGATCAATCACGATGAAACAGACGCCGTTCCCGAAGACCTCTTTGTCTTGCGAGCCAACTCCCGCCAGCGCGCTGCCGAGAATCTCGACGAACAGACTCAGTGCGAAGCCCTTGTGTCCCGCGCTGCCACCCAGCGGCAAGATCCCTCCGCGCGGCGGGCCGTAGAACGCATTCGGATCGTTCGTCGGCTGGCCATTCGCATCGAGAATCCAGCCGTCAGGCACCGGTCGTCCCTCGTTGCGGGCGAACCGAATCTTTCCCTCCGGCGCTACGGACGTCGAAAAGTCCGCGACGAGCGGATCGCCGCCGGTCGGCACCCCGTATGCGATCGGGTTCGTCCCCAATCGCCCGTCACGACCTCCGAACGGCAGCACATCGTGCCCATAGATCGGGGAATTGCACGTCGCCAACGCGAGCATTCCCTGATCGGCCGCGATTTGCACCCAGGCTCCCAGCCGTCCGACATGATTGCAGCGTCGAGTGATCACACACGCCGTTCGTTGTTCGCGCGCGATCTCAATCCCAACGCGAATCGCCTGCTCGGCACCCACGGCTCCAAAACCACGACCGCAATCCACGCGCGCGGTCGTCGGTCCGGTGCGTTCGATCGCCAGCAGTGCGTTGGGAACGATCAAGTCTTTCGCCACAAATCCGAGGTACTCCGGAATCCGGATGACCCCGTGCGAGTCGTGTCCCATCAGACTGCTGGTGATCAGCGATTCGGTGGCGATGCGGGATTCAGCTTCGCCGGCTCCGGCGGCGATGAACAGTTTGGTCCCGATGCTCGCGATCTCATTGGAGGGAAACAGACGGCTCATGAGTTGTTGATTCCCTCTGGCGAGGCCGAATCGCAGGCGTAGTTCGGACGCCTACGTCCGAACAATGACGTACCGGACGTGGGCGTCCGGTCTACTCATCACTCAAGCTGTTACAGCACAGACCGCCCGATTGAGCGCCGGCATCAGTTCCTTGGCGAACAACTCCATGCTGTGGACCCAGCTCGCTTTGTCGTCCCAGTCGTAGCTCATCAGGACCAGCGTCCCGAACGTGCCGGTCTCTTCGATCAGTTGCAGCAGCCGTCGCAGGACTTCATCGACATCGCCGGCGATGATCTGTTCGGTCATCAGAAAGTCGAGGTTGCATTCGGAGTTCGGCATGTCGAGATCGCGTTTGTAAATGCGTCGGCCGAGTCCTTTGTCGAACAGTCCGCCGATGTACTCGTAATTCTGGCCGAGAGAATTCGAGCGTGCTCTGGCGACCGCTTCTTTGGTTGTGTCGGCCAGGAAGATGGATCGTGTGACTTTGAAGTCTGATCGCTGCGGGACTCGACCGGCGGCCTGCGCCGCGTTCGCGTACGTCTGCCACATATCCGCCACGACGTTGCCCGTCACGAGGCAGTGCGCGAACGGCTGATAGCCTCGCTGCCCCGCGAACTTCATGCTGAATGAGTCGCGGCTCATGCCCGGCATGGAGATCGGCGGATGCGGCTGCTGAAGCGGACGATGAATGAATCCGATCAAACACTCTTGATCGACGTTGTCCCGCAGCTTGAATTGCCAGAAGCGTCCGTTGTGTTCGTAGGGCGGATCGGTGGACCAAAGTTTGAGGATCACGTCGATCGCTTCGAGTGCCATCGCTCCGCCATCTTTCGGATCGACTCCGTAAAGTTCTTGATCCGCCGTCACGCTGCCGTTTCCAAAGCACAGGTTCAGCCGACCCTTGGCCAGGTGATCCAGAAACGCGAGCCGGCTGGCGACGTGTGCCGGGTGATGCTGATTCAGACAAACAGGAGCCGGTCCGAGCCGGATGCGGCTCGTTTCGCCAAGCGCTCGCGCGATGAAGATTTCGGGCATCACGATCGTCTCGTACTTCATCGTGTGATGCTCGCCGATCCAGAACTCCTTGAAGCCGAGTTCCTCGGCCAGCACGATGAGTTCCAAATCCTCGTCGTACCCCTGCGCGAGCGGTTTGTCCGGCGAGTGAAATGGCATGATGAACATGCCGTAGTCGATCTGCGAAACGCGGTCGGTCATGTGGTGGCTCCGTAAATGATTTTCCCGCCACCGGGCTTGTCCCGGTGGTTCCCGCGCTCTGAAGCTAGCGGTTCGTCGCGAGGATAGGTGGTAGCTGCAGAGCGCGGGAACCACCCCCACAAGCGGGGTGGCGGTTGCGATACTTTCTCACCGGATGGCGATCGGGTTGCCGGGCGATCCAGTGGCTCCCTTCAAACGCAGGGGGCTGAAGACGAAGCAGAACTCATGCACGCCCTCGGCAGCGAGCGATTCGAGATCGAGATTCTCCAGGTGATACACGCCGTTTCGCGTCAGGTTCCACTGATGCACGGGGAACGCCATTTCCTTGTCTTCGTGCGGGACCGCTTCGATGGCCCATGTGTCGGCTCCAATCATCGACACCTTGCGGTCGGTCAGAAACTTCGCGGCGGCGAGACCAATGCCTGGCTCCCCTTCGCCGTAGACGGCGTTGTCCTTCATCCACAGCTTGCCGTGGCCTGTGCGAATCAACACGACGTCACCGACACGGATTTCGAGCTTCTGCTTTTCCAGACACGCCTGCAACTCGTCCGGCGAGATGACATACCCATTTGGCAAGCGATCGGCTTTCCGAAGTCCGCACACGTCGAGCAGAATTCCCCGAGTGAAGAACACTCCGACGTTCTCGACGCCGAGTTTCTTCAGACCGTACGGATCACCAAATTCGGACAGCTTGTTGCCGTTATAGAAGATGTCCTCGCCGCCCACGCGCACGCCGACATGGCCCAGCCCATCGAACTGCGTCCCGACCTGGCCGATCTCTCCGCTGACCAGTTCATCGTTCGAGACGATCTGATTTTTGCCCGTGGGCAATCCTGTCGGCAGGCCGGGAATCGTCAGGCTGAAGTGCCGCTTGCCGGGGATCGGCATACCGTGCTCATACAGACGGCCGAGTTGAAAAATGCGTCCCTCTTTGATGAGCTGCGCCGACTGGACCACCTTCTGCGGCGTGATCCGATTCGTCGCCCCGCGCTGATCATCGGCTCCGAATTCGGAAGGCCACCACCGCTCGCCGATCGGAGTTTCCGGAGCCTTCTTCGAATCGCCAATCGCCCACGGCGAAAGACTCACCAGCACCGCCCCGGCGACAACTCCCAGGGCAACATTCCACCAACCGGCTAGACGAACGGAGTTCATGCTGATGGTCCTCCTTCAAGGGCAGTTTCATTGATCCGCAACGATGGTTCGCCTGACGTGGAACTCAGGCGAATTCCACAGTGATACGGTGAACTGTGTCCGCGTTGCCTCGGTCAGACTTGAGTGATCTTCCGAATTCAACCACCGTCCGCCAGTGCTCGGCAGTCGCGTCGATTGACGGATGGCTGTTGGAAGTGAGCTTGCGCTTGATCGGCTTATTCTCGCGCGGCTTGTTCTCGTAGTTTTTGGGGGCCGTCGGCTGACTCGACGAAGTTGCCAGCCACCAGATGCCGTAAACCATCAGCACGCCTGCGAAGATGACTCCGATTTTTGTTGGATCACGCCACCATTCCGTCCTCTTCCTGCGGAGTTTTACCGACTCGGTGACGCTCGGCAGCGGCGCGGGATCGGTTTCCGAAGAGTCCCCTTGAAATTGAACGGTTTGTGCTTCGGCGAAGGAGTTTCGGGGTTGCGACACGGTTTGTGATCCGGCGGCCGATTCCGAGTAGTCGGGTTCACTGATCATTTCTAGAAAACTGTTGAGCCTGGACTCCTCCGAGACCACCATCACGGGAGCGACTCTTTCCACGGGAGCGGTCAAACAACGCTGCAAATCGGAAATCACGGCGGACATTGAAGCGTGTCGATCCGCCGGATTCTTCGCGATCATCTTGCGTATGATCGTGTCGAGCCTTGAAAGTCGCGCGTCGAGCGTGGCTGCGATCGAACTTTGCGACTTTCGGCTTTGAATTGCCAAATGCTCCAACAACGAAGGCAACGCCGCTTCTCGATGCGCGATCAAACGCTTCATCACCGTGTCGCCAGGAAACGGGACTCGACCGGTCAGCAAATAAAACAGAGTGCAACCGAGGCTGTAGATGTCACTGCGTGCGTCGGCAGACTTGGTGTCTTCCGCTTGTTCCGGCGACATGTAGTCGATCGTTCCCAGTACCGTGCCGGTCGAAGTCAGCGTGGCTTCTTGGGTCGCACACGTGGGGTCTTCGATACGAGCCAGTCCGAGATCGAGAATCTTCACCACGCCCTCTTTGCTGAGCAGCAAGTTGTGCGGCTTGATGTCGCGATGGGTCACGCCGTGCTGATGCGCGAACTCCAGCCCGCGAGCCGCCTGTAACACGCAGTCCACCGCGCGATCCACCGCCAGCGGTCCCGACCTTTTGACGATCGCGGAGAGATCTTCGCCTTCCACGAATTGCATCACCAGGAAATGTGTTTCGCCCGCTTGATCGGCGTCGTAGGCAGCGACGATGTTGGGATGTTCCAGCTTCGCGACGGCCTGCATTTCCCGCTCAAACCGTTGGATCGCTCCGCGATTCTTGAGCGCCTCGGCGGAAATCACCTTGAGAGCGACAACTCGCCGCATGCGGCGATGCTCGGCCTTCAGAACCACCCCCATGCCGCCTTCACCGAGCTTGTCGAGCACCACATAATTTCCCAGCACCAGCGACTGACCCTTGTCCAAATAAATTTCCAGGGCTTGATACGCTGTAAGCTGCTTCCGCTTCACCAACTCGCGGGCGAGCTGTTCCCCATCGCGCGGTCTCTTAGGAGCGGGCACCTTGTCGAGCCACACGCGAAACTCGTCCTCGGCCATCACGCCGGACAAGATCAATCGCTGAGTGAATTGCTCGTTCGTCAACGGCATGGACGGCTCCCTCGCGGAATCAATCGGGCGGGGATTCTAGTCACCTGTGAAATCGACTTACCACTTCACACGCCTAATGGTGTCCAGCGGATATCCGCAACGACGATTCACTCGTCGTCCACTCACACGAGGTTCGAAAGCGGGCCGTCGCCGCAGAAGTCGGGATTGCCGAATTTCGTGAGGTGGTGCCCGAAGCCGTGAGCCAGCGACAGCAACAGCCGGTTGTGAGCCACCTTGCCCGGCTTGATCGACTTGCCTGCAATGAAATCCGCCGCCTGATCGATCGCGTTCAGCACGCGGCTGGGAGGTATCTTGTCGTAATTCAAGGCCCGACCCATTTTGAAATCGAGACCATTGCCGAGCAGCACCCACGGAATGTTGTCGAGCGTGTGCGAGTTCCCTTTACCTAGCTCGTTCGTCCAAACGATCGTCGTGTTGTCGAGCAGACTTCCTGGCCCTCCCGGTTCGGGAGTCTCCGCGAGACGCTTCGCCAAATACGCGAGCTGCTCGGCGTACCACTTGTTGATGCGGGTCAGTTTTTCTTGAGCCTTCTCGTCGCTGTCCGGGCTGTGCGAGATTTCGTGGTGACCTTCGTTGATGTCCAGCCAACGCATCTTGGCCTGACCGACGGAATTCGTGATCTGAAGCGTCGCGACGCGAGCGAAATCCGATGCGAAGCTGTTGACCATCAGGTCGATTTGCAGCTTGCACAGCTTCGGCATGTTGTCGTTGTCTTCCTTGATGCCCGGTTCGAGTTCCGGCACCGCGTGGCCAACCGCTTGCGTCGCGTCCGCTTTCAGTTCTTGTTCGAGTTCGCGCACGAACGTGGTTTGCTCTTCGAGTAGCTGTCGATCCTCGGCGCTGACCGACGACGCGAGCTTCTTCAAATCCGCCTGCAAGTCGTCGAGGATGCTCTTGAGGCTCTCGCGATCATTGAGCTTTCCGTACAGCTTGGAAAACATCTGGTACGGATCGTCGATCGGAGTGATCGGCTTGTTCGGCCCGGAGTACGACATGCGCGTCCAAGTGTCGGCCCGTTCGGGGACCATCACGCCGAACTCCAGCGAACCGAACCGTGTGCGAGTCTCTTCCTTCGCTTGCAGGAAATTCTTGATCTCCTGGTCAATCGACAATCCGCTGGCCCAACCGGCCGGTGTGTGCGAGCCGCCCTGGATGTTGCCGGGAAAGAGTTCGACTCCCGTCAGCAAGCAGCCGATGCCGCGCATGTGATTGTCGCCGTCACCTCGCACCTTGTCGCAGACGCCGTGCAGCGTGAGCAGCCGATCCTTGAATGGCTCCAGCGGGCTGAGACTTTCTTTCAGCTTGAACTCCGAACCTTCCTCATCCGGCCAAAACGTCTTCGGCACGACCCCGTTCGGGCTGAACATCACGACCAGCCGCTGCTTGCGAGCCTGTTGATTCGCGAAACCGAGACTCGGCAGGTTCAACACAAACGGCAACGCAGCGGCGCTGAGGCCCAGGTCGCGGAGGAATTCACGTCGGGCAGTTCGACTCACGGGATGTCTCCGAGATTTGATGCCACTCACCCCACCGACCTTGCGTCGGTGGCTCGCGGGCTTTTGCACTACTTCGATTCGAGGTTGAGTAGTGCAAAAGCCCACGAGCCACCGGGGCAAGCCCGGTGGGGTTACGGACTGGATATAGGAGTCTGCGGTTTCGATTCGCTAGTTGTCAACGCGGCAGTCGCGATGATCTCGACCATCAGGCGGTGGATGTTGAAGTTGTCTTTGACGAAGGAGGCTCGCAGCGTCTCGCGGGTGTTGGAACCGAACGCTCGGATCGGTTGTTTGACCAGGAAGTGGAACAACTGTTCGACGAAGGCCGAGTGAGTTTCCGGGCTGTCGGCCAGGAACTTGGCGAGGTCGTTGACCCCCGTGAAGTTCAGCAGTTCGCCGTTGCGAGTCCGGTAGGCTCCCGTCGCGTTGACCAGCTTGCCGTTCTCTTCTTTCCGAAATCGGCCGACGGCGTCGAAGTGCTCCAGCGTGAATCCCAAGGGGTTGATCATTGCGTGACAGGATTGGCACGACTCCGGTTTGGTTTGCAGAGCAACCCGCTCACGAGTCGTCAGGTCGGGCCGCAAATGCGGAGCCAACGGCGCGACCGCTTCCGGCGGCGGTCTCAACGACCGGCCCAGCACGCTGCGGGCGATGAAGATGCCGCGATGAATCGGCGAACTGCTCCCCGTGTACGCGAACCCTGCCATCAAATACGGGTGCGATAACACGCCCGCGCGCTGCTCCGGTTCCAGTTCGATCTTTTGAAACGGAGCGTCGTCAGCCGGTTCCGACTCACCCATCTTGGCTCCATAGAATTTCGCCAACCGGCCATTGAAGTAGACCGAGTCCGCCAACAGCAACTGTCGAAAATCGGCCTCGTCGCTGCGGATGATTTCGTCGAGGAACAACTCCAGCGACGTCCGCAGATCATTCGCGAGGACCGCGTTGAATTCCGGGAATCGTTCCGAATCCTTCGACACGTCGGGCACATGCTCAACCTTCAGCCACGTCAGCAGGAACTCGCGCAGCTTCGACCGTGCGCGCGGATCGGCCAGCAACCGCTGAGCGTGCTGAGCGACTTGCTCGCGCGTCTTGAGTTCCCCTTTCGCAGCGGCATCGAGCAGGGCTTGATCCGGCAGAGAGTCGTACATCGCGAACGAAATACGCGACGCGACGTCGAAGGGATCGAAACCAGCACGACGCGCCAGCGAGTGGTCGGAGTCGCCTGTGGCTTGACCACTCACTGGCGCGTCGTGCTGTTGGCTGCCGAGTTCCCGATACAGAAACCTCGGCGATTTGAGCGTCAGCAACACGACTCGCTTCACCGACGTTTCGGGTTCGACACCCTCCACGAAATACCGATCCACGAAGGTTTTTCGCTGCTCGTCATCGAGCGGCCGCCGAAATGCACGCTCGGCGAAACGGTGGCAGAAACTTTTCAGCTTCTCATCGCGATCCGCCGCGTCCCGCTTCGTGCCGGCAAACTCTTCAAAATGCGTGGCGACGAACGTCGCGACGTCGATCGCCGCATCGGTTGTGGCTTGATCCCACTCTTTGGAGATCGACGTCGCCTTCTCCCAGCCGACGCTGCGATCGTCGGGCGGGAAGCGAGTCGTCACGACAAACGCCTCGCTCGGCCGACTGGTCGACAGGCAGCGAGCCGGGATCACCTCGGCGACGCGATGCGGTCGCTGCCACTCCAGCGAGATCGACGCGGGAGCCGGCGGCTTCTCTTTGGCCTTCTTGTCATCGACGCCCTGCTTGGCCTTCGAGAATTCCAATCGCAGCGAGTACGTCCGACCGGCCAGCAAGAAGATCGACTCGCGGTGTTCCGTGTCCTTGCCGGACTGCACCCAGTTGTCGACCAACGGTTGCTTGAGATCGTTGATCCACAACCGGGCCGCTTGATCGGTGCGCACAATGAATTCGTACTCGCCGGTGTCGGGAGCCGTCACCGCACCCTCCCAACGGATCGAGAACTCGTGCGGTTCCATCTTCTCGTCGTCTGGGCTTTTGTCTTTGAAGTCGAAGGCGACGACGGGATCGACTCGCTCGAACGCTCGTGCGTTGGCGCGAAAGCCACGGGCCTTGAAGTACTCGCCGCGCAATCCTTCTTGACCTTCAAGTTTTCCGGCACCACGAAAGCTACCGATCAGATCGGCGATCGCGTTTCGATACTGCCGCACGGTCAGCCGTGACAACTCGACTCGCACCGGCTTGTTCCGAGCCTGCGCGGTCGGCGAATAAAACGTGTCGTGAATGAACTGCGAAACTTTGCGAGCATCCTCGCCGACGCACGTTCCCGGCTTGTCCTCCGGCATCGACTTGCTGATGTACTCGGTCAGTTCTCCAACCGATCGCTCGCCGACCAACGGATGCGGATAACTCTCGGTCGTCCCTTCCCCCTTCGCCCCGTGACACGACGCGCATACCTGCTGATAGATTTGCTCCCCCGTTCGATCCGCTCCAAACAGTGCCGACGTGCCGAACAGCAGCATCCAGCCGGCGAGCGACACTTTCAGACGTGGTTGGAGGGTAAGCATTTGGGAGGCGAGGATCTCAGGGCGGGAGGCAACAGTGACGGCTGAGATCATAAATCACAGACTGCATGTGTCGAGCGACGTCGAAGCAGTATCTGCCATAAGTAGACCCGCAGAGAAAACTAGGTAGTGGGTTAGGCTTCCAGCCTGACATTCCTCCGACAAAAGTCAGGCTGGAAGCCTAACCCACTCGGCGGGTCTACCTAGAATGCGGCCGAAGTATCGAGCATTCGTCACACTCCAATGGAAGTTGCACGAGCCATGCCAGCATTCGGTATCGGAGTTCTGGGAGCCACCGGGTACATCGCCACGCCGTATCGGGCGGAAATTCGCCAGTCTCCAGCGGACGCTCAGATCGTCGCGCTGTGCGCTCGCCGGCGCGACTTGCTGGAAGCGGCGGCCCAGCAGGATGACGCGCCCTTCATCACCGACGATTGGCGACAGGTCGTCGAGCATCCCGACGTGAACGTGGTCCTCATCGCGACGCCTGATGCGTTGCACCACGAGGCCGTCATGGCCTGTGCCTCGGCCGGCAAGCATGTCGTGTGTGAGAAACCGATCGGCATGAATGCCGCCGAGGCGTTCGAGATGTGGTCCGCGTATCGAGATCGCGGCCTCGGTCACTTCGTCCCGTTCTGGACGCGGTATGTGCCCGTCTTTGGCCGAGCTCGCGAGATCGTCCAAGCCGGGACGCTCGGCGAAATCCGAGCGGTCATCTATCGTTGGCATAATCCGCGACCGGTCGCGATGCCGTTCACTTGGCGTGACGATGTGGAACTTTCCGCAGCCGGAAGCCTCGCCGATGTCGGCTCGCACGCCTACGACACGATCCGCTGGCTGCTCGGTCAAGAAGCGGTGCGTGTGCTGGTCCATGCGGACGTCATCACTCCCGCCAAGCCCGATTTGGGGGCCGTCAATTTGGAAGAGGCTCTGCGGTGGAGCAGCAATCACTCGGCCACTGATCCATCGCCGCGTCGTCGCGGCACCGCGTTTGATTTCGCCGATGTGGCGTTCGTGCTCGACAGCGGAGCCGTCGGCTCGCTGGTATTGTCGCACGCGCCGTTCTTTCGCAAAGGTTTGGCACCCGAACTCGAATTGCACGGCACCGAGGCATCGCTGTCGCTGGACCGAATCAACGGCCGATTGATGCTGGCTCGCGCGGGCAATCCTCCCGAACTGCTGGAGACCGTGCCCGATCCCGGATTCGGCAATCGGTTCGCTCGGCATGTCTTTCCTGCGCTGCGTGCTCGAATCGCGGACGAGCTGACCGACCATCCCGGTCTCGACGACGGCTGGGCCGTGCAACGCTTCACCGATGCCTGCGTCCGCTCCGCACGCGAAGGAATTTGGGTGACGCTGAGCACGGATGCTCCGCGCCTCTAAACGACCAAGCGGCATCCTCAAAACTAGCCCGACGCGCCAGCGAGGGGTACGCATCGTCGAGAGATGACAACCACTCGCTGGCGCGTCGTGCTGGTTGTGGAGGTTGTGAATTGACCTCTGGCCTACGCGAGTTGTTTGCGGAAACGAGCGACACTGACTGCCAGCACGATCGCACAACAAATCGTCAGCCCCATCACCTGTGGCAGGAGGTCGATCAGGTCGGCACCTCGGAGCACGATGCCACGCAGAATCTCCACGAAATACGTCACCGGAATCCCAAACGAGAGCCAGTACAACGGCAGCGGCATTTCTTCGCGAGGAAACACAAACCCGCTCAGCAACACCGACGGCAGCATGAACAAGAACGCGAACTGCATCGCCTGGAGTTGCGTCTTCGCCAGCGTCGAGACCAGTAGACCGAGGCTCAATGCACACACGAGAAACAGACTCGCCAGTCCGAACAGCAGCGTCAGACTGCCGTGAATCGGGACTCCGAACACGAACACCATCACGGTCAGCACGATCAACATTTCCAAGCTGCCGATGACGGCGTAGGGGACCATTTTTCCCAACAGCAACGCCACGCGGCCGACCGGCGTGACGAAGAGTTGTTCGAGCGTCCCCTGTTCCCGCTCGCGAACGATGGCGAAGGACGTGAGGAACAGCGTCACCAACTGCATGATGATCCCGACCAGTCCCGGCACGAAGAAGTGCGAACTTTCGAGATCCGGGTTGTAGAGCAGCCGCGGCCGAATCTCGATCGGCATGGCGACATGTCCGGCCGAGTTTCGTGCGGGCACTGCCGGTAGCGTTTCGGCAAATCCGCGACTGATGCGACTCGACAGCGCCGCCCCCAGCAAGTTCGCCGAGTTGAGCGCTGTCGTCGCCACATTGGAATCGCTGCCGTCGATCAGTACCTGCGCTTGAGCTTGTCGGCCGCTCAGCAAATCGTCGGAGTAATCCGGCGGCACGCGGACGCCGACTTTGGCTCGCCCCGACGTCAGCGCCCGCTCGAACGACTCGTCATCGAACACGCGATCGACGATCGTGAACGTGCGCGTGTTCCGAAACGCTTCGAGCAGCTCGCGAGCCGACCTCCGACCGTCCAGGTCGTACACGACGGTGGGGATGTGCTCGACTTTCAACTGAATCGCGTAGCCGAAAATCAGCGTCTGCAACACAGGCACGACCAGCATGAAAAAGATCGTCGCCGGCTCGCGGCGAATGTGCGAAAACTCTTTGAGCAGCATCGCCCGCAACCCCCAAAAGGGACCGCTGGGGCTTTTTGTAGCCCGGACGCCTACGTCCGGGCGTTCGGACGTAGGCGTCCGAACTACATTTTCGATGCCGACATCCCTCGCGCGAACCCCGTTCAACTCACGTTCTTCCTCCGCGCGAGTCAGCGTGACGAAGACGTCTTCCAGGCTCGGCGCGATCGGACGAATCATCGCCGAAGCCGTCGTGAGATTCAGCCGCCTCAATAACTCAGATTCCGTCAGTTCATACCGAGCCAGCAGATGGATCGCCTGACCGAACAAGGTCGCATCGACGACTCCCTCAAGCTGTCGCAGTTCTGCCAACCGCGCGGTCGGAGACGACACCTCCAACTCAAACCGCCGCGTTCCCGAACGCGTCACATCGGGAAGCCGTTTGAGGTCATCCGGCTCGCCACACACGATCAGCCGCGACGAATAGATGTAGCCGACCGAGGTGCAACGCTCCGCCTCATCCATGTAGTGCGTCGTGACGAACAGCGTCACGCCCTGAGCCGACAACTGAAACAGCAAATCCCACAATGACCGCCGAGCTACCGGGTCGATGCCGGCCGTCGGCTCGTCGAGGAACACGACGTCGGGTTCGTGAATCAGCGCGCACGCCAACGCCAGCCGTTGCTTCCAGCCGCCGGAGAGCGTCCCCGCCAACTGATCGAGTCGGTTGCCGATGCCGGTCAGTTCTTGCACGGCCAGTGATCGCTCAGCCAATCGCTGCGGACTCAGTCCGTAAATCCGGCCGTAAAATTCGAGGTTCTCACGGACACTCAAGTCGGCATACAGGCTGAAGCGTTGCGACATGTAGCCGATGCGCCGCTTGATTGCTTCGGTCTCGCGACTGGCATCGAATCCCAGGACGTGAGCGTCACCCGACGATGGCTGCAACACGCCGCACAACATGCGAATTATCGTCGACTTGCCGCTGCCGTTCGGTCCGAGCAGCCCAAAGATCGCTCCGCGCCGCACTTGAAAGCTGACGTCGTTGACCGCGATCAGCGAGCCGAACCGCCGCGACAAATGTTGCACGTCAATGACGACAGGTTCCTGCATCCAAGAGTTCTCCGAATCGCCACTGTCCGGCCGATCGCCGTCAGCCGAATGCCGATGGCCGTTGTACCATTTTTGGATTCACGGAAAAAACGGTATCCCGGCGATCGGCTTTCGGCGATCGGCTTTCGGCCGAACACAATGAAATCATTTTCCCAGCCACACATCCGCCGACATGCCTGGCCGCAGCCGATCCAGCCCGGCTTCGAGCGAGACCTTGATCCGGAAGACTTGTTTCGATCGGTCCTCCGGAGTCTGCACATTGCCGGGAGTGAACTCCGCTTGCCGAGAGACGAACGAGATGCGACCGGCAAACCGTTCCTTCGGATAACTATCGACCGACACAGAAACGGCATCTCCGACTTTCACGGACATCCGATTCTCTGGGACGTAGGCTCGCACCCACAAGCGAGACGAATCCATCAGCGAGATCGCCGGCGAGTTCGCGGCGACCAAATCACCCGGCTGCAACTCGACCGCCTCCACCGTCCCGTCCACCGGAGCTTTGATGACCAACTCGTCCAACTGCCGCTCGATGACGTTGACCGCTGCCGTCGCCGCCTCGACCGCCGCTCGCGCCTGAGCTTTGTCCTCATCGCGAGAACCCCGCTGTCGCAGCAACCAGACTTGATTGGCTTCATCGAGCTGCGCTCTGGCTTCATCCAATTCCTCTTCGCGAGTTCCCTTCTTGAGCTTGTTGAACTCCTCCTGTTGAGCATCCACCTTAGCCCGCGCGACTCGCAGTTCGGTGTCGGCTTTGTCCAAGTCGTCGCTGGTCGCCGCTTGCTTCGCGAACAACGATTCGGCCCGCTGATGCTTGAGCTTGGCCAGCTTCGCTTCCGCTTCCGCCAGTTCCAGCAGCTTCTCCGCCGACGCGATGTCTTCATCCCGCGGACCTTTGACGAGCTTCCGAACCAGCGCGTCCAATTGATCGTGCTTGGCCTTCGCCTGAGCAATCTCCTCCGGCCGAAAGCCGTTCGTCACCCGATCCAAGTCCGCCTGCGTCCGAGCCAACTCGCCACGAGCCTGCACGAGCAACTCGCGCAATTGAAACGGCTCCAATTCGATGAGCGGTTCCCCCGTCCGCACCGCTTGCCCTTCGCTGATCCGCACGCGAGCCACTCGCCCGCCGACGCGCGATCCGATGCGAATCTCATCCGCCTCGATGTACCCCGACACCTTCAACGACTCACTCCGCTGCTGGCTCCAAACCAACAGCCCGATCAAGCTCACGGCGACAATCGCGGCGGCAAGAAGTCGATTTGGCATTTGGCAAACAACCAAAAGAGAAAACAAAACAAACGGGACCGACACCTCGCTACGAACGCTTTCGAGTTTGACAGACCGACTCCGCAGAAACCACTCGCCCACGCCGGATTCGTCGCAAGTTCGCCCCGAGCGAACCGGAGCCACCGCACGATCACCTCGCGGTTGACGTCCGCGTGATCTCCGCCACCAATCGCGACCTCTACGAAACCATCTCGGCCGAGACGTTTCGAGAAGACCTCTTCGATCGCCTCTCCGTCTTCTCGATCACCTTGCCGCCGCTGCGTGAGCGTCGCAGTGACATCCCCCACATCACGGGCCGGCTGCTGACACAGATCCGTTTTTAGGTTCGTGAGGGGGGTGGTGTCCTATTTTGAAAGCGGTATCCTGCCGCACGGCATGAACATGGCATCTTTTTCATGGGACATCCCGATGAGTGAGCAACATGACAACGAACGAGACAAAATCCTGAATGAACTTGATCGACTGCTCTGGTTCCATTTCCCAGACGAGAAGTTGGCGGGGAATTCACCGTACTGGGGCCAGGAACCATACCGAGGGGATCTCTTCGCACTCTGCTGCCAGGCTTTGGGCCTTGTGAATGGCGACCAAGTGTTTCAGCACATTCGGAGTCACTGGAACATTCAACGTCAGCATCTTCGTTCGCGATCGGAAATCTGGATCGCGCCATTTGATCCAGTAATCCGACGAGGCGAACTTCCTCAACGACAAGCAAAGTAGCTCGCGGCTAATGTCGAAAAACCGTTCTTGAGTGATTCGCCAGCAAAACGTACTCTGCTCAAACCATGAACCTGACAGAACTCCAATCGTCGATTTCACAGTTGCCGCGTTCCGAGCGGGAAACGCTGCTGCGGTTTCTCGGTCAGCAACTGGCGGACGAGGCTCAAGATGTCCGTGCCTCGGAGAATCCACAGGCCATGACGCTGGAGCGTTCTCGGTGGGTTGAGGACTTGCGCCAATTGCGGGAGGGCGTGGCTACCGGAGTTCACGGCGCGCCGTTGGCCGAGATTCTTGATGACCTCCGCGCGGATCGAGCCTGACCATGAGCTATTGGGACACGTCAGCGCTGGCCAAGCTGTTTCTTGTGGAACCGGACTCGGCGACGTTTGATTCGCTGGCACAGCGATCGGCTCCGATCCGCATCTCGCCGCTGGTTCGCTATGAGGCACGGCTGACGTTCCTACGCCGAGAACGAGAAGGGGCGATCGCCGCCCATACGGCGGTCGTGCTCAGTCGGCGACTCGACCAGGACATTGCCGAAGGCAAGGTGGAAGTCATCGCCGCCGGCTTCGCGATCGAGACCGAGTTCGAGCAAGTCGTGCAAGCCTGCATGAACCGAGCGACTCCCATTTCGATTCGCACACTCGACGCGCTGCATGTCGCGGCTGCGCTCTCTGTTGGAGAAACGGAATTCCTCTCGAACGACGTCCGTCAACGAGCCGCTGCCGTGGCTGTCGGCATGTCCGTCTTGCCGTGATCGTACAGATGAGCCGTCGTGAGCATTCGCCAAATCAGTCGGCGGTAATCGTCGTCCGTCCGATGGGAGTCAGGCCGATCAGAACCGGACCCTTCCAAACGAAATGTTCAGACCATTCATCTTGCCGGGGATTGAACAGCGGGGAGAGACGCTCGGAATCGGGTTCGTAACCCGCGACGTTTGGTCCCTTGAAGGAATTGCACGGCAGGCAACTCCAGGCCAGGTTTTCGAGATCGCTTGAACCGGCATGTTTTTGGGAACGAATATGGTCCCACTGGAAGGGTCGAACGTCACAGTCTTCCGGCATCTGGCAGTATTCGCACCGACGCCGCGCTCGATCTCTCACAAGCTGTCTGCGCGATTTGGCCATGAACTACTTGCCATTCTTGGCCGTCGTCTTGAGCGACAAGCGTGCTTTGGCTTGGACCAAATTCAACAAGCTCCCAACTCGCACATAACGCTCCAAGGTTTCGCGTTCAGACGCATTGATCGTTCCGCGCTAATTGCGTTGCGCGAGTTGCGTGATGCGTTTGGCCGTCCGGCTGGAAAACTTCCACCGCAAAACAGACTGCGCAACGTCCGGTAGCAAATCCCCTTCGTCAGCGGCGAGGACTTCAGCCAGAATTTCAGATTCAGAAATAGCGGCGGTGGCTGGCATGGCGGAAATGTGTTCTCGCGATCGGCTAGTTTTCGATGGCTCGTCCAAGTGATTGTACGCGCATCACCCGGCTGGCCTCAAGCAGGGTGTGCTGGTCTGTGATGAATTGGCATGGGCCTTCAGCCAGCCGCGCGATTGCTCCTCGTAGGAGACGATGGTCGTGACGACAGCGGTCACTCCCGCCTGGTCGAGTCGATGAATCAATCGGGGGAAATCGGGGGAAATAAAGGTGGGGGGGGAAATAAAGGTGGGAAATAAAGGTGGGAAATAAAGGTGGCAGAAACCGTTGCAGGCGTCAGTTCACCCTTTCCAAACTCGCCAACTCTCAACGAGGCCGATTGCGCCAAGTGGATTCGCGCAGGATGTCGCGTTCGTAGGTCTTGATGGCTTCGGTGATCACGAGACGTTCTTCAGCAGAGATTCCGTGAAACGTTTCGATGATCATCGCCGCTGATTTCACGGCTGCTGCGGCGTCGTCTTGTGCCAAGTCCCGATGGAGGTCGTAGTCGGCTTGGTTGCGCTCACCACGAAGTTGGTTCAAGCGAGAACCGGCCAATGCCAATCGGACGTGGCCACCGTTTTGAAGTCGTCGCCAGAGGAATGCGTGGGCCATGTCGGCACGAGGCGTTTGAAAACCTAACGCGGTCAGGAAGTCACGAGCTTCATGAAAGGCGGCGTAGTACGCCCGGCTCACCGCAGTTCGCCAATCCGTTTCCGTGGGTCCGGCCGCGGAGCGTTCGGCGAGCTTCAGAAAATCCTCGCCCCGAATCATGGACGCGATTCCGTGCTGAGCCGAAACGCCGGAGCCAGCGGCGCGGGACAACACGCGAAGAGCCGCTCGTGCCACTTCCACTGACTCGCGACCAGCTCGTCAACACTCCGAAAACTGGTCCGCACGACGATGGCCAAATGGCGGTCGTCCGGGATTTCAGGATCATCGTCGATCTCGACTCGCCACGAGTTCCCGGGGAACACGTCTTGCGTCATGGCAATTACTTGCGGCAGTTCGGCACGAACTCCGAGTTGCTCGGCCGCAGTCGCAATCTCCGGTGTGATCTCCGGACACGGCGGATTCAACGTCGATTTCATTGCCAGCTCCTTCGGAAAAGTTGGAGGTGGAATAACATCTCTGGGAAACACCGCAAAGTCGAATCCGATTGCGTCTCAAGGGGCTGCCGTTGTTCTCCACGGGCCGCCTCGAAGAACTTCGCCGAGCCAGGACGACGAAGCATGGTCATCGTCCCGTCTCCGCGATCTTCGTGTAGACCGCTCGCGCGGCTTCGAGTTGATTCTGGACGTGCTTCCGTAACTCGTCGTTTGGCACGCGATCACGCAGTCGCAGCGCGAGTGACAGACGGTCGATCCATTTCAGGAAGATCTCCGCATCCGCACGAGCACCCGCCGGGCTGCCGGCCAACTGGACGTAGATCGGACTGGTGTGCGCGTCCAACGAGCCGACCGGATGATCGAGATGCCCCGGGCCGGAGACTCGCAAGGCCAGCCAACCGCTGCGGTCGAGTTTGAATGATTTCTCAAGCGTCGCTTGTTGCTTGCTGTCCGACAGCGGCACGGTCGCGACGACCTCGCCGTTGTAGATGACTTCAACCTTCGCCATCGGGAAGTGTGACTGCGCCTTCGCGATGACGGTGAAGTCGCGGGGCACATCCAGCTTGATCGTGTCGCCGAGTTGATGCGGGCCGACGGAGAACTCCAGCATCGGGCCGTTCGTGACGAACGAGCGGCCGGCTCGCAGGCCGTCGATCCATTTGTCGTATGTCAGTGGCCCGTCGAGCTTCACGTAGACGCGATCGCCACCCGGCAGACGGCTCGTCACGCGATTCAAAAAGACGTCCGTTCCCGCCGAGGCCGGTAAACGGAAACCGCAGTTCAGCAGTCGATGCCACAACACGACCGTGCCGGCATACGACGCATTCAGGTCGAGCGTGTCGATCTTGCCTAGCGCGACATCAACCGGGATGCCTTTACCCGTGTACGGGTTCTGATACGGGTCGTCCGGGTTCTGGGCGACGTGTGTGTAATTGACGAGACCCTCTTGCCAGTGCGTGCGGTCGGCGATGTCGCTGTTGGTCGGGATGTCCCACGGGTTCGTGGTCTCCTTGAAGCCGGTCATGATCGGCTCGACGAGTTGCTTCAGATTTACCAGCGTCATGTGCCCCCAGATCGTGCTGCGGAACTCCTGATTCCAATAGAGCAGCGTCTCGTCGGTCGAAAGCGGATCGAGCCGGCCGCGGAAGTGCTCGCGGTCGAAGATGCCGTCGGTGTCCGAATTCGCCACGACGAAGTTGCACACCCGCAAGTCTTCGCCCGCGCACTGAGCCAGCATCGTCGCGGGCGAGTTGTACCACTGCCCGTAGCCGTAGTTCGCATGGATGTGATTCTCGCCGGAGTACCAGCCGCGCGATGCGGGATCGGTCCAGCGCTCCAATTCCAACGACAAGTCGGTCACGCCATTGGCGGCGACCTCGAACTCGCGCGTCAGCGCCCGGAACTCCAGGCCGTGAAACGCGCGGACTTTGTACTTGCCAGCGGGCAACGTCCATTCGGCCGAATGCTCGCAATAAAAGTGGCCGACATCGTTGAGCAGTCGGTACAGCGATCCCGGCGGCGCGGAGAGTTTTCCGTCCGCTTGCACGACCGACAGCCGCGCGGTCGCTGGCTTGTCACGATCCGTCAACTGAATCTTCACTCGCCCGGTCGGCCGGCTGAATTCGAGACGCTCGACTCGCACAGCGTAATCGCTGCCGTCGGTCAAATCGCGAGCGACCAGCGACGTCGGACCGCGCTGATTGTCGGTGAAGACGAGCCAGCGTCCGTCTCGCGAAACCGACGGACGCTCTTCGTCCGCTTGTCCGAACGTCAGCTTTCGCATCCGTGCAAGCGGCTCGGAATTCGGCACGAACCAGATGTCGTTGTGAGCCTGTCCGCCGCCCAGTTCGCTGACGACGAATAACCCCGCGCCATCCGCCGCCCAGCACAAGTCGTGAACTCGCGACGGAAAACGGAACAGCTTCTCCGGCTCACCGCCGCTGGTCGGAACTCGCCAAACGTCCGTGCTGATGCCGTCGTTCCCGGTCTGCTGGCCGGGTTGATCCAACGTCGTCGTGTACGCCAGCCATTTCCCATCGGCCGACGTGGCGAATCGCCCCCAGTTCGACGACGGCGCGATCGACTTCGTTTCTCCAGTTGTCAAATTCACCCAGCCGTATCCCAGCGATTGACCATCGACTTTCAACACACCCGACAGCCGCTCGTCGTCGAGCCACTCCAGCTTTTGATAAAGCACCGTGCCGAGCACTTCGATTCGCTTTTTCAACGGCACGTCCTGACCCGCATTCGTGACGATTCGCAAATCGCCGCTACCGAAGCGCGGCGAGTTCACGAACGCGATCCGCTGCCCATCGGGAGACCACGCCGGCTCGATGTCGTATCCGGCATCGTTCGTCAGCCTGGTCATCGCGCCGCCGGCGCGAGGCAGCGTCCACAACGCTCCTTGATACGAGACCGCGATGGTTTGCCCATCGGGCGAGATTCGCGGCTGCACGGCTCCGATTGCGGTCGTCGCAGTCGCATCGAATTCTCGAACGGGTTCAGGACGTTGGACCGCAGCCAGCAGTCCCGCCAGCATCACCGTCGTGACCACAACCACAAACAAGCGTCGCATGTCGTAACCCTCCAATCCGGCGTACAGCAAAAGTGTGATTTTGCTACAGTTGTCTCGCAAATGCGAACATCACTCAGTCTGGATTTCTTTCCGGGCCAATTGGTTCGAACGTGGCGACCGGGTGGCAGTTCGGCGTACCTTCGATGCACCGCAGTCCCAAAGGATCATTCTTTGATAACGCTGCCTGGCCTCAAGCGATTATCCGTCGGCGTTGGGCTGATCGTTCTCGCCGCCGCGATTCTGCTGCTGTCTGACACAGCCTCGCGCCGCAAGGCGCGAGCTGTGGTGGAAGCCTCGAACGGCAATGCCACAGAACATCCCAAACGTTGGAAACTTCGGGTTCTGGAATACGTCAACGTGGCCGACGTCGAAGAATGCGAGAAAGGAGTCTTCACCGGCCTCCGCGACGCGGGTCTCGTCGAAGGCCGCGATTTCGAGCAGCGTGTCCTCAACGCACAAGGGGACATGGCGACGCTCAACAGTCTGGTGGATGCGGCTCTCACCGATCAGGCCGATTTGATCATCACGCTTTCGACGCCGACGTTGCAGGCGGCGATGCAGCGAGCCCGCTCGACACCCATCGTTCACACGTTTATGGCCAGCGCCATCGCGGCCGGCGTTGGCAAGAGCGACACCGATCACAAGCCTAATGTCACCGGAGCCTACGGCGGTGCTGATTGCTACGGCATCATCGAGATCATTCGAAAAGTGATGCCGAACGCCAAACGCATCGGAGCACTCTCGACCCCAGGCGAAGTGAATGCGGTTTACAATTACGACCTGCTGGTCAAAGCCGCCACCGCAGCGGGATTTGAGGTCGAAACGGTGGGCATGAACGGACCATCGGAAGTCGCGGACGCCGCGTTGGCTTTGTGCGGCCGGCAGGTGGATCTGCTCTGCATTCCAAATTCCAATTTGGTGGTGTCCGCCTTTCCAAGCATCGCCAAAGCCGCTCGGCAGGCGCGTCTGCCGGTCTTTGGTTTCTTCAGCAGCATCACCAAGCAAGGAGCGCTGCTGGCTTGGTCTCGTGACTACTACGACATGGGACGCGACGGCGGTACTTTGGCGGCTCGCGTGATTCGCGGCGAATCGCCTGCGAAAATTCCGCTCATGCCGGCGACCAAGAACCGATTGACGATCAACCTCGACGTCGCGAAAACATTGGGCATCGCGATCCCCGAAGAGTTGCTGCGTTCGGCGAAAAAACAATCGGCACCTTGAGAACACGATGAACTTCACTTGGCATGATCACGGCGATTGGGTGGAAGCCCGCCTGATCGGGCTGTTGGACAACGAGTCGGCCGAGCCGTTGTCGCAGGCGCTCAACGAGCTGATTCGCAACGGTCATCACCGCCTGATGCTCAACCTGCAAGGCGTGACGTTTGTCAGTTCGGCCGGCATTTCGACGTTGCTCAAAGCTCACAAACAGCTCACGGCGATTCGCGGCTTCTTCGCCGTCTGCGAACCGCCGCCGCAAGTCGCTCAGGTCTTGCGACTGACAAAGTTGGATCGCTTCTTGGTCCGAGACGCCGACGCCGCGAAAGTTCGTGATGCTTTCACGGCCACCATGCTGGTGATGTCTCCCGAAGACATCAGCCGATTTCAAAGCCAGGGGTTGACCGGCACCGTTTACACGCTGGAGCCCAGCGAGCCTTTGCGCCTCAAACTGGTCGGCGATCCGAGCAGACTCGGCCGACACTCGTATTCGGAAGCGGACGCTCAGGTTCTGAATTGCGAAGCCAACACCATCGCGTTGGGCTTGGGCGCGTTGGGGCTGAGCATGGACGGATGCCGCGATCGCTTTGGCGAGTTTCTCTCCGTCTGCGGAGCCGCCGCGCATCAGCCAACCGGTGGACGTCGCGCGGCAGACTTCCAGGCAACCGCCGGAGATTTCGTCCCGCAGGTTCAGACTCTGTACGCGATGCAGTGTGCGGGAGCATTCTCACACTTGATCCGCTTTGGTGGCGAAGGGGACTCGCCACGAGTACCGCTCTCGAAGCTGGTCGGGCGACTCTGGGAAACTTCGGACGCTCCGGCCTTGGGGGTCGTGATGGTCGTCGAATCGGCGGGGTTGGTCGGCGCGAGTTTGAAGCAGTCGCCCGTCAGCGGAGTCACAACCTCCGATGACAATTCGCTGTTTCGGCATCCCGGCGTGCGCGATTGGTTGTCGTACGCGCCCGAGCATGTGCATGCTCGATCGCTGGCCGTGATCGTCGGTGTGCTGGCTCGCGCGCCGCTGGCTGACAAACGACATACTCTTTCCGCGTGGCTCAGACCCCTGGATTCCGAAGGCTCATGCCTGGGGCACCTGCACGCGGCGGTCTTTGCCTATCGTCCCATCAAAAAAGGATTCATCGAACTCGCGGCGACCGTTGGCTCGCTGTTCGAATCGGAAAGTTTGCAAGCCGTGTTGCACCTGCTTCCCGACCGCCGCGCCATCAACGGAGCCGGCGAAAGCGAATTCATCAGCGGAGCCTGTTGGTTCGGAGAACTGACCTCATGATTCTCCTCATCGGTTCATTAACGATCGGCCTCATTCTCTCGCTGTTGGCGTTTGGAGTGTTGGTCACGTTTCGAGTGCTGGCGTTCCGCGATCTGACGGTCGATGGTTCCGTAGCCTTGGGCGGAGCGGTCACGGCCGCGCTGTTGGTGCATCAAGTGCATCCGGTCGTGGCCACATTGGCCGCGTTTGCAGCGGGAGCACTCGCGGGGACCGTGACCGGATTGCTGCATACTCGCTGCCAGATCAACGGGCTGCTGGCGGGGATCCTCGTCATGACGGCGTTGTACTCGGTCAATCTGCACATCCTGACGAAGAGCAACGTGCCCCTCGATTCAGAGGCGATGACGACGCTGATTTCCTACGCCGGCTCCGCGACTGGAACGATGGACCTTTTCGGCTGGCAGGTTCCGACGCGAGAACTGATCGTGCTGTCGGCCTCGGCCGTTTTCATCGCACTGCTGGGACTCGGCCTGCATGCGTTCTTTCAGACTCAATGGGGCCTCGCGCTGCGAGCGACCGGCGACAACGCCCAAATGATTCGCGCATTGGGAGTCGATGTCGGCTGGATGCAGACCGGCGGGCTGGCTCTGTCGAATGGATTGATTGCGCTCGGCGGAGGACTGCTGGTGCAGTATCAAGGCTTCGCCGACGTGCAGATGGGGATCGGCATGGTCGTGTGGGGCTTGGCCAGCATGATCATCGGAGACTCGCTGGTCGGCACGAAGCAGCTCGGCTGGCTGATCACCGGAGCGGTCATGGGCTCGTTGTTGTTTCGCCTGCTGGTGGCCATCGCACTGCGTTGGGGTTTGAATCCGAATGATCTCAAGCTGGTCACGGCGGCATTTGTCTTTGTGGCACTGGTGCTGCCGGAAGTTTTGAAACATCTCCCGAAGCGACGGCGAGCGGCCTCCGAAAAAGGAGCGATTTGATGTTGGAACTGCGCGACGCGACCAAGACCTTTTTGCCCGGCACGGCGAACGAAGTGCGGGCCTTGCGCGGCGTGAGCCTGCGCATCGAGGCCGGAGAATTCGTGGTCGTGATTGGCACAAACGGCTCGGGCAAGTCGACGTTGCTCAACGCCGTCGCGGGAATGTTTGTGCTCGACGAAGGACGCGTCGAGCTCGCGGGCCACGACGTCACGCGCTGGGCCGAGCATCGCCGCGCGAAACTGATTGGGCGCGTCTTTCAGAATCCGTTTCACGGCACGGCACCGTCGCTGACGATTTTGGAGAATCTCGCTTTGGCCCTTCGACGCGGTCAGACGCGAGGGCTGGGCTGGGCCGTGTCACGTCGGCTGCACGACGAACTGCGAGAGCGCGTCCGTCAAATGAGTTTGAATCTGGAGGATCGGCTCGACACACCGATCGGCAGCCTGTCCGGCGGACAGAGGCAATCGCTGACGCTGCTGATGGCGTCGCTGGTGAAACCTCAGTTGCTGCTGCTTGACGAACACACGGCCGCACTCGATCCGAAGAGCGCCGACCAAGTCATCCGTCTGACCGAGCAAATCGTCCGGCGCGATCGCCTGACAACGTTGATGGTGACGCATTCCATGCACCAAGCGGCGAATCTCGGCGATCGACTCGTGATGATGTCCAATGGGCAGGTCGTCTGCGACATCGCCGGTTCCGAGAAGCTCAGCCTGCGTCCAGAAGATTTACTGGCTCGCTTTGAGGACATCCGCCGCGCCGAATTGCTCGACGAAACCGCCGCCGACATGCTCCTCAAATCGTATGTCTGACGGATTCGGCAAACCGGAACCGATACGTCCTCGATAGATGAGGCTCAGCAATTTCCCACCACTCAATGTTGGGCAAAACATTGTTGTGTTTAGGCGAGGACTTCGTTGACAACTTCTCCGAACACGTCGGTCAGCCGATAGTCGCGGCCGTGATGCGGGAAGGTGAGCCGTTCGTGGTCGAGCCCCAGCAGGTGCAGCATCGTGGCGTGCAGATCGTGCAGGTGAACTTTGCCCGCGACCGGGCGGAAGCCGAAGTCGTCGGTCTCGCCGTAAGTCAGGCCGGCTTTCACGCCGCC
>CAMDPK010000024.1 GCA_945904015.1 Candidatus Kuenenia stuttgartensis | reverse complement strand
ATTCCGCGTGTGCTCGTTGAGCGGACAGTGCAGCGACACGAAATCGGATTGCGTCAGCAACTCGTCGAGCGACACCCCCTTCGCGCCAGATTCGGCCAAAACGGACGGGGACACGAACGGATCGAAGACCAGCGGCGTATTCATGCCGAAGCTCGACAGCAGCTTCACGACGCTCCGCCCGATGCCGCCGAAGCCGATGATGCCCAGCGTCCGCTCGCGGAGTTCGCTTCCCATGTACCGGCTGCGAGCCTCCCATTGCCCCTCGCGGACGAGACGATCTTTGACACGCACATGATGCGTCAGCGCCAGCATCCAGCCGACGGTCGCTTCGGCCACGGAATAATCGACGGCTCCCGCCGTGATGAACAACGCGACGTCCGCCGCCGTGCAAGCCGCGACGTCCACACTGTCGTAGCCGACACCGAAGCGACCGATCGCCAGCAGGTCCGAACTATCCGACAAGCTGGCCGCTGTGACTCGCGACGAGAGCACGATCGCGCCGTTGACGTTCGCGAGTTGCCCTGGCGCGATCTCGGCGCGATGTTCGGCGAAGCGGCTGACTTCGATGCCGGCCGCTGACTCCAGCAGATTGAGACCGATGTCGCGATACTTTAACCGGCCCTCGGCGTCATAAAAATCGGCGGTCAGGGCCACACGAAATCCAACAGGGTCGCTCATTTCCACGGGTTCCCTTCCTCGGTCGCGCAGCGTTCCTCGACGACGATGCGTTCTGGTTTCGGGCCGGCGTAGACCCACAGCATTTCCATCGTGGACTGAGTTTCGTTGATGAAGTAATGCACTCGGCCGCGCGGTTGCAGCGCGGTCGCACCATCACGCATCGAGTAGCGGCGGCCTTCGACAACGCAGGTGGCTTGGCCGGAGATGATGCAGATCGACTCGTCGAAGTCATGCACATGCGCGGGCAAGCGGCCGGTCGGGTGAAACAGGCCGTAGCCGCCGCTCATTTCGAGACCGGGGATCAGGTCGGCGTTGAAGAAGTCGATGAACTCGGTGTTCGGCCCGGCGGCGAAGCGTTTCGCGGTTGCGAAGCGGTTGACTCGTTCGGCACCGGGGAAGCCGGTCGAATCGTCGGGCATCGCGCGGCGCGGGAAGAACTTTTCGACCAGCGTGCGAGTCGGCGTATCCGACGCGAGGGCGATGTGAAAGACGGCCGGCTCCGTCGTCGATGGATTTCGCGCCGCGTGAACTCGTCCAGTCGGCACGACGACGTTGTCCAATTTCTTCAGCGAGTAGCTGCGGCCTTCGACCTCGACGATCGCCGAGCCGCTCAGCAGCGTGATTGATTCGGAGAATGTGTGATTGTGGTACGGCAACGTCGCTCCCGGAGCGAACGTCACGATGCCGGTCGTCAGTTGCTTCGCTTGATTGTGACTGCCGACCAGACATTCAAAGCTCACGCCGCGAGCCAATTCGACCTTCGGCCCCGTGCCGACCGAGTTCATGACTTCGGGCCGATCCGGCCGCATCGACTCCGGCGGCCGAGCCAGCGGAGCAACTTTCGTCGCCGACTCCGGAGTCAGCGATGCCTGAATCTGTTGATCGCGACCGACGACGTTCAACGAGGCGCGCAACGATCGCAGCAGCAAGCCGGAGTCGATGCCGACACCGATCATCCGAAAGCCTTGTTGCCGGCGTTCGAGCAAGTTGTCGTGACTGATCGCGATGACTCCGCATTGTTTGCCCGCGCGGCGCAGCGTGTCTTTCATTTGTAGGATCGACTCGGCAACGCCCGGCCCTTCCCATTGCCCGCGAGCACCCGCCGTCGAGGAAAAATCGGCTGGCCCGAAGAAGAACAACTCGGAGCCTTCGACTTGGCACATCAGCGGCACTTGCTTGACCGTCCGCACCGTTTCGAGGATCGGCACGACCAGCACATGCTCGTTCGCTTCGGACGTGTGCTCGACGAAGCATTGGCCCCAGCAGGTCGCTCGTTCGGCTCCGATGCCGCGCAGTCCTTCGAGCGGATACCGCGAGTACGCGATCGCCTGCTTGAGTTGTTCGGCCGTTTCGATCCACGGGATGACGACGCCGTCGGCTCCAATGTCGAGCGCCCGCTTGATCAACCCGCTGTTGAGTTCCGCGATTCGCACGAGTGCGACGGTCTCACTGCGGACGGTCGCTCGCAGGTGCTCGACGATGTCTTTCCAGTCGAGATGCCCGTGCTCGGCGTCGATCACAACCCAATCCAAACCCAGAGCGACGGCCATCTCCGTGATGCTGGGGGATTCGAGCGTGACCCACAAACCAAACGTCGGCTGATCAGCGGCCAACTTGCGACGGAGGCTACGAATGGCGTTTGTCTTCATGGCGTCGCCTTGCCGAATCCTTCGGCGAGTTCGAGAGTGATTTTCGGTCAATCCGTTGAGTGAGGGGTCAGGTCTTCAAATTTCATTTTTGGCGTCACAATCCACCCCTGACTGTAATTCCAATTCACCATTTCAATTCAAATCGAACGTTATTCGCGAGGCCAAAAATGAAATTTGAAGACCTGACCCCGGCTCGCCCGATCAGGAGTTGCGTCACTTGATGATCCCACTCGTCTTCAGCCACGCCTCGCATGGCTTCGGCCAGTCGGTGACGGGTTGGCCATCGACGTGCCGCAGGCCGTAGCCGTGACCTCCGGTCGCGTAGACATGCACTTCGGCTGGCACTCCGACCTTCTTCAATTCGGTGGCGAGCAGCAGTGTGTTGAGGGCGGTCACGCCGTCGTCGAAGGCATGCACGAAGAACATCGGCGGCGTTTGCTTCGTGACTTGGACTTCGTCGCGCAGCTTCGGTTGGCCTTGGACCTCCAAGCCGCCCGGATAGATCAGCACCGCGAAGTCAGGCCGACACGCGACCTTGTCGATGTCATCGAGCGGTTCGTACTGACGCTGCTCGTCGAAGATCGAGGCCAGCCCGGCGACTTGTCCGCCTGCTGAAAACCCCAAAATCCCGATTCGCTTCGGATCGAGCTTCCATTCCGAGGCTTTGCTGCGCACGAGGCTCATTGCGCGTTGCGCGTCCTGCACGGCCGCGAGCCATCGCTTCTCCGGATCGCGAAACGGGACTCGGTATTTGAGCACGATCCCGGTGATGCCGATCTCGTTGAGCCATTCGGCGACTTCGGTCCCTTCCAAGTCGTAAGCCAGAATGTGATGCCCGCCGCCGGGGCAGATCACGACTGCCGCGCCGGTGTCCCTGTTCTTGGCCGGCCGGTACACCGCCAGTTGCGGCGTCGAAACATTGCCGAGTTTGATAATCCGTCGTCCGGCAATGAGCCTGTCTTGTGGCTTGGTTTGGTCCGCTTCGGGTGGTAACTCTTTCGTCTCACCGGGTGGCTTGCTCGGCCAAACGTTGAGCGTGAGTGGTTCCGCTCCGAAAGCGAATGATCCTCCGAGTGCGATCAACAAGGCGAACAGCGGCAAGGGCTTCATCGAGTTCTCCAACGAGTGGCGTTCGTGGACTGGTTTCCTCCAGAATAGAGCCGACCGCGTATTTCGTCACGGCGCGGAGGTCCGCCGAACGCATCAGAAAGGCATCGACCATGAAATCCCATTTCGTCACGCGGCGCGAGTTCCTGGCGGCGAATGTCGCTGCCGGTCTGACACTGCTTACTGCGTCCGCGCGAGCCGCCGGCATCTCCGAGCTTTATGCCGGCTTGAAGTCGGACGACTTCTTCGCAGGCCCGCTGAAAGAAGAAGCCAAGGTCGTCGATCAAAAGGTCTTCACCGAAGGCCCGGCCGTCGCACCGGATGGCCGAGTCTTCTTCACGAATGCGTCGGCCGCGAAGATTTTGATTTGGAATCCCAAGACCCGCGAACTCTCGACCTTTCGCCAGAACAGCGGCGAAGCGAACGGCCTGCTGTTCGATCACTCCGGCCGACTGCTAGCGTGCGAAGGGAAGTCCGGCCGAGTGACTCGCACCGATCTGAAGACGGGCGAGATCACGGTCCTGGTCGATCAGTTCAACGGCCATCCGCTCGGCGCGCCGAACGATTTGACGATCGACGTGAAGGGGCGGATTTACTTCACCTCACGACTTCCGAACGATGATCCGAAGAAGAACAACGTCAACTCCGTCTATCGCATCGACCCGGATGGCAAGGTCGCACGAGTTCTGCATGAGCCGGACATTCACATGCCCAACGGGGTCGAGGTTTCGCCCGATGGGCATACGCTGTACCTGATCGAGTCCGACGGACGCGAGAATCGCAATCGCTGCCTCTTCGCCTACGACTTGAAAGAAGACGGCACGGTCGCGAACACGCGGCGGATCATCGACTTCTCGCCCGGCCGAGGCGGAGACGGCTTGTGTGTCGATGCGGACGGGAACTTGTATGTCGCCGCCGGCTTGCACAAGACACGCGGCACGTCCGAGACGCTCGACACGAAGCCGGGCATTCATGTGGTCTCGCCGACGGGCAAGCTGCTGGCGTATCTCGCAACGCCGACCGACACGCTGACGAATTGCACGTTCGGCGGCGAAGACCGACAGACGCTATTCATCACCTGTGGCGATTTCTTGTTGAGCGTCCGCACGAACCACCCAGGACCGAAGCTCAAATCATGATCGCTCATCGACGACTTGTGACGGCCGACACGCTGCTCCTTTTGAGCATTGTGGTGGCTCTGGCTCACGCTGACGAACTCAAAGTCGTTTGGAAGCAGACCGGTATGTTGTCGGCCCTGGAGGCTCATCAAGCGGCAGCGGCCGATGACAAATTCGTGTACGCGATCACCAACACGCTGGTCGCGAAGTACGACCGTCAGTCGGGCGAGCGGCTCGCAACCAGCACCGGCGAGGCGAAGCATCTCAACAGCGGATTCTTGTGGGAGCGTCGGCTGTATTGCGCGCACTCGAATTACCCGCAGACACCCGAACGGAGTGAGATCAAAGTGCTCGATCTGGAGTCGCTGCGGCTGACGACGTTCAAAGAGTTTGGCAACTTCGGCGGCAGCCTAACCTGGGCCGTTCGGCACGACGAGCAATGGTGGTGCAACTTCGCGCGGTACGGCGACGACAACGCGCAGACGTTTCTCGTGAAGTTTGACCGGAACTGGCGCGAACAAGGCCGGTGGACTTATCCAGCCGAAGTGATTCGCGAGTTGCATCGCATGAGTCTGTCAGGTGGCTTGTGGCGCGATGGTTCGTTGTTGGTGACTGGACACGACGATCCGGTGCTCTTTCGACTGCGGCTTCCTAAGACCGGCAACGTGTTGGAATTCACCGGTCAACAATCGGCTCCATTCACCGGACAGGGTTTCGCTCACGACCCGAAGACCGGCGGACTTGTCGGGATCAACCGCGCGAAACGCCAAGTGGTTTTTGCGAGCGATACGATGTGAAGTTCACGTTTGGAGGATGGGCACTCTTGCCTTTCCGTGTTTCGTAAAACGAGTTGGGCAATCCGCCGTCGGCGGACCAACCTCCGGAAGCTCTCGATGGATTCGACTCTTGTCATTCGCTCGCCGAATATCGATGCCGTCGAGGTCTCGTGGTTCAGCGCGCTGTGCGCGGATGACTACGAATTCCTCGGCGTACCTGACGGGCGGTTGCGTAGCAGTTGGGAGCATTGCCGCGACCTCGTTCTGACGGCCGAGCGGTCCGGCTTCAACAACGTGCTGTTGCCGAACGGGTATGTGCCGGGACAGGACACGCTGACGTTCGCGGGAGGCATGGCCGCGCTCACGGAGCGGATTTCGTTGCTGGTCGCGATTCGCTGCGGTGAGTATCACCCGCCGATGCTCGGCCGAGCGATCGCGAGCCTCGATCACATGCTTCGCGGGCGGTTGACGCTGAACATCATCTCGTCCGACATGCCAGGCTTGAAGGAAGACTCCGAGACACGCTATCGCCGTTCGCGAGAGGTCATCGAGATCCTCCGGCAAGGTTGGACGCGCGACCGCATTCAGTTTGAAGGCGAATTCTACCGCTTCGACCTCCCGAGCGATCCGGTCAAGCCGTATCAGCAAAACGGAGGGCCTCTGCTGTATTTCGGCGGCACGTCCGAGCCGGCTCGCGAACTGTGCGCCGAACACTGCGACGTCTTCCTGATGTGGCCGGAGACCGAGCCGATGCTGGCCGAGACGATGCTCGACCTGTCTCGCCGCGCCTCGCGCTTCGGCCGCACGATCGACTTCGGCCTGCGGATTCATGTCATCGTGCGCGAGACGGAATCCGCCGCACGCGAGGCGGCTCGGCGATTGGTCTCGAAGCTGGATAACTCCATCGGCCAGCAGATCAAGCATCGGTCGCAGGATTCACGATCGCTCGGCGTCGTGCGACAAGATGCCCTCCGCGAACAAGCGGACGACGAAGGCTACATCGAATCGCACCTTTGGACTGGCATCGGCCGCGCCCGCTCCGGCTGCGGCAGCGCGATCGTCGGCGATCCCGATCAAGTGGTGGCTCAGTTGCAGCGGTACACGGACATGGGCCTGCGAGCCTTCATCCTGTCGGGCTATCCGCACCGCGAGGAATGCGAGTTGTTCGCGCGGTATGTTCTGCCGAGGCTGAAGACTTGCAAGTTGGCCGAAGCCCAAGGCCGCATCGTCCCCGATCCCGTCACGCCGCTGACGACGGGAACCAGAAAGTAACGATGAGCACTCCTCCGACAAGTTGGCGAGATGGCGTCACGCGATATCAGTGGCTGGTGCTGACGATCGCGTCGCTCGGTTGGGTGTTCGATGTGTTCGAGGGGCAAATCTTCGTCAGCAGCATGAACGAGGCGATGCCGTCGCTGCTGCCCAAGGACACTTCGGCCGGCGATCTCGCGTTTTACAACAACGTCGCGCTCAGCTCGTTTCTCATCGGCGGAGCACTCGGCGGAGTGTTGTTCGGAATCATCGCGGATCGCGTCGGACGCTCGAAGACAATGATCCTGACGATTCTGGTGTATTCGCTGTTCACCTGCGTGACGGCGTTCGCTCAGACGTGGTGGCAAATCGCAGTGTTACGATTCTTCGTGGCCCTCGGAGTCGGTGGCGAGTGGGCGGTGGCCAGCGCGTTCGTCTCCGAGGTTTTTCCGAAACACGCACGAGCTTGGTCGGGGGCGGTGTTTCACGGCAGCAGCGTGCTCGGCACCTATTTGGCGATCGCGGCGGGAGCGTTCATCGTCAACAACCCAAACTTTGGTTGGCGTTGGGGCTTCGGCATCGGCGCGTTGCCGGCATTGTTGACGCTCTGGATTCGCTGGCGATTGAAGGAGCCGGAGGCTTGGATCGCGTCGCGCGCAAAACAATCGGCCGCACGATCGCCGTTCGCAGAACTTCGTGAGCTGCTCGGTCGCGAGTTGCGCCGCCGGACGCTTGTGGCGGTGTCGCTGGCGTTTGTTGGACTCGCGACGTTTTGGGGAGTCCACATTTACGGCAAGGATCTGTTGCTGCACCGTGCTCGCGAGCGAGTGCTGCTTGAAGAGCACGTCTCGGCAACTGCGGAGGCCGCGACGAAGAAAGAGGTCTTCAAGAAGCATTCGACGGAACTCAAGCAGGCCGAGATGTGGGGCATGTTTCTGGTGACGACGGGTGGAGGGTTGGGCTTGCTGGCCTTCGGTCCCATCTGCGAGTGGCTTGGCCGACGACGGGCGTTTCTGTTGTTTCACATCGGTGGGCTGGTGGCCGCGCTGGCCTTGTTTCAAGGCTTGGCGACTTCGAGCGACACCGTGTTGACTTGGACGCTGCCGCTCTTTGGATTCCTGACGCTGGGGATGCACGCGGGCTACGCGATCTATTTTCCTGAGCTGTACCCGACTCGGCTGCGAAGTTCCGGAGCCGGTTTCTGTTTCAATTTTGCTCGGTCGGCAACGGCGGTGATGCTGCTAGTCAACGGGGCCTTGCAGAAAGCTGGCCTGTCGTTTGAAAACGCCGCCTCGCTGCTGAGCCTGTTATTCCTAGTCGGGATCGTGCTTTTGGCGTGGGCTCCGGAGACCAAAGGGACGGAATTGCCCGAATGAGTCGCGGCAATCATGCCTCGGAAGGCCGGTTTTTCGGGCTGAAGTCGGTTGAGTCGGCGGGGTGATGCCGTCACACTGCTCCCCTTTCTGGCCGGCCGGCCCGTGTAAGCCGAGTGATGTCGCTGAACTCGCCTGAGTTCAGGATCTGGATCGTTTGTCGATTCAGCATCCTTGGTAGCACGGCTGGAGTTTGCCATCACTATTTTCGAGACGTGGCACTGCGTCACGCATCTCCTCTTGCTAACCAAGGAGAATCTTGTGTCGGTTCGCATTCGTATGACGAGAATGGGCCGTAAGCATCGGCCGTTCTACCGGATCGTGATCATCGATCGTCAGAAGGCTCGCGAGGGCAAGTCCATTGAAGAGGTCGGCACTTACGACCCGATGGTCAAAGACAAGTCCGCTCGTGTGAAGTTGAAGATGGATCGGATCGAGTATTGGCAATCGGTCGGCGCAACGCCGTCGGATCGAGTCGCCACGCTCATCAAGAAGGTGAAAAACAATCGCTGGACGGACCAAGTGTCCGCACCGGCGCTGACTCCGCAGAAACCTCCGCCCGCTCCGGCTGCCGCCGAAGCCCCAGCAGAGGAAGCTCCGGCCGAAGGCGGCGAAGCGAGTTAAGGCAAGCAATGCAAAATGAGAAATGAAAAATGAAATGTGCAAATTGAGTTCGCCTGCATTTTGCATTTTTCACTTTGCAATTTTCATTTTTCATTACTGGTCATCATGCGGTTCGACGTCCTCACGCTCTTTCCGGATTTGTTCGAGAGCTACCTCTCGCAGAGCCTGCTCAAGTTGGCCATCCAACGCGACCTCGTGAGCGTGAAACTCTGGAACTTCCGAGACTGGGCGACCAGCAAACGAAAGTCGGTGGACGACACCCCGTATGGTGGCGGACCGGGCATGTTGATCATGTGCCCGCCCGTGTTCGATGCGGTTGAAGCGGTGCAGCAAGACGCTGACCAACCCGGTCAGCTCATCATGCTCACGCCGCAAGGCTGCAAGCTCAATCAAAAGTTGGTGGAAGAACTCGCTCAGTACAAACGGCTGTTGTTGCTGTGCGGAAGATACGAAGGATTCGACGATCGAATCCGACAAGGTTTGCAGCCACTGGAGGTCTCGGTTGGCGATTTCATCTGCAACGGCGGCGAAGTGCCGGCGATGCTCTTGATTGATTCCGTCATCCGGCTCATTCCGGGCGTGCTCGGCGATGAGACCTCACACAAGTACGAATCGTTTTCCGACAGCGGACTTTTGGAATACCCGCAGTTCACGCGACCTCGCGAGTTCCGCGGCATGACGGTTCCCGAAGTTTTGCTCAACGGAAATCACGCCGAAATCCAACGTTGGCAAGACCAACAAAGTTTGAAACGAACCCAAGAGCGTCGCAGCGATCTGGTCCCGCCAGTTGCCGCCGACGAAGACAAAAAACCGAAACGCCAGCGACGATCACAAACTCGTCGCGATCCAGGGAGTCCTGAATCATGATTAACAAGCTCATCAAAGAGGTCGAAGACAAGCACCTGCGACCTGACCCACTGAAGTTTGAAGTCGGCGACACCGTCGATGTCCATTGCCGAATTCTGGAAGGCACAAAAGAGCGCGTCCAGATTTTCACGGGCGTCGTCCTCGCTCGCCGCGGAGCCGGCACCCGCGAGATGTTCACCGTCCGCCGCATCGTCGGCGGCGAAGGCGTCGAGCGCATCTTCCCGGTCAACTCGCCGAAGATCGCCAAGTTGGAAGTCATCCGCCACGGCAAGACTCGTCGAGCCAAGCTGTACTACCTCCGCAAGCGCGTCGGCAAAGCCACAAAGCTGGTCCAACGCCGAGCGAAGGAAGCCAAAGTCGAGGTTCCTGCTTCCGAATAGCAGTGACGTCCGAATCTCCGGCAATGGAAAACGAGAATTGGAGAATGCAAAATGAGTTTGATGCCATTTTGCATTTTCCATTTTCCAATTCTCATTTTTCATTCCTCCCTTCGGGACCACCGCCATGCGGAGTCTGTGGAACAAGCTGTTCGGTGATCGCGGCGAACGCGCGGCGGCGAAGTTTCTCAAACGGCAGGGCTTCCGGATCGTCCAGCGAAACTATTCGACACCGCTTGGCGAGATCGACATCGTGGCTCTCGATGGCACGACGATCGTTTTCGTCGAAGTCAAAACTCGTTCATCGCTGGTCGCCGGCCGGCCGGAAGAAGCGGTCACGCTCGACAAACAAAAGAAGCTGACGAATATGGCGTTGGCCTATTTGAAGAAACACAAACTGTTGGAACACTCGGCCCGCTTCGACGTCGTCGCCATCGTCTGGCCCGAAGATGCACGCGAGCCGGAAATCCGCCACCTCCGCAACGCGTTCGAGCCGACCGGCAAGTGGCAAATGTTTTCGTAGTTACGTAGCCGTTCCGCCGCGGCGGACTCCGCGTGACGAGCCATTACAAGTTTGAGCCACGAACGTTTTCTGAAAATCAAATCCTGTCACCCATTCAGCTCGTCACGCGGAGCGATGACGGCTACGTAGAGGCAGCCATGAAAATCGGCCTGGTCGGATATCAGGGCAGCGGCAAGAGCACGCTGTTCGAGTTGCTCAGCGGACACAAGCCCGACGTCTCAAAATCGCACCTCGGCCAAGTCGGTATCACGACCGTGCCAGATGAACGATTTGACAAGCTGGTCGCGTTCCACAAGCCCAAGAAAATCTCCCCCGCGAAGATCGACCTGTTCGACACCCCCGGTTTGCTGAAGGGGGACAATGCCCAGAACGCTCAGCGGCTGGGGATCATTCGCGAGTCCTCCGCGTTGGCCCAGGTCATCGGCGTCTTCAACGGAGTCGATCCAGTTGCCGAAGCGCGAGCCTTTGAGGACGACATGATCCTGGCCGACCTGCAAGTCGTCGGCAACCGAATCGAAAAGTTGAAGAAGGATCTGCTGAAGCCCCGCCCTGCCACCGAGAAGGACGAACTGACCGCCGAACTCGGAGCGCTGGAATTCGTTGTCGCGAAGCTCACCGATGGCCAAACGCTGCGCGGCATCACGTTCACCGAAGTCCAAGACAAGGCCACCAAATCGTTCGCCCTGCTGACTCGCAAACCGAAGATGGTCGTGCTCAACACCGCCGACTCGACGGTCGATGCCAAGCAACTGGCCGACCTGCACGCCATCGGCATCACGGCGATCGCCGGCCCGGTCGGCCTCGAACTGGAAGTCGCCTCGCTGCCCGCAGAGGATCGCGAACTCTTTGCCTCAGAGATGGGCCTGACCGAATCCTGCCGCAGCAAACTGCTGCGAGCGATCTTCGAAATCACCGAGCAGATCACGTTCTACACCTGCGACGAAAAAGAAGTCCACGCCTGGCTGCTGAAACGCGGCAGCAGCGCTCTCGAAGCCGCCGGCACGATCCACACGGATTTAGCTCGCGGCTTCATCCGCGCCGACATCATGTCTACCGAAGACCTGCTGCGACTCGGCTCCGAAAAAGAAGTCAAAGCCGCGGGGCTTTTCCGCACCGAAGGCAAAGAATCCCCCATCCGCGACGGCGACGAAATCGTGATCCGTTTTAGTGTGTGAGCCATCTGCGCCGTGGCCGATCTTCCAACCGATCCCGCCCTTCCAACTTTCGGGCCTACCCGGTGTGACTTCCACGATTCCCAAGTCTTGCGAACTCACGGCCCGACGAATCAAGCGTCGCCGTCGCTGCTCACGATGGCTCGGCCGAAAGTATCCCGCAACGTGACAACGTTCCCCTCGGCTCGCAGTTTGGCCAGGTAGCGACGGTCGATGCGACACGTCAGGCACACACCGTTCGAATCGTTGTAGACGCGATCGGTCACATCGGCACATTGCGACAGGAACGCAAACAGCTTGCCGTTGGCCACGCTGGTCTCGATTTCCGCGATGACGATCCCGTCACCCAGCCGCGCAACGATCGCTGACTCCAATTTGTCGAGCCCCGATCGTTCGCGAGCCGAAATACAGACGCAGTCGAGATGTTTCACTCGCAACACATCGACAATGCTGCGATCCGCGACGGCATCGACTTTGTTGAGCACCAGCAGCATGTTCGTCCGATCCACGCCGATGTCGTCGAGCACCTGATGGACCGTGTCGATCTGTCGCTCGGCTTCCGGATGGCTGGCATCGACGACATGCAACAGCAGGTCCGCTTGCCGAGCCTCTTCGAGCGTGGACTTGAATGACGCGACCAGATGGTGCGGCAGATCGCGGACGAACCCGACTGTGTCGCTGAGCAGCACCTCGCCCCAGTGCGGCACTTGCCAGCGTTTCGTGCGCGTGTCGAGCGTCGCGAACAACTGATCGGCGACATACACGTCGGCTCCGGTCAACGTCCGCAGCAGCGTGCTCTTGCCAGCATTCGTGTAGCCGACCAGCGAGACCGTCGGTTGATCGCCGCGCGTCGCGACGATCCGTTCGCGGCGTTTCGAGACCTCTTTGAGCTTCAATTTCAATTCATCGACGCGCTGGTCGATCAGCCGGCGGTCGGTCTCGATCTGCTTTTCGCCCGGCCCGCGACCCGCACCGACGCCGCCTTCGATGCGTTCCAAGTGCGTCCACATCCGCTTCAGTCGCGGGCGGTAGTACAAAAGTTGAGCTAACTCGACCTGCAATCGCGCTTCGTAGGTCTGCGCTCGCCGCGCGAAAATGTCGAGAATCACTTCGCTGCGATCGACAATGACACAGTTCAACTCTTCTTCAAGGTTACGTCCCTGCGAAGGCGAGAGGTTGTTGTCGAAGATGACGACCTCGGCCCCGGTCGCCTCGATCAGTTGCTTCACTTCCTCAACCTTGCCCTTGCCGAGCAGCGTCGCCCCGCTGGGCTGATTGGTCTTCTGCACCAACTCGCCGACGACTTCCGCTCGAGCGGACTTGACCAACCCGTGAAGCTCATCGAGCGCGGTGCCCTTGTCGATGCGGCTGCCAGTTTCCAGCACGGCGACGAGAATCGCCTTCTGCTCCTGGACTTTCAGATGTTCGCGTTTCGCGTCAGCCAAGCGAGTCTCCTGTGTGCTCAATGCCTGATTGTGGGACAACGAGATTCCAAGTTGGCGGGACACAGGAAAGTTTGCAATGGGTGTGACTATCGGAACCGACCGTTGGTAGTGTCCTCATCTGTGTGGTCCGGCGTCGCCGACGCCGGGGAAAGCGGGTTTCGGCGAAACCCGCCCACACAAATTAGGACACGAACCGACCGTTTGAGATGCAGAACCGTCCGCAGCCAAAAGCAAAAGGCCGATGATCGTTACCACCGGTTCGCGTGAATCCATGTTGTCACAGAGCGGAACCAAAGGGTTCGGCGCGTCAGACCTGATCGAACAGACCGATTTTGGGAATCTCGATAGCCGAGTTCCTTGACCTCTGCCGTTAGGACAGTTCAATTCGCAAATTCGGAACAGTAAATTCGGAACAGTGGCTATCTCCGATTCTGTCTTCGTGAGTTTCCCACGTTGTGCAGACCGGGCCTTTGGGGGGAATCCATTGGCGTCCGATGATCTGTCCGTGAGAAAAGTCCTCGTGTCTTGCCTGTTCGGTTTGGAATGACAGGTGACACTTCACACTGCTGCCCGCGTGAGGGCACAGCCCGCCTAAGTTTTGAGGAAAGGTTTGAAAGGTTTCGCCATGAAGAATTACACGATTGTTTTCGGTCTGCTGGTCGTGACGAGTTTGTCGGCGAATGCGTTCGCCCGGGACAAGTTCTGCTGCGTCGATCCCAACTTGCAGCAGATTCAGACGCAGTGCTGCCAGGGAACGCTGCTGCCGTATCACGTTGCTCTGAAGCGAGCGGATGACGCGACGAAGGCAGAAACCGCGCTGGCTCACATGACTCAGGAACGAAACGACGTGCAGGCTCAGCTCGCCAAAGTGCAAGCCGAACTGAAAGCTGCGGTGGCTGATCGCGACAGGGCTCGTGGCGAACAATCCGCCGCCGTTGCCGAACGTGACAAAGCTCGCGCTGACGCGGCGGCTTCCGCCAAGAACGCGAAGGACTCACAGGACAAAACGGCGGCCTCCGAAAAAGCCAAACAACTCGCCGAGGTTGCTGCAAAGACGGCGAAGGACGAACAAGCCAAGGCCAATGCGGAACTGGCCAAAGTGAAAGACGACGCCGCGAAGCAAGTGGCCGCCGCTCAAGACGCTGCGAAGAAGACTGCCGCCGACAAAGACCTAGCCATCGCTGCCGCGAAGAAGTCGGCCGATGACCTCGCCGATGCACAGAAGAAACTCACGGCGGCGCTCGACTCCGAAGACAAACGGAAAAAGCAGGACGAAGAAAAGAAGAAAGAGGAGGACGCCAAGAAAGACGAGACCAAGCAGGAAGTAAAGTCGGAAGAGTCCGCAGCCGACGCATCAACCGAGAGCTAACACTCAAGTGAATCGACATCGCAACAGAAGCCCGGCTTTTCGGAAAAGCCGGGCTTCTTGCTTTTGGATCAGCCGTACTTTTCACGCAGGCGGTGTGCTGCGGCGACTTCGTGTTGCAGCTTGAGATAGACCTCGTCGATGCTCACATCCGCGGCCGATCCTGGAGCGAAACCGCAATCAGGATTGAGCGTGATGCGTTCCGGCTTCAGATACTTCAGCGCCATCTCGACACGCTCGACGATGGTGTCGGCGGAATCGATCTGGCCAGGCTGACAACTGACGCAGCCCAAGCCGATCTCGATGTGTTCGGGCAGGCGCTGAAACACCGACATGTCTCCCGCGCCAGGTGACGTGAACTCCATCGTGATGTGCCCAACTTTCAGACGGCCGAGCTGTTTCAAAATCGGATCGTAACCGCCGCGATGCTCGGCCTCACCCCGCGCTCGCGCGCCGGCTCGACGGCAGAGATGTACGGCCAGCTTGAGGCCCTCAATGCCGTCGACGACTTGGTTGTCCATATCGACGGCGAAGTCAGCGGCGCGGTCGGCGTCGGCGTACTGCTTGCGGACTTCCGGATCGACGAACAAGCACAGATGCGGATCGTCGATTTGCAGAATCGACACCCCTTCGTCGCGCAGCAGTTCCGCCTCGCGTCGGAGAATCGGCACGCAATCCTGCACGAAAGCGTCGCGAGTCGGGTAGGCCTTCGACGACTTGACCGGATCCCACATGCGTTCGCCGAGCAGCGCGGGAGCCGGCAGCGTCGCTTTGATCCGCTTGTTGGTCAGTTGCTTCAGGAAGCGGATTTCCTGCGCGATGAACCCCGGCTGCTTCGGGCTGAGTTTATCCACGACGACCGTCCACGGGCGGCCGTCAGCCGGATTGCGACTGAGTTCAAAGCCGTGCGCGAGTTCAGCGATCACGCCGATGTACGACTTCCGCCACCACTCGCCATCGGTGACGACGTCCAGGCCGGCCGTCTCTTGCAACGCGACGGCCGTGCGAATCGCCGCGCCCATCAACCGACGATATTCGGAATCGTCGAGCGGACAGTCGTCGGCGATCAAGTCCTTGACGAACTGCGGACGCGGCAACGAGCCGATCACGGACGTCGGAAACAAAATATCGTTGCTCATGGTCATCTTCCCAAATGTTTCGAGGTCCAGTTTTGCCGCGCGTACTCGAAGTCTTGTTGCGTATCGACCTCAATGTAGCCGCCCGGCGTATCGACGTGCGTGAAACGTTCGCCCGCTTCGATCATCTCTTGAAACAACAGAATCTTGTACGCCTTCTCGAAGACTGCGGCTTCACGCCACGGGCGGCCGGCGAACTGTTCTCGGCAATGATGGAAGTGCTGACGCAGCCGTGCAGCACCAGCCGCAGAGAACTTAGCCACGCCGATGTACTCGCCGTGGGCTTCGGCTGGAGGAATCTGACGATGGACCCGCGTGACGCAGCCGTTGGCGACGGTCACTTTCTCAGCGTCGTCGGGCGGATGTTCGGTGCGGTGTTCGTAGCGCGTCAGCCATTCGGTATCGACTCCCAGCACCATGTCGCCGGGCGCGGTGGCCAATCGAGCGATGATGTCGGCGTTGAACAGCACGTCGCTGTAGCAGCAGAGAAACGGCTCGTCCATCAGGTCTTCGGCGTGAAACAGGGAGAGCAGAATGTTGTTGTGCTCCCAATCGGCGTTGTGGCGAAACGTGAACTGCGGATAGTCCGTTCGGACCTTGTCGATCTGATAGCCGCCGATGAAGCAAATGTCGTTGAGGCCATTGGCGCGAAACGCTTCCAGCGCCCAATCGAGCAGGCGTTTGCCTTTGACTTCGGCGAAGCATTTGGGAGCATCAGCCGTCGTGGGCATCAAGCGTCGGCCGCGTCCGGCGGCGATGACAATGACTCGCATGGTTCCTCTTTCTGTTCGACTAGCACCATCAACGCGAACACGATCGTCAGCCCGTAGGCCACGATCGCCGTGCTTTCGTTCCAAGTGATGCCCGACTGCGCCGTCGCATAGCCAATGAAAACCGTCAACACTCCGGCCGCGGAGATCAGCATCGTCAATCCCGCGAACCAGCGTTCCACAAAAGCTTCCGCCAAAAAGACCAAGCCGAAGTAGGTCGCCACACGCAATTCCAAGGGTTGCTCGCCAGTTTGGATCGCGCAGCAGGCGAGGAAAAGTGTCGCCATGCCTCCCAGTTTCGGGACGAGTCCCGACATGACTCCAATTCTGCGAGCCGTCGTGTTCCACAGGAGGCTCGTGAGGATCGCGCCGAGAAACGCCCAGCCGGCCCAAATGTAAATCGCCGTCTGCCAGCCGCCATGCTGGGGAGCCGAGAAATATCCGGTCACGACATCGCCGGTTGCGGCTCCCATGTAGCCCAGAAAGTTGACGAATCCCGCGGCCGCCGCCGATGTGCCGCGGTGAGCCAAATCGGCCGGCGCGGTTCCGACGAGCAACACCTGCGGGCCGTAAATGCAGAAGCCGATAACCACCAGCATCAGCATGGTTCCGGGCACGCTGTGTCGCACCGTCCAGTCGTACGCCAGCGACAGCGTTCCCAGCAGCACCATCAGCAGACAGATGACAGGAGCTCGGCGGCTGCCGAAGAAGCGGTCGGTCGCCCAACCGGACAGGTACGAACCGGCGGTGGCTCCAATTGCGATGACGAAGAACTGCAACACCGCTTTGCCGACGCCGGATTTCTGCGTCTCCATCAAGTGCGTCACGCCCCAATCGAGAAACCCGTATCGGCAAGCATTGAGCAGCCCCAGCGACAATCCCAGCAGCCACAGCGTCGGGTTGTAGAGCGTCCAATACAGGCTCTCGGAAAATGTCGTACTCGGAGTCGCGGATCGCCGTCCCGCAGCGAGTTCATGGGATGAGTCGGCCTCCGGCGTTTCGCGCAGGCAGACCAACATGAAGACACCGGTCAGAGCCAGCAAGATCGCCGGCACGTACAACGCTCCGCGCCAGCCGAGATACTCGGCCGACTGTCCGGCGATCACGTAGGTCAGGCCGAGCGTGATTTGATAACCGGTGCCGACGAGGCCAATCGCGTGACCG
This sequence comes from Candidatus Kuenenia stuttgartensis, assembly GCA_945904015.1. GTDB lineage: Bacteria > Planctomycetota > Planctomycetia > Planctomycetales > Planctomycetaceae > SXKJ01. The sequence continues at coordinate 37,549 of CAMDPK010000024.1, read as the reverse complement.
CGCCGCTGGACCGGCACCCAATTCGCCAGCACTCGCACACAGGGAGTCCAGCCCAGCGATTGGCAGAATCCGTTCGTCGCCCATACGAACAACAGAAAGAAGAATCCGGTGCTGAAACCGAACAGCACGTTGAGCGCCGCCGAGCAGAACATCCCGATGGCCAGTAACAGGCGCGGCGAGAAACGTTCGGACAACTGGCCGTTGAGCAACTGCCCCAATCCGTAGGCGATTTTCAGCGACGCCAGAATCCAGCCGACTTCATCGCTGCTGAGTCCCAATCCGCCGACGTTGATTGGCGACTTCATTCCCGGCACGGCCGCCGAGAGATTTGTGCGACAGAAGTAGAACGCTCCGTAGGTCAGCCACAGCGTCCACAGCACGCCGCTTTCCGCCGCTGATGACCGAGAAGTCAACGAACCAGACACGGCCTCGCTGGCGGCGTCGGGGTTCGATCGGGGCTTCGTCTCGGTGCTCACGGAGGATTCCCAGGTGGTGGTCGTCGGAGTTATTCGTCGTCGTCCAGCGGTTCCAGAAACCAACCGGACTTTGAGACGACCGAGGGTTCGGCATCGGGCAAGAGTTCCCCGGTGAGTTCGTTGATCGCCCAACGGATCGCGAGCGACGTGAAATCCGGCCCCACCTTCGGTCCCAGAAACGCGCGCATCTGCGGCACTTGCGATTTTGCGAGCATCCGGCCGAGCGACACGGCGCTCGCCCAGCGGACGCGCGACGATTCGAACGGAACCGCCGCCGGAGATTCCGTCAGCCGTCCGACCATCTGCACCGCCAGGGGTTCGTTGGGCCGTCCCGCGTGCAGGTGTCCCAGTGCCCAGATTGCCGCGCTGCGCGAGAGCTCACCGTGACTGGCATCCTTGGGGACATAACTGCGAAGCAACGACTCGGCCGGCGCGTGGTGCATCAGGCCCAAGGCCTCGAACAAGTGAGCCACTTGCGCATCAAGCTCCGGAAGAGTTGGCTGTTTGAGTCGAATCTCTGTTTGTCGTGTGACCTTGCTGAAGATCGCCGGCAAGGTTTCGGGGAGCGCGAGTTTTCGCAGCCCCCAAGCCGAGGCGATCATCACTTCGCCGCGAGTGGATTCGAGCAACTCCACGAACCGGGGAGCCGCCGGTTTGTGATCGAGCGCCGCGAGCAACAGCGCGGCCTGTTCCTGCCCGCGCCACCGGTCACCGGCCAGCAGGTTGGTCGCGGACTGACGGACTGCGGCATCCAGTCCCGGCGACTTCGCCAAAACAAACAGCGCGTCGCGCACGCGGCCGCGCAAGTTGGGATGCGGATCGTCGAGCAGTTTGGCGAGGACCGCGATTCGTTCCGGAGTGGGACGAGCCACGAAAGCATCGGCTCCCTGTTGCCGAACCGGCGCGTCGTCGTTCTGCATGGCTTGCTCGGCGAGCGGTACGACCAAGTCGTGATTGATCGCGTTCAGTCGTGTCAGAGCGGCGGCGGCGACACTCGGTTCCAGGTCACGCGCCAATCGCAGCAATGCCGATTGCGCCGTCTCGGAGGCGTGTCGATCCAACAGAGCCACGGCGCAGAGCCGATCCACGATCGTTGCGGAGGTCTGTTGTGTCAGTCGTTCGGTCTCCGCTTCCAGGCCCGCACCTTGCAACCGACCGGCCGACCGAGCCGCCGCCAACCGGGCGGCTGACGTTCGTCGCGAGTCGTGTGCGAGCGACAACAAGTCCGGCACGGCCGAGCCGTCGCCGGATTCTCCCAAACCGTGAATCGCCAAGAGCAGCTCGCGATGTCGTGTGTCCTTGGCACTCAGCCGCCGCTGCCACACGCTGCGAATCGGCTCGAACTTCCACTTCGCCAACGCCGGTTCGATCAGTTGTCGCAGATCGGCCCCGTGCCGCTGTGAGACATCGAACAGATCCGTCGCGGTCTCCGTCGCGTTCAGTGCAATCAACGCGCGCGCGGCCGAGAAACGAGCGTTGGCATGCGAGGCTTCGGCGGTCACGATCTTTTTCAGCCTCGGTGCCGCCTCGATCAATTCTGGAACTCCGAAGAGGTGCGCCTGAGCGATCGTCTCGGCCGAAAGGCGTTGCAGGTCCGCTTCCGGTCGAGCCAGCGCGGACAGCCACAGCGGCTTGGACTTTTTGTGAAATCCGATCACCGGTTCAGGAATCTTCAATTCGGGATCGGATTCCATCGCGAAGTCGGGACGAATCTCCCCCGCCGCGCTCGCCGTCAGCGCGAGTCCCAAAGTCAGCCACAGACAAACCGCGAAACGCATGCCTCACTCCGATCCTGGGGAATCAATGGTCTTGCCACGCAGGTCCAGCGTCAGCGATTCAATCTGCCAATAACTCCGTTTCTCACCGTGCTGCAGATCGGCGTTCGTCAGTTCGGGACGATCTGGATCGCCGCCGGAAACTCGCAACAGCAAACCTCCGTCGGCCGACACCTTCACGAGTTCGATGTCGGTGATGTCCAACGTGAGAGTCCCCACAGGATCGATCCAAGTTTTCAGAGCCACGATGTCCGGCGCGCGATGCGCCGCGATCTCCAGCATGCCGACCGGCCCGGTGACTTGGATCATCAGGCGTGCTCGCTGAACTTGCAGCGGCAGCAACACTGCTGGAACTTGGAATCGCAACCACGTCGACGACGGAACCGATTTTTCGTGCCAGATGTGTTGATTGTGATCCCACAGCGCGGGGGGAAGCGCGCCATCCGGGCCGATCGTGGCTCGATACGGCAGCAGCGGGGCGGCGATCGCCACTTCGGTTCCCACGGGCGGACGCTCCCATTGCACCGGCACAGCGACCAAGGCCGCGCCGAAGGATTTCGGGCGTTCGCCAAATCGAAATCCGAGATCCCACGGATCGGACCAATAGAACAATTGAGCCGAGGCGGGATACTCCCGCCGCTGCGGATTTGTCAGCAGATGTTGCAGTGTCCGCCGCCGGCGATTTTGCTCGTCGGTCAAAAGGCCCGCGGACAGAAATTGTTCCGAGGTGAAGACGTTGTCGGCGTGCGCGACAAAAGTTCGGTCGTCGCGGACTTCGACGCCAATGCGGCCGTCGCGCGTCGCCAGCACCACGTCGGACGGTGAATGTCCCGCGCCGCCGTGCAAGCGACCGATCACGCCTGTTGGACCAAAGGTTGCGCGGGCTTCGATGCGATCCGCCGTCGCTCCCGATTGTCGAAACGTGGCGCTGCGCAGGCCCGCAGATTCGGGAAGGTTCTCCCAATGCCAAGTCCCCAAGTCCGTCCAAATCATCCGCCGCGTGGTCCCTTTCAGCCCGGTCATTTCGGGCATCAGCCAGCCGCCCTGTTGCCCCGAAACGGTGGCAGTCCCAGCCTCCGGAGCGAACAGGCCGGCGACTCCCTGCACGCGAACGTCATCCGTCCCCGACACCGCTTGCACGAACTGCACGCTCGCCACCGATGCCGGAACCGCGCTTCGCTGATGCTGACCCAAGAGCACCAACACGAGACTCACGGCCAGGCCCAAGCCGGGACCGATCACGCCCATCAGTTCCAATCGATTCGCCCGCCACAAGCAAACTCCAAGTCCCGCCAGCAACACGCTCAGGCCGATCAGCAAACTACCGACCAACCATCGCGATGGAATCGAATAGCCGACGTACTCGCGCACCTGCGGTTCCAGCATCTCTTCCGGCAGCAACGGCGCGGGACGCGGAGGAAAGAGATCGGGGACCAGATTCTGCATCGGAGCCGAGAGCGCGAATTTTCCCGGAGTCCGAGAATTCGCTTCCGCTGCCGTTTGCCGACGCATCCAACCTGGTGGTCCCAAAGTGGTCACCAGCAGCCGGCCTTCGCCGCAGTTTTTCGAGAAGGCGGCGGGCCAACCGTCGATCGAATAAGCCACATCCACGTCCGAGACGACCATGCGGACGAATTGCACCGGCTGCTCGTACTCCTGAGTCCACCGCTCGTTGCCCAGAACGGCTGCGGATTCCATGCGAACCGTTGTCAGCCCGACGCGGCCGACGACCTCACCCGTGAACTCGTCCCCCAACAACGACTCCAGCACTCGCGGATCGACACGATCGAGCATGACCCACACTCGTCCGCCGCCAAACAGCCACCGCCGAATTGCCGAGAGGCCCGCGCCGTCATTCATGATCCGGCTGTCCGCGATGACCAGTTGATCGAGAGCCTGCAAGCTTTCTTCACCCGTGGGCAGCATCCGATCCGACAACAGTTTGATCTGCCGATTCAAGCCGGCCTGCAACCGCGTTTCGACCAACAACTCGTAGGCGGCTTCGGACTCTTCGGATTGGGAGTCATCGAGAGTGTCGATCAACCCGGTCACCGGTGTGACGACGGTTCGTCGCAAGATGGCATCGTGCTGCAAAAACCCAGAATCGCTGCGGATCAGCACTTCGCGAGCCTGTCTGGCATCCATCACCAGTGACCGCAGATTGAACTGCGTCACGTCTGCGGAAACGTCCGGCACCAGAATCGGATGCCAAACTTCGATTCGCGACCTCGCGGGAACCCAAACGCGCCGGCCGAACTGCAGCGTCGGCTCCTCCTCAAAATAGGTCGTGGAAAACAACTCCAGCGGTTCGCTGGTAGGGTTGACCAATTGCACGTTCAAACTGCCCCATTTGTTCGGAACGTAAGCGTCCACACCAAAGGGGGAAACCAGCGCAATCGAATGGCCGACGCGGCCTTGGATTTCTTCGGACCCAACACGGCCCGCCAACAGCAGCCACCCACAAGCGGCGAACAAGCTGACGCGGTGCCAGTTTCTTTGAACGCGTTGTTTGCCAGAATACATGGCGTGACCAGAGTTGATGACTGAATGGAATTCCGAAAGTCTCGGCGCAATGACGAACCGTCACCACGGTATCGCGATTCCGCTCGGCCGACCACTCGCGGATGAGGAGTTCTCGTGGCTTGGAATCCGGCAGGGGAAGCGTCACGACTAAGAATTGGGGTTCACCAAATCAGCCGCAGGGCGCTAGCCCCGGTTCGGCCGGGAGTAACCGTGGGCTAGCGCCCTACGGCTGATGTGTCCAACCCCTATTCATTGGCCTGACAAAACACTGGGGCACACGACTACGATAGGCCACCGATGAAAGGTGGTGCGTCATGCGAACTCTGTGCGGGCTGCTCGTGTTTGGATTTCTCCTGTCGGAGCCGATCTCCGCGGCAGATTGGCCGCAGTATCGCGGACCACGTCGCGATGATGTTTCGGCCGAGACGGGACTCTCACAGACCTGGCCCAAAGAAGGTCCGCCGTTGTTGTGGACCTATGCCGATACCGGGATCGGTTGCTCCGGGTCAGCAATCGTCGGCGAGCGACTCTTCACGATCGGCGGTCGCGGCGAAGACGAGTTCCTGATCGCGTTGAATTTGAAAGACGTCACAGACAAAAGTGTGACTCAGGCCTGGGCGACGCGCATCGGGCCGACGTTCGATTTCAAAGGCAACTCCTGGAATGCTGGCCCGAATTCCACACCGACGGTCGATGGCGAGTTGGTCTTCGCGCTCGGCGGCAACGGCCACCTGATTTGTGCCGAGACAACCTCCGGAAAAGAAATTTGGCGCAAGGATCTGCCGTCGGAATTGGAGGCGGAAGTGAACCCGATCGGGGGCGGTCCGAAAAAGCTCGGCTGGGGCTTCACCTGGTCGCCACTCGTGGATGGCGAGCAGTTGGTCTGCGTCCCCGGCGGGCCGAAGGGAACGCTCGCGGCGCTCAACAAGAAGACCGGCGATGTCCTGTGGCGCAGCGCTGAGATCAAGGATCAAGCGGCGTACACCTCGCCAATGCTCGCGGAGATCGACGGCGTGCGGCAGTACGTGGTGCTCACAAACCGCAGCATCGTCGGAGTGGCCGCGAAGGACGGCCGCGTGTTGTGGACCTATCAGCCGATGCGGCCGTACGTCACCGAGGTCGTCAACTCGCCAATCATTCAAGGCTCGTTCGTGTACGTCACCGTCGGCTCCAGCCACGGCTGCGAATTGATCCGCGTCACGAAGGATGGCGAGACCTTCAAAGCCGAATCGGTTTACAACAACAAGAACCTGTCGAACCATCACGGCAACGTCGTGCTGGTTGGCGAGCATCTCTTCGGCTTCGGCGAGAATCGCGGCTGGCTGTGCCAAAACTTTTCGTCTGGCGAAATCGTCTGGTCCGAGCGACAGAAACTGCGATCCGGCTCGGTCACCTGCGCTGACGGTCGTTTGTACTGTTACGACGAAAGCGATGGCACGGTGGCGCTGATCGAAGTCAGCACCGACGGCTGGATGGAGTCGGGCCGCTTCCGCATCCCTCAGCAAACCAAACAGCGAAAACCGAGAGGCGGCATCTGGACGCCACCGATTGTCTCTGGCGGCCGACTGTTCCTGCGGGATCAGGAGCTTTTGTTTTGTTTCGACGTGCAGTCCAAGAAATGACCGACAACGTCACGAATACAGAGACGCGATGGGCTGGCCGCTGCTGATCGGGTACGGACGATTTGAACTGTCGTAAAAGTGGCCGGCCGGGTCGATTCCCAACGCGTGGAAGATCGTGGCGGTGACATCCCACGGGCCGTACTTGGTGCTGATCGGATACGCGGCCTGTTTGTCGGTCGCGCCGACGGTGGTTCCGCCGCGCACGCCCGCTCCGGCCATCACGATCGAGTACGCCGCCGCCCAATGCTTGCGACCGGCGGAGGCTCCCTTGAACTTCGATTCGACAGCGACCAGCGGTGCGCGGCCGAACTCGCCGAGACACACAACGAGCGTTGTCTCCAACAGTCCGCGCTGATCGAGATCTTCCAGCAGCGCCGAAAAACTCTGATCGAATCGCGGCAGCAAGCTGCCACCCATCACGTCAAAGATGTCGTTGTGAGTGTCCCAACCGAATTGCTCGGCGTCATCGGGGTACTTGTCTTGGCCGCGGTTCGAGTGATTCCAGACGACCGTGACCAGCGGCACCTCAGCCTCGATCAACCGCCGCGCTAGCAGACACGCCTGCCCCGGTCGGTGTCGGCCGTAGCGGTCGCGGAGCGCGGCCGATTCCGCGTCCAGATCGAGAGCTTGCCGCGCGGCCGGCCGGTCGAGCATCTCGTAGGCCTGCTGGTAGAGCGTCTGCATGTCGATCGTTGGTTGCGCGGCTTGTGGCCTGATCGGCTCCAGTTCGTTGAGCAGTTGGCGTCGGATCGCTTGCCGCTGGGAGTTCATTTCGTCCAGCCGCTCCAATCCCGGAACCGCCGGCTGATCGGCCGTCATGTCGCCGATGACGAGCGAATCAAATCGCCGGCCGAGCAATCCCGCAAATTGTCCCGGCCCCGGCTCAAACGGAACGAGCGCCGGGCCATTCACGAGCACCGACGTCCGCAGGAACTTCGATCTCGGCCGCACTTGTTCGAGCACCGAACCGAAGAACGGATGATCGGTCTCACGCGGTGGCGGGTTCGACGACAGCCGCTGGTGATACTGCCCGGTCAGAGTCAAATACAGCGCCGAGCCGTGATCGAGATCCTCGTGCGACATCGACTTCACGATGGCATAACGATTCGCGAGCTTCGCCAGCCGAGGCAAGTGCTCGCACAGAAACGTGCCGGGAACGGTGGTTTCAATCGCGCCAAATTCACCACGCACTTCCAGCGGCGCATCGGGCCGCGGATCGAAAGTCTCTAACTGGCTCTGCCCGCCGCTCGCGAGGACGACCAACACCGATTTCGCTCGACCGAATCCGGCTCCTCGCGATCCTTCGTCCGCCGAAGCAGACCGCTGCCGCAAGACCTCGCCCAAAAAGGCGAGGCCGGCACCGCTGGTCATGTTCAGCCACTCACGACGACGCATCGAAGTTCTCCCAACGCGACTACCTTAATCGGCGGTGGACGCTTCGCAAGCCGTAGGGTGGGACCAGCGCAGCGCCGGCCCGCCATTGATTTCGCAATGCGGTGGGCCGGCGCTGCGCTGGTCCCACCTTACGGGGCTTTGTTTGGCCGTTCTTTGGTCACGCGGCCGTAGGCCCAGAGCATCAGTGACCTCAGCCGCCGCTGGCCTTCGATGAAATAATTCGGCGGCAGCGACTTCAGATGCTCGGCGTCGCGTTGCTGTTTCCGTTCGAGCCAATTGGATTGGGGGTGGACGATTCTCAGGCGCACGAGTTCATCGGCGATCTCGTCGGCAACTCGCTGATAGCCGGGAATCGTCGGATGCACATGGTCGGCAAACCAATCGTTGCCCGGGATTCCGTTGCGGCCGATCCGATCGAACAATGCTCGCACATCGACGACCGGCGTGTCGCTGTCGAGTCCGACTCGACGCACGAGGTCGTTCATCGGATCGAGAATCCGCAACGGGCAGACATCCAACTCTTTGGCACGGACGTACTCGGCTCTCGCCTTGTCGAATTGGCTGAGTGAATCATAGACCTTCGCCAAGTCGTACCTCAGCCCCGCGTGTTGATCGTCGATCGCCAGAGCTTCCTGCAACAGGCGCAGGGCATCGCTCGGTTGATCGGCATAGTGCTTGCGAGCCTGCTCCCACAGATCGTCCCACTGCTGCCGTTCTTGATTTGTGAGTCCTGCGCGATGCTCCGCCTTGAACGGCGGCGAGTCGCGCAGGTTGCACGCCGGGTTCATCAGGATCAGCGGGACTCCCGCCTGCTTCGCGATCGACGTCATCCGCCGCAGATTGAACTCGTAGTGCGCGATCACGCCGCGCTGCCAAGCTTCGTCCCGGTGATAGAGCTCCAATCCGCCGCGGTAGTCGAGCAACGCCTCGACCTCGGCCGGCAACTCCGATCGCTCGTTCGGCGACTTCGTCCCGAACTCGCGGTTGGAGTTCGTGACGAGTGAGCGTTCCGGTTTCGTCATGAAACTTCGCAACAGATTGAAAGTTCGCAGTCGCGAGGTCTGCTCGTGCAGCCGCCAGAGCCAGCGCGGAGTCTGTTTGAGTCCACCATAGGTGCGATCCTCCAAGAACTCGTTGTGGCTGCAATGCACGATGACCAAGTCCGGCTGATGCCGCAGCACCTCTTCCAGAATCGGCACCATCCGATAGCTGGCGTACGACACGCCGCCGCAGTTGATCACGTCCCATTGGCGATCCGGCTGCGCCGCATTCAGGCTGATCTCCAGCCACGTCGTGAACGAGGTCTCGGTGGTCCACGGGTTTCCCTGCACCGTCGAATCGCCGATGCAAAAGATGCGGAACTCGCGCGGCGGTTTTGGGACCAGAAACGATTCGGGATAGAAATGGACTCGCTTCGACCGAGCGATCTCGTAGCGGTCTCCCGCCTCGTTCTGCTCGAACAGTGGCCGCGCCGAGCTGAAGCCGACAAACGGATCGTCGTGCCAATTCGGATGGCCAAGTCCGAATGCTCGGAGTGCCACTTCGATCAGGACAAACGGCAGCAGGCCCAGCAGCACGGCGGCGACACGGAACACAACCGCTCGCCGCCAATGTGTTGGGCGAGTTGCTGCGAGCATCAACAATCTCCTTGGCTCCGTCGTTCAACATCCTCAATTTGAGAAACCTGTTGAACTCGCGGCGGCCTCGAAATGAGGTTCGTGACTTGTCCCGTAGCCTGATCGGTCGTCATTCTTCGCGAGTGACCATTGATGAAGCTTGTGCCAGACACATGCTCTGCCCCTTTCAATCTATCAGGAGTCATCGTATGCGTCTCGCGATTCTGAGTCTGACAACGGCCATTGCCGCCGCTTCGCTGGCGACCAGTCCCACGTCAGCGGAGGAGACGGGCACTGAGAGAACTCTCGTCAACTCGACACAAGCCGACTCATTGGCGTTCGCCGAAAATCGCGATCAGCGAGAGCGTCAGCCCAGCCGGCGACCAGACAATAACGATCGAAATGACCGACGCGACAACGCAGGTTCGAGTTCGAGCAATGAATCAAGATCGGGTGGTAGCACAAATTCGCAATCTCGCGGTCCTGATGATCGACGACGTGACTCCCAACCACCGCAAGATGGACACAGAAACTTTGGTCCGCCGCAGGGTGGACCGGATCGTGGCCCTAACCACTCCGGTCAGCAATCTCGTGGTCCTGATGATCGACGACGTGACTCTCAGCCGCAGCAAGGTGGACGCGGAAACTTTGGTCCGCCACAGGATGGACCGGATCGTGGCCCTGACCACTCCGGTCATCAATCTCGTGGTCCTGATGATCGGCGTCATGATTCCCAACCGCCGCAAGGTGGACACAGAAACTTTGGTCCGTCGCAGGGTGGACCGAATCGTGACCCTGACCACTCCGGTCATCAATCTCGTGGTCCTGATGATCGGCGTCGTGACTTCCAACCGCCGCAAGGTGGACGTGGTGACTTCGTCCCACCTCACAGTCGCGATCGCAACGGTATCGCGCAACATGGACGCAGTGACGATCGTGGACGTAGCGACTTCCGTCCTCCGTTCGGTGGATCGAGCCGTGATGGTGGCCAAATGGGGCCTCCACCGAACGATCAACATCGCGGAAGTTCTGAGCGCGGTCCCAGTCACTTTGTGCCGCCACACCGCAGTTCCGATCGCGGGCGTGAAGATTTTCGCCCACCGATGCATGGGCCGAGCCACGATCGCGGCAACTTTGGCCCGCCCCCGGGCAACCGTGGCGACGAACGTGGCCGCAATGACCGCGGCCGCGACGGCGGTCGTCCACAACCGCCGATGCGCAACACGTAGCGCGGCGAAGCCGAAGAGAGTTGGGGCCATTTTTCGATTGATGATTTTTGATTTTCGATTGAACCACAGGGCCGCCCGCACGGTCCCGACGAACGAGTTCAACGAATCACGCACAATTTGCTAAGACGAGCCCTGGGTGCTCGTTGAACATTCTGCTGGAACTCGACGGCGTGGATATTCGTCGAACGACTCGGAATAATCCGCCGCGAACCGGTCACCCATTTCTCGGCCAATACGGCATCCGGTTCAGCGAACACCTCTGATCCAACAACTGGGGAACGCATTCATGTCTCAGTCCGTGGCGACGACCGTTTCGGAAAAGCTCTCAGAAAATGATGTCCAGGCGATTGATCAACTGCGGGAGGTTTACGCTCGGCTGAAGAAAGAACTCGGCCGAGTGATCGTCGGCCAACAGGACACGATCGAGCGATTGGCGATCTGCTTGTTTGCTCGCGGCCACGGCTTGCTGATGGGCGTGCCGGGACTCGCCAAAACGCTGCTGGTCAGCAAGCTGGCCGAGACGATGTCGCTGAAGTTCAGCCGCATTCAGTTCACTCCCGATTTGATGCCGATGGACATCACCGGCACCGACATCCTGCAAGACACGGCGGGAGGCAAGCGAAATTTCGAATTCGTCCACGGGCCGATCTTCGCGAACATCGTCCTGGCCGACGAAATCAACCGCGCTCCACCAAAGACGCAGGCGGCGATGCTCGAAGCGATGCAGGAGCACAAGGTCACGGTCATCGGTAAGCCCTTCAAACTGGACGCGCCGTTTCTCGTGCTGGCCACGCAGAATCCCGTCGAGCAGGAAGGGACTTACCCGCTGCCCGAAGCGCAGCTCGACCGGTTCATGTTCCTGATTGAACTCGACTATCCGTCGGAAGAAGAAGAGGTGCGGATCGCTCGCACGACGACCGGCGATGACTTGCCAGAGTTGAGTCAACTGCTGCACGCGGAAGACATCATTCGGCATCAGCAACTCGTGCGTCGCGTGCCGGTGCCGGATCACATTTATCAATTCGCCGCGCGGCTGGTGCGAAAGACTCGGCCGAATGGTGCGACCGCGCCGGGCTGGCTCAAGCCGCTGGTCGCCTGGGGAGCCGGGCCACGAGCGGTGCAGAATCTGATCCTCGGCGCGAAAGCTCGCGCGGCGTTGATGGGCAGCTACATGGTCCGGTTGGAAGACATCCAAGAAGTCGCCTCGCCGGTACTGACGCATCGCATCATCACGACCTTCGCCGCCCAGGCCGAAGGAATCGACGCCAAGAAGATCGTGCGGCGATTGATCGAAGAGACGAACGCTGAGACGTGATCGGGCCGCTTGCTCCTCATTTCGATTCCCGGAAACTTGAACGATGTTCGCCGATCGTCAGCCTCGTAGCTTCTTGGACACCGGCGCTTTGTCGCGACTGGCGGCGGTGCCGCTGTGTGCTCGGCGGCCGATGCAGGGGAACGTGTCGGGGCGACACACCAGTCCGCATCGTGGGGCCAGCGTTGAATTCGCCGAGTATCGAAAATACGTCCCTGGCGACGACCTGCGGCGGCTCGATTGGCGAGCGTACGGACGCTCCGATCGCTTCTACGTCAAGGAGTTCGAGGCGGACACGAACCTGCGGCTGTGCGTGGTGCTCGACACGAGCGGCTCGATGGACTTTGGTTCGACTGGCGTCACGAAGATCGAGTACGCGAGGAAGATCACCGGATCACTGGCATACTTGGCCTCGCAACAGGGGGACGCCGTCGGGCTGTCGTGTGTCGCCAACGGGATCGTCCGCAACATCCCGCCGAAACGGGGTCCAGCACACTTGATGAACGTCTTCGACATCCTCGAACAGACGCAGCCGAGCAGCGAAACACAGCTCGTCCCGGTGCTGCACGAGCTGGCCGAGACGATTCGGCAGCGCGCGTTGATCGTGATCCTGTCCGACTTCTTCGTCGAGCCGGAATTGCTGCGCGGCTGCTTGCAGCATTTGCGATTCCGCAAGCACGACGTCTCGATGTTTCAGTTGCTCGACCCGCTGGAATTGAACTTCAACTTCCGCCGCCCGATGCGATTCATCGACATGGAAGGAGGCCCCGCGATCTTCGCCGAGCCGAACGAAATCGCCGACCGCTACCAAAAGGCATTGCAGAAATACGCTGACGAATTGCTGGCGGTGGTGCTGGAATCCGCTGTTGATTTTCATCCGGTGACGCTCGACGAAAGCTTCGAGCAGGTCTTGATGCGATTCCTCGTCGGCCGCACGCGAACGAAGGGAGTGCGATGAGCTTCCTTCAACCGCTGTTACTGGCCGCGCTGCCGCTCATCGCGCTGCCGATTCTGATTCACCTCATCAACCAGCGTCGGTTTCAGACGATCCGCTGGGGTGCGATGATGTTTCTGCTCGCCGCGAATCGCATGTCGCGCGGTTACGCGAAGCTGCGGCAATGGCTGATCCTGTTGTTTCGCACGTTGGCGATTGCCGGCTTGATCTTCGGCGTCGCTCGGCCGCTGGCGAGCGGCTGGCTCGGACTCACCGCTGGAGGCCGACCGGATACGACGATCATTTTGCTCGACCGTTCGCCCAGCATGAGGCAACAGGGCGAGGGGCAAGCCGGCACGAAGCTCGACACCGGCCGGCATCAATTGGCTCGGTCGCTGAGTCTGCTGGGCTCCGCCAAATGGGTGTTGATCGAGAGCACGACCAACACGCCGCGCGAAATCGAATCGCCCGATGTGTTGATGAACCTGCCCGCGACCGAACCGGCCAGTTCGTCGGCGGATCTGCCGGCGATGCTGCAAGCGGCTCGCGATTACATCCAGGCGAACAAGTCGGGACGCACGGAAGTTTGGATTTGCTCGGACATCCGCGCGAACGACTGGAACGCCGAGAGCGGTCGCTGGGCAACGCTGCGGGATGCGTTTCTCGAACTGACACAGGGCGTGCGATTTCATCTGCTGGCGTATCCACAAGCGGCGGCCGGGAACATGTCGCTGCGCGTCACGAACGTGCGCCGGCAACAAGGCAGCGACGGTGCCGAGTTGCTCGTGTCGCTCAAGCTGACGCGCGAGGGTGTCGCAGACGACGCCGAGAAGGTCTCGGTGCCGGTGTCGTTCGAGATCGAAGGGGCACGCTCAGAGGCCTCGGTCGAGATGACCGGTTCGCAGTTCGAGTTGAAGGATCATCGCATTCCGATTGAACGGCAGAAGGATCGCGGTTGGGGGAAGGTCTCGATCCCGGCGGATGCGAACTCGGCGGACAACGATTTCTATTTCGTATTCGATCAACCGGCCGTGCGGCAGACGATCATCGTGGCCGATGACGCGAATGCCGCTCGGCCGCTGCAACTGTCGGCGGCGATCTCGCCCGATCCGGCGCTGAAACTCGCGGCGGAAGTGCTCACGGTCGATCAACTGCCGACCGTCGAATGGGATCAAGTCTCGCTCGTGCTGTGGCAAGCTCCGCTGCCGGATGGCCCAGCCGCGGATGTGATCCAAACGTTCGTGGATCGCGGCGGGCAAATCGTCTTCTTTCCGACTCAGGCCGTGACGAGTACGTCGTTCGCGGGTGCGTCGTGGCAGTCGTGGGTCGAAACTCCTGATGGCATCGCGATCGAAACATGGCGCGGCGATCAAGACTTGCTGGCACACACGCAAAGCGGAGCGGCGCTGCCGGTCGGACAATTGCAGGTCCGCAAACATTGTGGCCTGTCGGGCGAGCACATTCCGCTCGCAACGTTGAAGGGTGGCACACCGTTGCTCGCGCGGGTGACGACGAATCGCGGCGGCGTCTATTTCTGTGCGACGACTCCGGCGATGGCCGATTCGTCGTTGGCCGAGAACGGCGTCGTCTTGTACGTGCTGGTGCAACGCGCACTCGCGCTGGGAGCGGCGGTGCTCGGCAACACTCGGCAACTGGTCTCGGGGGATGTCTCCGGCGAGCAACCGACGGCGTGGCAACAAGTCGCCGGCCCGCCGGAAGCGCTCTCGACGGAGTTCGCGTTTCATGGCGGCGTCTATTCGGCGGGCGAACGGTTGCTGGCGCTCAACCGGGGGAGCGCCGAAGATCAAGCGGCGGTGCTGGCCGACGGGCGAGTCGCCGAGTTGTTTCAAGGGCTTGATTTTGCTCGCGTCGATGACAAGGCCGGCAACCTCGCCGCGCTGATTCAGGAGATTTGGCGTTTGTTCCTCGTCGCGATGATCATCGCGTTGATCGTCGAGGCGGCGTTGTGTTTGCCGAAGAAAGTGAGTCAGGTTGTGTCCGCTTAAAAACGGTATCACGGCATTCGGCGATCGGCTGACGGCGATCGGCCGAACGCCGTCAGCCGAATGCCGATGGCCGTTATCCCCTTTTTGGTTGCTATGAACTCCACCCGCTCAATCACGTTCTTATGGACTCCCGGCTCGCTGGCCGTGTCGGTGATCGCGGTGTTGGTCGCGGCCGGATTCTGTTGGGCGGCGTGGCGGCGATCGGGATATCGGCCGTCGTTTGGGATGCTCGAAGTCTTGCGGTTGGCAATCGTCGCGCTGGCGGCGGTGATGTTCAATCAGCCGGAATGGGTCGAGGAATTTCGGCCCGATGAGAAGCCGTCGATCGCGGTGTTGTGGGATGACTCGACGAGCATGGCGACACGCGACGTGGTGCCGGGCGGCTCGCCTGGCACTCCGAACTCGACGCTGATGGCTCGCAAGGAAGCGATCGCTGGGATGATCGAACCCTCGGCATGGGCGAAGCTTTCCGAGCGGATGAACGTCGTCATTCAACCGTTCGCATCGCCGCAACCGGGACACGGAACTGATCTGCATGAGCCGCTCGCGCAGGCTCCGGAGAAGTTCAAGAACTTGCTCGGCGTGGTGCTGATCTCGGACGGAGATTGGAACGAAGGTCCGCCGCCAGTGCAGGCCGCCTCGCGATTGCGATTGAAAGGGGTGCCGGTCTTCACTGTGCCGGTCGGGAGTCCGAATCGGTTGCCGGATTTGGAATTGCTGAGCCTCGACGCGCCGACGTTCGGCATCGCGGGAAAGTCGGTGCGGATTCCGTTCGCGATCGAAAGCTCGCTGCCACGCGAGACGACGCTGACCGTGTCGCTCAAGACGTCCGACGGCGAGGAAGTCACAAAGGAAGTTCGCATCGCTGCGATGGGACGGACCAGCGATTGGGTGCTCTGGAAGCCGAAAACGACCGGCGACTTTACGCTGACGCTCGACGTGCCCAAGCACAGCGACGAGACGTTGATCGACAACAACAAGCTGACGGCTCCGATCGTGATCCGGGAAGAGAAACTGAAAGTGCTGGTCGTCGAGTCGTATCCACGCTGGGAGTACCGCTACCTCCGCAACGCGCTGTCGCGCGATCCGGGGGTCGAGGTCTCGTGCCTGCTGTTTCATCCGGGACTGAGCAAAGTCGGTGGCGGCAACAAGGACTACATCAAGCAGTTTCCGAGCGGCCTCGATGAGCTATCGAAATTCGACGTCGTGTTCCTTGGGGATGTCGGCCTCGAAGGCGGGCAACTCACCGAGGAGCAATGCCGGTTGCTCAAAGGTTTGGTCGAGCATCAGGCAAGCGGCCTCGTCTTCATGCCGGGCATGCAGGGCCGGCAGTTCAGTTTGCTCGACACGGTGCTGGAGGATCTCAACCCGGTGCTGCTCGATGAGGGCCAACCGAGCGGTTGGGGTTCGCGCACGCCGGGACACTTTGAACTGACGGAACTCGGACGTCGCAGCTTGCTCACGAAGTTGGCCGACACGACGGACGACAACATGGAAGTTTGGGAAGATCTCCCCGGCTTCCAGTGGTACGCGCCGGTCGTGCGAGCCAAGGCCGGCAGCGAAGTGCTCGCCGTTCACAAAGACATCACCAACGAGCACGGCCGACTGCCGCTGCTGGTGACTCGCACGTTCGGAGCGGGCAAGGTGCTGTTCATGGGGACCGACGGCGCATGGCGCTGGCGCAAAGGGGTCGAAGACAAATACCACTATCGCTTCTGGGGCCAAGTCGTCCGCTGGATGGCGTATCAGCGAAATATGGCCAAGGGCGAAACCATGCGACTGTATTACTCCCCCGATCAACCGCAGATGCGGCAGACGCTCGCTCTGCACGCGAACGTGATGGAACGCAGCGGCGAGCCGCTCGCGAATGGCGACGTCACCGCCCGCATTGTGGCTCCGTCCGGCAAGGCCGAGACCGTGCGATTCACGTCAGCCGGCGACGAGTGGGGCGTCTTCCACAGCCGCTTCACCGCCGAGGAACCGGGCAAGCACGAAGTCACGCTGCTCTGCAAACAAACGAACTCAACACTGGAAACTTCGTTCTTCGTGCAAGGTGTCGCGGCCGAACGAGTCGGCAAACCGGCTCGTCCGGAAGTCCTCGAAGAGATCGCTCGCGTGACGCGCGGGAAGGTGCTGGAGCCGGCGAAACTCGGAGAAATCGTGCAATCCTTGGCGAATCTGCCGGAACCATTGCCGTCCATCCGCCGCGTCCAACTCTGGAGCCACCCGGTTTATGCCGGTTTTTTAGTACTGCTGCTGGGCGTATTTTGGGTGGGTCGAAAGATGATTGGGCTGATATGATCCTCCCCCGTCTGACGGCTGCCCGTGACCACTGAACGGAGAACGAAGTCATGAGTCTTGCTCACCATCGGTTGACGTTGCCGGAATCGTTGCAGACGCAGTTGCTGGACTTTCGGCGGCGCGTGTGGACAGTCAAGTTGATCGAGGCCGTTTGCGGAGCGGTCATCGGCATCTTGATCGCGTTCCTGGCGACGTTTGCGTTGGACCGAGTATTCGACACGCCGTGGGAGGTCCGGTTGGGGATCTTCGCGGCGGCGATGGTCGGCTGCGGATTGATTCCGCTCGCGCTGCATCGTTGGATTTGGCGGCAACGGAAGTTGGAGCAACTCGCGCGGCTGCTCAGTCGCAAGCATCCGAGCGTTGGCGATCAGTTACTCGGCATCATCGAATTGGTTCACAGCGAGAGCGAGCAGGCTCGGTCACTGACATTGTGCGAAGCGGCCGTGAAACAAGTGGCCGAGGTGGCAACGAAACGAGATTTCAGCGACTCGGTGCCGAACCCCAAACATCGCCGCCGAGCGGTGTTCGCGGGCGTCTCGCTGATAATCGCGGTCGGATTGCTGGCGATGTTCCCGGCTGCCGCGACAAATGCTTGGGCACGACTCCTGATGCCGTGGGGGGACACGCCGCGTTACACGTTCACGTCGATTGAGCCGGTTTCGCAGCACTTAGTCGTCGCTCACGGCGAGCCGTTCACGGTCGCGGTCGCACTCGCGAAAGACTCTGTGTGGCGACCGGAGCAAGGTGAAGTGCAACTCAACGGACAGCGGTCGGTCTCTGCGAAGTTGCGTGAGGGGCACTACGAATTTGAACTCCCCGGCCAGATCGACGAAGGTTGGCTGAACGTCCGCATTGGCGATCTGTCGCAACGAGTCCGAGTGCAACCAATGCTGCGGCCCGAACTGGCCTCGATCGGAGCAGACGTCACGTTGCCGGAATACCTCGGCCGCACTCAGCCGCAACACAAAGATGTGCGTGGCGGAACAATCTCGCTGGTGAAGGGGAGCAGCGCGACGTTCACGGCGACCGCCAGCCGCCCGCTGGCTTCCGCGCAATTGGATGGGCAGCCGCTCACGCCGAACAGCCAGAAGATCGTCAGTCCCAGTATCAGCGTTGAGGAATCGCGCAAGACTGAGTTCACTTGGCGTGACGAGCACAACCTCGCGGGTAAAGAGCCGTTCACGCTGACGATTAACAGTCGCGACGATGAAGCGCCGTCGATCTCGTGCGAAGACCTGCCGAGACAGCGCGTCGTGCTCGATTCAGAAGCCCTCAACTTCAAGGTCCGCGCTCAGGACGATTTCGGAGTCAAACAAGTCGGCATCGACTGGCGAGGAGTCGACACGACCAATTTCAAAGACCCTGCCAAGGGCGAACGTATCCTCGCGGCGGGGGGCACCGACAAAGAGATGTTCGAGTTGGCCGGCACGTTCTCGGCCTCATCGTTGGGGATCGAGCCTCAGCCGATCCAGGTTCGGCTGTTCGTCGAGGATTATTTCCCCGGCCGCGAACGGGTTTATTCGCCGACGTATTTGTTCTACGTGCTCAACGCCGAACAGCACGCGATCTGGGTCACGGAGATGCTCAGCAAGTGGCATCGGCAATCGCTGGAAGTTCGCGACAAAGAAATGGCGCTGCACGAAACGAACAAGGCTCTGCGAGAACCCTCGCCGAGCGAGTTGGATCAACCGGAGAATCGCAAACGGATCGAATCCCAAGCTGCCGCCGAGCGAACGAATGGTCGCCGACTGTCGAGCCTCGCATTGAACGGCGAGGACTTGGTCAAGCAGGCGATGCGCAATCCAGAGATCGGTGTCGGCCATCTGGAAAAGTGGGCCGAGATGCTCAACATCCTAAAGGACATCTCCGGTAATCGCATGCCGTCGGTGGCCGACTTGCTCAAGCAGGCGGCGCAGGCACCGAAGACCGCCGCGAACTCGCCGAGCAACAACGCTCCGAAAGCCGGCGAGACACGAGCATCGGCCGCCGGGCAGCCGACTGAGCCAGATCCGAATGACAAAGACAAAAAGCCGCCGACCAAAGTCCCGTCGATCAACGATGTCGAATCGTCGCACGGCTTCGCGAAGAAGGACGACAAGAACGCGGCGGCATCGCCACCGAAATCCGGTTCGCCGAGTTTGGGCCTGCCGAGCACCACGCTCATCGGTCCGCCCAAAAAAGGGGAAGACTCGTGCCCGGCCGATCAAAAGGTTGAGGAGGCGGTCAAAGAGCAACAAGACTTGCTGGCCGAGTTCGAGAAGATCACCGACGAACTCAACAAGGTGTTGGCAAATCTCGAAGGGAGCACGCTGGTCAAGCGGCTCAAGGCCGAGTCGCGATTGCAGTACAAAATCGGTGGCCGCATCGGCGATCAAGTCGGCGACGCCTTCGGCCTGCCACCGAATGCCGCCAAGGAAACGACCACGAAGCTCTTCACCGAACTGGTGACTCAAGAAGCCAAGAGCAGCCAAACCATCTCGAACATCATGGACGACCTGCAAGCGTACTTCGAGCGGCGTCGTATGATGTCGTTCAAAGCGGTGCTCGACGACATGCGATCGCAGGATGTGATCGGTGGTCTGCGACAGCTCGGTGATGACCTCAAGAAGGAGAACGGCCTCTCGATGGCGCAGTGCGAGTTCTGGTCCGACGCGATGGATCGCTGGGCAGAGGACTTGGTCGATCCGGCCAAGGGGGGCACCTGACCCGGCGGCAAATCGCGCGGCAGTTTGCCGCCATCCATCGTTCTGGAAGTTCTGCAAATCCTCGAAGGCGAAGTGAATCTGCGAGAAGAAACCCGCGTCGCCGAACAAGCCAAACCGGCGATCAAGGCCGAAGAACACACGCAGCAAGCCGAGCAACTCGCTGGCACACAGCACAAGCTGGGCGAGCGCATCGACAACGTCGTCGACCGCATTCGGGCGCTCGACAATGGCGAGGAAGAATTCGGCAAGGAGATCGCTCTGCTGAGACAAGTGGCCGAAGTCATGCTCGATGCGAAGTCGATCCTCGCTCGCTCGGACACCGGCTCGCCCGCGATCGCGGCCGAGACGGAAGCCATCGAACTACTGCTGCAATCGAAACGCATCAATCCCAAAGGTGGTGGCGGCGGCGGCGCGAACCCCGGCGGCGGTGGCGGTGGCACAACCAACGACTCGGCACTCTCGCTGATCGGCAACGGAGTCAATGAAAAGGAAAACCGTGAGGATCATGGCGTCTCGCAGGCCACGGGCGATGCGGGACCGAAACTGCCTGAAGAGTTCCGCTCCGGCCTGGACGAATACTTCAACCGCTTGGAAAAGAGCGGGAAGAAGTGACCTTGGGAGTACGGTGTGTCAGCACTGCTTTCCTTTGCGAGCTTTGCGCCTCTGCGTGAAATCTGGTCTCTCGCAGATGCGAAGAGTCCGCAGAGAAAGACGATCCAAAGCGGTGCTGACACACCGCAATCCAAAGCGGCGAACACCATGAAGTCATTCGCGGTCGTGCTGATCGGAATTCTGTTCGTACCGCAGATCGTCATTGCCGACGACGCGAAGCCCGCCGAAGACAAACCGGCCGTCGAGAAGAAAGCGGTGCCCAAAGCCGAAGTGGCTCCGGCAGTCGAGGCCAAACAAATTCTGGAAGTCTTCGAAGCGTTCGGCGCGGTGGCCGATGTGTTTGCCGGAGCGGTCGGCGCGGAAGTGGTTGGCGCTGATCCACTCGAACAGCAATTCCTCCAGCAGTTTCGACAACTGTCGAAGTCCGAAGTGAACTTTGTCCGCACGGTCTGTCAGCCAAACGCCGAACAGTACAAGAAAATCAAAGCGGCGGGCGATGCCGGCTTGAAAGTCGCCGTCAAAAAGTTCGCCGAGGTTCAAAAGAAGATGCAGCAAGGCGTCCGCGCGGGACAAGAGCCGGAATGGCCCGACCCGCGAAAGTTGATGTCGGACGTGTTGCTCAAGTCGGTCAAGGAAACGATCTCGGCCGAACAAGCGAAACGCTACGAAGCGGAACTGGAGAAACGGGCCGCTGCCCGCAAACGCGCCGCGCTGCTCAACCTGGTCGCCAAGCTCGACAAGGATTTGGTCCTGACCGCCGACCAACGCGGCCAACTGTCCGAAGCGCTGAACTCGAATTGGAGGGACACTTGGGGGCAGCAACTGGAAGTCTTCATGTACGGCGACACCTACATGCCGGTCCTGCCCGACGCTCAAGTCCTGCCGACCCTGACCGAGAAACAGAAGCAGATTTGGAACGGCATCCCCAAACAACACAACCAAATCTGGGGCTGGGCCGGCGGCGGCTTTGTCCAGCAAGTGATGGAGGTCGAGGAAGCTGTCGCGGCCGAAGTGGTCAAGCCGGCTGAAGCCGAGAAGGCTGATGAGAAAAAGGAAGAGAAGCCATGACGACTCGACCTTCGACAACTTTCCGGATGCCACTTCGAGGCGCAGGCTCGCAACTTGAACAGCACGTTTGGGGCGTGCTGACGCGCACCACATTGATCGTCGCGGTCATCTCACTTCTCGGTGCGGACCAGCCGCCAAAATTAACCGTTGAGGACGACGATGAGCTTGTCGCGGCCGCTGTTGCCGAACGGCAGTTCGTCCTCTCGGAGCAACAGTTCGACCAAATGATTTTCGGTGCCGGAGCCCGCACAGCGCAAGTCGTGCGTGAGGCCAACGGCGTTCAGCGAATTGAGATGGTCACTGCGGCCACGGCAGCAGACCTTCGGAAGCGGTTGGAGTCCGCTTTGGCCACAAAGATTCAATCGCTGGATGCTCAGTGCTCGCTCAATAATGCGCAGAAGAAAAAGCTCGGCCTGGCAGGCAGGGGTGACATCCATCAGTTCTTCAGCCGTGTTGCTGAGATGCGCCCAAAGCTGACGGCGGCTCCCCTGACCCGTGCGCGATACACCGAATTGATGAGCGAATTGCAGCCGCTGCGAACGGTGCTCTCGCAAGGTGTATTCGAAGAAAACTCGCTGTATCGGAAAACGCTGCAACGCGCGCTGACGGACGAACAGCATCGCCGACTTCAAGTTCTCGTGCGCCAACAGCAAGCGGCCGCGATCGACACCGTACTGAATAATGTGGAGCGCACCAATTCCCAAGTGAAGTTAGATGGTGAGACTCGACGGAAGGTGATCGAACTGTTGGTCGAGCGCGGACGCTTTCCGCCAACAAGCACACCGTACATGCAATACATCGTGCTGCTGGAAGCCAACCGCCTGGAAGAACACTTATTGCCGCTGTTAGGCGAGACCTATTGGCAGACTTTTCAAACGCAGGTGGTGTTGGCAAGACGATTCGAACCGACGCTGCGAAGAAATGGCCAGTGGCCAGTGACACCGGAGTCGGACGACGAGCCAGCGGAGCCAGCAACCAAGAAATAATCTGACGATGCGCAAGTGCCCGGACTTACTGATGGCTGCTCGACGCGATGCGACGCAAGTTTGTCGCGCCTGGTGGCCCGCATACTTCGCCTTGGCGGGGATGCTTAGTAGCAGCGCGACGGGTTTGGCTCAGGACGAGGACGACGATCTCCCGGCGGTGCCTCAAGCTCAAGTAGCGAACTTTGAGATTCAAGAAAATCAGTTCGACTCCTGGGTTTTCCAGAACTTGCAGACGGTCGCGGCGGCACGCAAGAAGCTGGATCAGATGCTGTCGTTGCAAATGGACGACGTCGATCGGGCGTGTCAGCTCTCGGAGACTCAGCGGAAGAAGCTGCAATTGGCCGGTCGCGGCGACATGCTGCTGTTCTTCGAACAAGTCGAGGTCGTCCGCAAGAAATTTCTGTTGGTGCGCAGGGACCAGCAGAAGTTCAACGAAATTTGGCAGGACATCTCGCCACTCCAAATTCGCTTTCAGAGCGGGCTGTTTGGCGATGGCTCGTTCTATCACAAGACTCTGCGAAACATGCTCAAGGGGGAGCAGCTCTCGAAGTTCTCGCAGGTCGATGACGAGCGACGGAAGTTTCAGTACCGCGCAAAGGTCGAGCTGGTCGTGGCGATGCTCGAAAACGCTTTGCCGATGCGCGACGAGCAGCGGCAGAAGTTCATCAATCTGATTGTTGAGCAATCCAAACCGCCCCGCAGCTTCGTCGGCCAGCAGGACTACTACATCGTGATGTGGAACATCTCCAAGATTCCGGAGCAGACGCTCAAACCGCTGTTCGCTGACACGGAGTGGAAAGTTTTGAATCAACAGTTCGCTCAGGTGCGCGGCTTGGAGCAGTGGCTCAAGCAGAGCGGGGCGCTGGCGAAGGATGGAGACCAAGATGAGTGATTCGATGACACCGTTCGGAATGCAGGCTCGAACGCAATGGCAGTGCAGAGTGCAGAGTGCAAAGTGCAGAGTGCAAAGTGAAGACCGCAATTCTGAGTCCGTCACTTTGCACTTTTCACTCTGCACTCGTCACTCTGCACTGTGTTGGTTACTTGCGGGACTTTGGACACTCGGCTTGTTCGCGACTCCGGTAGCAGCTCAACCTCCCAACGCGCGAATTGGCGAAGTTGTCCCGCGCGATGTGCGAGAGATGTACGACCGGGGCTTGCAGTACCTCGCCTTGACACAGTCTGAAAATGGCGACTGGTCGGGCGGCGGCGAACAGCCGGGGCCGGGTGTCACAGGGTTGGGGGTGATGGTGTTTCTCGCATCGGGAGAAGACCCGAACTTCGGGCTGTACAGCAATCATGTGCGGAAGGCGTGCCGAAACATCATCACGCAGCAGAACGCGAGCACCGGCTACCTCGGCAACAGCATGTATCACCACGGCTTCGGCATGTTGGGTTTGGCCGAGGCCTACGGCGCGGTTGATGACCGAAGTCTGTGGCCAGAAGGGAAAGGGAAGGATCAGCGTTCGATCGGAGTCGCATTGGAGTTGGCGGTTCGTGCGGCAATCACGTCACAGAAGAAAAATCCGCTGGGAGCGTGGCGTTACTCGCCTGATGCGACTGACGGTGACACCTCGGTCAGTGGAGCTGTACTCGTCGGTTTATTGGCGTCGCGCAACGCCGGCATCGAAGTGCCCGACGAAGTCATCGACAAAGCGATCTCGTACTACACGAAGATGACCGCCGCGTCTGGCCAGGTCGCGTACTCCGGAGGCATCGGTGGGTTCGACGAATCGCTGGCCCGCATCTCGATCGCGACGCTCGTGTACGCGATCGCCCGGCGGAAGGATCTGCCGCAATTCAAATCAACACTCGGCTACCTCGTCAACAAGTGGGAATTCACCGGGCCGTCCGGCTTCGGTTGGATGGAGTACCAGCGCTACTACCAGGCTCAGGCGTTGTTCCAAGGAGACGTCGAGACTTGGGAGAAATGGAACAAACTGCTGATCCGCCAATTCAAAGCTCAGCAACTCCCCGACGGCAGCTTCAAAGGCCAATTCGGCCCGGCGACCTCGACCTCGCTGTCGCTGTTGGCGGTCGCGCTGAATTACCGATTTTTGCCAATCTACGAACGATAGAGCCTGCGGAATGTCCAAGGCCCAAGCATCAATGTCCAAGGAACGTCCAATGTCCAAGCACCAAAGCCCAATTGATCGTTGGTTATTGGTCGTTGGTCATTTGTCATTGGGATTTGGTCATTCCTTGGTCATTGGGATTTGGACTTTGGGCCTTCTGACTTTCGGCTCCGATGCGAAAGCCGATGAGAACTCTGTCCTGCACCTGACCAACGGCGGCTTCGTCCCCGGTGAATTGAAAAGCTCCGAGCAGCCAACAATCTTGCGTTGGCAATCGACGCGGTTCACGCAGCCGTTTGAGTTCTCGCTGGGCGGCGTGGCCGCAGTGCAATACGCCATCCCAGCCAAGTTGCCAAAGCCGACGGGCGAGTATTGTCTGGAACTCGCGGCGGGGGATGTGCTCTTCGGAGAACTGCTGGGGCTGACCGACGACGCGGTGGAATTGGACGTCGCGCGATTCGGACGGCTGCATGTCAAACGCGATCAAATTCGGCGGCTGTATCGTTGGAGCAGCGGAGCGGATTTGATTTACCTCGGACCCAACGGTTTGACCGAGTGGAAAGAAACCTCGGCCACCAAGCACTGGCGAGAAGAAGGCGGGCAGCCACTGACGGATCAAGAAGGGGCGAACATTCGCGGCGAATTCGGTTTGCCGGCTCAGGCGATCATCGAGTTTGAACTCGCGTGGAAGAACAAGCCAGATTTCGTGTTCGCGCTGGGAGTCAGCGACTCCGACGACGAGTCCATCTTCAAACGAGCATTTCGCTTCGAGGTCTGGGACAACGAATTGGTCGTCCGCTGCGAACTTGGACGAGAAGCCGATGTGGACTCCGTTCAGGAAACGCCCGCCGGTGCGGGGCGAGCACACTTCCTGGCGTATCTGGATCAAGAAAAAGGCCGGCTGTTGGTATATTCGCCCAGCGGCATGCCGCGCGGACAAATCAATGTCACGCCGCGCAAACCCCAGGTGCTTTCGGGCCTGAGACTGACGAACAAACGCGGCGACGTGCGGCTGGAGCGATTGCGAATCAGTCGCTGGAACGGAGTCCCGCCGCGCGAAGTGCAGGCAAACAAGTCCCGACTGCACCGCACGGATGGCTCGATCGTGTACGGCCAACTGGCCGGGTTCGATGCCGACAAGAAGCAATTCACCGTCCGCGACGGCAACGACGAAACGAAGGTCGCGGCCGATCAGATCGCCAGTGTGTTCCTTTCGCCGCCAGACGATGAAGCTGCGCGTGCGTTCCGAGTCGTCTATCTTGACGGCACACGGCTGAGCGGCGACCTGACCAGCATCGCCGAGGATCACCTGCGGCTGACGAATCCTGCGATCCAAGAGCCGCTGCGTCTGCCGCTGTCGGAACTCCGCTCGTTCGCTGTTCTGAAACGTGAGGACTCGTCGGCAACATCAACCGCAGAAGGCCGAGCGGGGCGATTGGAGTTGGACGGTCTGCGGCTGCACGGCCGACTGACGAACGGTCGCGAACAGCCAAACGCGAGTTGCCTCGTGTGGCATCCCGACTTCAGCACAACCGCCAGTCCGCTGCACGCCGGAGTTTCCGGGCGCGTCGTCTATCGCGATCCACCGCCGCCGAAGCCCAAGGTCGTTCAGCAGCAACAGCAACAACCGCGACCAGTCGGATTCGCGGATGCGTTTTTGAAAGCACTCGCTGGCGGCCCGAACGCCGCCGCACCAGCAACGGCCGCCAAACGCACGATGCACCTTCGCAGCGGCGATACGATCCCGTGCGAAGTGACCAAGATCACCGAAGAGGGAATCAACTTCAAAACAACTCTGTCCGACGCGACGTTCGTCTCGCACGACAAAGTCAAAGCGGTGGAACTGTCGATCGTGGACGGCCCGCCCAAGCTCAACAAGACGAAACGCGAACGGTTGCTGACACTGCCGCGTCTGCAACGAGATTCGCCGCCAACGCAATTGATCCGCTCGAACAATGGTGACTTTCTGCGCGGCCGAGTGGTCGACATGGACGAGTTGGAACTCCGTCTCGAGGTCCGCGTCGAGACGAAAAAGATCCCGCGCGACCGCATCTCGCAGATCATCTGGTTTCATCCCGACGAACTGACTGATCCAGCGAATGCGACTGGCGAGCGGGGCGGCGTCAGCCCCCCGACGAATTCGCCGCCGACAAATCCGAACAGTCGGGGGCCTGACGCCGCCCCGTTCGCCGAGAGCAAAGGGCCGACTCGCGTGCAGGCATTGCGCAGTGACGGCATTCGGCTGACGTTCTTCCCCGAGCAATTCGCCGACAAGGCTCTGTCTGGCAAGAGCGACGTGCTCGGCAATTGCCGAACGGAAGTGGATCAAATCGATCAACTGCTGATCGGTGCCGAGATCGAAAAGTCGGCGGCGGACCTGGCCTATCATCGCTGGAGGCTGCACCACGCAGTCGAACCGAAGATCGCGCAGGACGTCGACGGCTCGAACCCCGATGGCCGTGCGCCGGGCATTGAATCACCACTGGTCGGCAAAGCGGCTCCTGATTTTCAATTGGAGTTGCTTGGCAGCGGCGGCAAGAAATTTCATTTGGCCGATCAGAAGGGCAAGGTCGTGGTCCTCGACTTTTGGGCGACGTGGTGTGGTCCGTGTCTGCAAACGATGCCGCTGGTCGAAAAAGTGGTTCACGAGTTCGATGGCCAGGATGTGCAACTGATCGCCGTCAATTTGGAAGAGCCGGCCAAGACCATCACCGCGACTCTGGAACGACATAAACTGAACGTCACAGTGGCCCTCGACCAAGACGGCGTCGCCGCGACGAAGTACCAAGCGACCGCGATTCCGCAAACGGTCATCATCGACCGCGAAGGGAAAGTCGCGCGACTGTTCGTCGGTGGCGGCCCAAAACTCGCCGATCAATTGCGCGATGCGCTGCGCATCGTGCTGACGGACGGCGATACGGCCAAACCGATGCCGAAGTAGTTCGCACGCCTACGTCCAATCGCCCGGACGTGGGCGTCCGCGGTGAGAAATGTGAGGGCGAGGCTCCCGTGACATCGCGTTCACTTTCGAGCCGCGACTGCCTCCGCCCATGAGCTTTCGCAAGGAGGTCCGGTTCGGTTGACCGCCGCCAGTCTCGTTGGATCGGCTCCTGCCGACCATCGAGCTTTACTCAGATGAAATCGACAGGCGGGAGCCTACCCTACTCGGCTACGAGGGAAAAAGCTTCAATCAGTCTCTTCCCAGTCTCGCATCAAAAACGTGAAACCATGCAGTTCGCCGCGACACTTAATGCGCTTATCGACCAATTCGTCGAGCACCGGATCGTAAAACGCGTTGCCCCCCAAACGCCGCAGGACGTATCGCGTGTCGTCCGAGACTTCCAGCAGGACCGCATCGCGCTCGCTCTTCGTGCCTTGGGCGAAAGGTCGCTTTACGACTTGGCCGGTCAGCGTCATGGGAATTCGTCAGTGGCTGTGAGCCGTTCGCACGTCGGCCAACTTCCCCGCGACTTCGCGAGCTCGCGCGGCAACAAACAGCGTGCGAGGTTTTCCGCCGATTGTAACGACCCGCTTTCCAAGCGCGAAATGGAGCATCGACGGAGCTTCGAGAACCGATAATCGAAGCCCCTTGGTCGATAACTTCGCGAGCTTGGAAGTGGCAATGGCTCCGATGGCGAACTTCTGAAACACGATCGAATCCACGGAGCCGAGCGTTTCCTGTAAAGCGCTTTGCACTGAAGTCGTGGCCTTCGTCACCCATTGTTTGGACGCCAGAATGAAATTCGACGCGGCCATCAACGAAAAACCATTTCTGGTCAGTGCGTCACGCCGAATTGTTCGTGCTGCGGAACCGGCTTGTGAGAGCAACCCCCGCAAGCTCTTCGCGTGGGGAGGAGCAACTGGCGATGCGGCGGCGACCGGATGAATCGATGGATCGCCCAGCAAATAGAACTGCGACAAAGTCTTCAGATCAGTTGGGTCGAGCACCGCATTCTTCATCACATAGTCCTGCCGCGCTTGCAACGCGGCGCGTCCCAAGGAGGCTCCCGACAAGACGTGCCTCAAGAAATCCTGAGTGATGACGTCTGCTTGACCGTTCCCGGAAGACGGACCGTAAGCCGTCGTCGTGCTTCCGAAAAATCCATAGGCTCCGTCCAGCAAGTAGCGGTTGCAAATCCCCATCTCGAGCGCAAGTTTGAACGAGTCGTAAAGCTCGGCTCCGAAACAACACTCCGCCGCTGCGACGGTCCCTTCGAGAATCTTGCCTTTCAGATCCGGCGTCTCATGAGCGACCGGGTACGACGAGCCTTTCTGTCCATAAAAATGAAAGTCAGCCGGACCGCCGTGACAATTGATGAAGTGCATGCGCGGATGCAACGCTGCGGCGGTCCAAGGCGGACCACTCGGCGGAGCGATCGCTACCTGTTGCGAGCCGAAAATGTTCTGCAAACTTTGCTTGGTCGATGCCTTCCACACCTCCGCCGACAGCCCGAAATGCGGCTGAAAACTGCTGACTGGCCGGGATTGATAATTCGCCGCGACGTTCAGAACCGTCACAACTCCGCTCGAATCACTGCCGCCGTTCAGATCAGGCAGCCGCCCGATCACGCGTGTGGGACCGCGGAATTTCCGCGGGTCTTGGCTGTACGGAGCATCGCACGCATAAGGCAAATCACTGGGAATCGTTGCCCCGTCATCGTCGCCGGCGAGGTTCTTCAGCGCCTGATGCGGAACCACATCAGGGCTTCCCAAAATGACCAGATAATCCGGCACCAGGTTTCGATAAATCGCGTCGACCGCTTCCTTGTGCTGCCGAGCACCTTTAGTGCTCGACACGGGCTTGCCGCCCAGCGACTTCATCTGAGTCGCGTCGCTCACATCCACCATAATCGTCTTCAGCCCTCGTCCCGCATCAGCCGCGATCAAAGACTTCAGCGCGTTGTTTACGGCGGCAATGCCGTTGCCATACTTCTTTTGAAGAGCACTCAGATTGGTCACGATCACCTTGTTGGCGGCAGCGGGCATGATGGAACTCCTGGACTTTAAGGGATCATCGAAAACTTGAAAACTTTAACACTGGGTTCCAAAGTAACACGATCGCATTGTGGCCTCAATCAACTGCCTCGCATCTTGTGTCAAATCAGCCGTTGAACGCTGATCCACGGTTTGATTTCGCTTAACCGTGGGCCAGCCCCCAACGGCTGATGTCTGTGTTTCAACACGAATGGCGGAGAACCGAAACTCTTCAAAGTTGATGCAGCCATCGCTATCCGAACAAGCGAATCGTAGGCTCCAGAGGTCGGTACGGGAGTTTGTTCAAGAGCTTCTTCTCGAAGCGGAGCTTGTCGTCGCCGGTCCAGTTGGCTTCCCATTGCACCGGCTTGGCCTCGGAGCCATCCGAGGTTCCGGTCCACTTCCCGTCCGTAAACTGTTTCCCGTCGGCCGAGACGGTGGCGACGTACCGCGGTTTCTCGACTTGTCCCTTGGCCGTCCCTTCGAGACCTTGCCAGTCGCTCGTAGCCCTCCGTTGCGGAAGTCGTACTTCCGCGCTCCGGTCTTCTGGCTATCGGCACACTTGCCCACGGCGAAGAGCGTCCCGTCGACCATCGAGCATTACAACCGGAGGCTACTCGGCTGACGATTGGACCGTGCAAACAAACAAGCGAGCAGCCGAATCAAATGCAGCGATTTGATTTGGAAAGGCTGGGCCAATGTTTGCCGGGCGTGGCTTGATGGCCAACTCCCGCGCAATTCACTCACCCCTCGGCCAGAAGATGTGCCACCCGCTCGGCAACCTCGAAGGAGCAACCCCACGAAAAAGTGACGCCAGAACCACCGTGGCCATAGTTATGAACGATGCGCGTGCCAGGCTCCCGCTCCAAGCGGACGTTTTGAAGGCGAACCGGCCTGAGGCCAACACGGACAGGCTCCGCCGCGTCGATGGTGGCTCCACTCAGGATCGGCAGAAACTCAAGACAGCGCTGGTACATTTCGCGAATTGGCTCGTAGTTGTGCAGACCGATGTCCAAGTTCGATTCGTCTGGCTCGGCCAATCCTCCCAGAACCAGCATGTCTGCACCGCGTGGAACGATGAAGATGAAGCCTCGGCCCTCTCCCGAACCGTCGTGGGAGACACAGTGCGCCTGAGTAATCCTGGGCATGGTCTGCCCGTCATTTCGCAGGCGAATGAGCGCACCTCGGAGCGGTGACACTACGTCTCCTGTCAGTTCGCCGGCACCCAGCCCGGTGCAATTGACAATGGCATCGACTCCGTACTGGCGTTTCAGCGACGACTCCTGCTCTCGCAAAGAGCCGGTCACCTGACTTTCGATGATTTGGCAGCCAGCTTTCTGAGCCTCGCCAAGGAGCCAGCGCATGTACGCATCAGTATCAATCATGGGAGCGAGATAAGAGTATGCGTCCCGATAACCGAGTCGGGGATTGATGCCGTTTTCACTGATCAGCTTCGGATCGTGCTTGAACTGCTGGACCTCGCCCCTCACTTCTTCCACCTTCTTCCGTTGCCATTCATCGTCACTGATCGGGTGTTGGAAATAGAACGTCACGGGTCTCAGGAAGACACCCGTCGCCGGGTCACAGGCGAGATCCGCGAAGATCTCATACGAGGTCTTGCACCAAACTTTGGACCGATCAAGCGAGACTTGGTCTTGATGATGGCCACACACCGCTGGTGGCCATTCCCACAAGGCCCCAGCGACGACGGACGTCACTCGCGGAGCGAACTGGTCCGCGACCACCGTAATTTCAAAACCCTTTCGCCTTAAGCAAAGCGCGCTGGTGAGGCCGCTGACTCCTGCACCGATGACCAGAATTCTCCCTCCGGCGCAACTGCCAGGCTCATCAACAGAACGACTTGCCATCTCAATTCCTGCTATGGGCATTCAAATCGACTTCGTGCGACCTAACTTTCCGATCGCGTCGAAGTATTTCCACACTCCAATCTTTTTACCATCAACGAGTCAACTTCACGGCGATCGCCCGAACGACCATGAATCCCTGGCCAGTGCTGCCGTGCAGATACCAAAACCCGTCGTCTCCGACGTAGACCCGGGCGACTTCGGCTCCGCCGTTAAAGGCTCCGCCAATGTCTGCGAGGTAGCAGAAGCCGTCATCCTTGTGAATCATTTTGACCGGCGCTGCGTTGTGCTCCCACTCGAACGTTTTGTATTCGAATTTCGGCGAGTGGAACTTCAGGCTCCGGACTCGTGTCAATTCCTTCTCGAACTCGGCAGCACGACCGTATTTGGTGACGAGGTCGCTCAAGTTGTCCTCCAGAACCTTGACGTAATTCAGCCGAGCACGCTCAGTGGCTTCTGTGTGTCGCAGTTTGGCCCGTTCGAACTGCTCGCTCGCAGCCTTCACTTCCCGCTCGAAATCCGCCTTTCCCGGCAGCAGCGTGGCGGCATTCGTCCCCGTGAGTGGTTGAGCCGCCGCTGGTCCGTCAGGCTGCGCCGCGACGGCCGCGCCCAGAATCCCAATGAAGAGCAATCCGATGAAAACCTTCACGGCGTTCTCCTTGCGTTCGTGGTTTGTTAGGCATTTCGCTCATTGCGAAGAGACCTCAAACAGAGGTTTTCGATACACGACTTGCGTCTTGGTCGTACTGTAGCCAAGCGCGGGATAGAAGGCATGGCTCTCCTCACGCTTGACGTTGCTTTGCACGACAACGATTTGGGCACCGATACTCGTCGCCCAACGCTCCGCCTCAGCAACAAGGGCGCGACCGATGCCGGCGCGGCGAACTGTCGGTGAGACGACGAGCCCGAGAATCTCGACACGGAATCCGGACTCGATGACATGCGCCGCATGCGCTTGGAGCCATCCGACAGGCGAATCGAACGAGTCGGCTGCGACAAACAAGGAATCTGTGGATGACGCGGAGACCGCTCGGATGCGATCACGCATCGCATCAGGGTTGGCCGGATAACCGAGGTCACAAGCCAGCCGCGCAATCGCGTCTGAATCGAGTTCAGTTGCATGCCGAACTTTGAATGACGGACTCATGATGACTTCATTCATGGAATGCGCGTAGAAACGCATGGTTGTCCGGGGTCAGGTCTCGGTGCGTTCACGGCAACGAGTCTCACTGCTTCGGCGGATTCGCCTCCTTCACGATGGCACCATGTTCGTCGCTCAACACGAGGACGGAGAACTTGCTGACGGCGTCGAGGTCGTTGGTGTTGAGACTCGAATAGTCGAAGCGGCCACGCAGGTCGGTGTAGCCGTCTTTGTAGAACCGCGACGAGCCATCCGGACGTTGGGCGTAGACCTTCACGTAAGCCTTCGCGATCGGCTTGTTGGTGGTCGAGTGCGTGACTTTCAGTTGGCCGTAGTTCTCGATGAGCTGCACGGCCAGAGAGTTCGAGTAGTACGCCTGCGTCTTCGTCTGGCCTCCGCCGGTGATTTCGACAAGCACGTTTTTGTTGTGCAGGTCTTTCGGAAGCTCGACCTTCTTCGCCCCATGAGTCCCCTTCGTCGCATCAGTCCCATCCGACTTCGGCGGCGCTTCCGGTTCGGCGGTTGAACCCGATCCGGTGCCGGCATCAACCGGCGTGACTGCCGCTTGCTTGCGATCGGCCAGCGCGACGGTGTCTACGCGGTTGGGTTGAATCAGGCTGAACTGGCCGCGGAATTGTTGGACGAACGGGTTGCGGCTGAAGAGCAGTTCGACGTCCATCAGGTAGTAGCTGACTTTGACTTCGCCGAGGTTTTGGTGGTTGATCGTGAGCTGTTTCGCCTCGACGGTGAAATCGAAGTTCGGGTCGGTCGCGGCGAGTTGTGTTTGATCTTGGTTGCGGTCTTCGGTGTCGATCTTCTTCGGGCCGGCTCCGTCGATCTCGTCGAGCTGGGCCTTGATTGAAGCAAACGCTTGTCGCCAGCGGTCCACCGGGTAGTCGGTGTATTTGGCAGCGATGGCTCGCGCGAGCTTCGGGTTGTCGGTGAAGAAGTCGAGGTACGCCTGGAAGTAGTCGTATTGCAGCCGAGTCGGCAGCCGCTCCGGGTTCACGCGAGCGAACGTCGTCAGCGATTCCTCGATGCGGTCCTGCAACAGCAGGTCGTAGGTGACGACCATCAGGTCATCGTCGGTCAGGCTCCGTTGGTACGACAGTTCTTGCAGCGAGCGGTGATACTGCTCGTTGAACTTCGCGTTGACGATCTGGCGTTGTTGGCCGAGCCGATGGGCTCGCGCGTTGACCAGCGGTTTATAGTCGAGGTGCTCGTAGCTGCGACGTGCGACCGGGTCGATCGTCAGCAGCGCGCTGACCAGTCGGCCGCCGCACTCGTTGACGAAGCCGTCAGCGTGTTGCAGGTACTCGCGAGTCGCGGCGACGTGGTTGTGCTTCAGGCCGTAAGACCACAGCGTCATGTTGAAAGCGTGTCGTGTGCTCAACAGCGAGATCGCCGCATCAAAGAACTTCGCGTCGTGCATCCGCCACGCCATGCGTTCGAGGTTCAGGCCGTGGACGTTGTGCGTGCCCAAAAACTTCAGGCAGTCATCGGCCGAGGCGTATTGCGAGACGTAATCCCAGCTCTCGGTGTCGATCTTGGTCGGCTTGTCCACGACGTTGAAGGTGCTGGGCGACGCGAACGCGATCAGCTCGCCGTTCTTCGCGACGTGAATCGGGAAGTGCGGGAACTGCCCGGAAGCCGGGAAGTAGAAGAAGTAATCCAGCGTCTGCGTGTGATACGGCTGCAAGTCGACGTGAACGCTCTTGGTCGGCTGGCCGTTGGCGACGGGGATCGCTCCTTGCGGCACTTGCAGCAGCACGGTCAGCTTCTGCCGAGCGGACGTCGGATTCGTGACGACCACCTGGCAGCCATAGACGGTGTGAATGACGAACTCGTCGGCGACGTACTTGTCGATCTGCTCGCCGTTTTCCTGGCGATGCCGGTCGCCGTGCCGGAAGAAATTCTGGCTGACGAGGATCGGCGTCTTGTCGGCGGCGGGCTGAGCGGCTTTGACCTCTTCATGGAAGACGATCATCGGGCTGCCGGCCGCGAGCGTCATCTGCGGACCATCGAATTTCGATTCATGCTTCGCCGGCTCGAACGGCAGATCGAGCACCGCCAGCGCGAGCAGCATCTCCGTAAAATTGCGGCTCGCGTCCGCGATGTTCGTGCTGAGGAACGGCTTCGTCGGATCATGCTGAGCGTAGTCGCGCCAGAACGAGTTGACCGTGATGAGACCGGAGTTCTGCTCGGCGATCGCGAGGTGGTAGTAGTTGTTCTCCGCCCATTCTTTGGTGGGGTCCATCTTGCGATAAAGTTGGCGAACTTCTTCTCGACGGAAGCGACCGAAGAACACGGATTCGTCGGCTGGCTTCGACTCTTCCGAATCGGAATCGAAAACGCCATTCGTATTCGAGTCCTTCTTTTCTGCCAAGGCTCCCAACCGTTTTGCCTTTGCATCCTGCGGCTTGCCATCGCGGGCGAGTCCCCGCCGCAATCGTTCGGAACCGGCTTCTTCCTTGGCCTTATCGCGAAGCTCAAGTTGCTGCTTGCCCGACTTCTTGGCTTCGGCTGGTACGCCCGCCATCATCCCAAATCCTCCAAGTGCTCCGCTCTTCGGAGGTGCCGCAGGAGCAGCGCCGCCAGCGGCGGCAGAATCCACCGGCTTGTCGCTCGCCGCAAGGCTCTCGAACATCACTTCCGATTCCTTCAGCCTCTCGCTGAGATTCCGTTTCAAACCGAGGTCGTCGCCGGTCTCCAGCGAACTCCCCTTGGCCGCCGTGTCGAACAGCAACAAGAACCGGTCGATGTTCGGCGGCTGCAACTTGAACAGCTCGTCGATGTGCCGCGAGGTCTTTGATCCTTCGCCATTGATGTGTTGGGCCAGGAAGACTCGCTCGGCCACGTTGAGTTGCCCGTGAGACCACGGTTGCAGGAACGGATCAACCTTGTCGTCCAGCAGCCAGCGGTCGAGGAATGTTTTGTCTTTCTTGTTCGCGAGGTACGGCTTCACGACCGTGTTGAAGAATTTCGGATCCTTCTTCGCCAGGAACACATTGAGTTCATGGCAGGCATATTTCGAGTATTTCTCCCGCTGCTCTTCTGGCTTGAGCTTCGGCCAGTTGAGCAGGAACGAGAACTCGGCCAGCTTCGGATCATGCGTCAGCGTCGTGAACAGCAGATAAACCCGCGCGAGACTGTCATACGCCTCGAACTTCGACGTGGCGATGTCCGCCAACGTGAACGGCTGCCCGGCCCCGACCAGACTGATTCGCTTCTGCTGCGTGAAATGCTTCTTCGGATCCAGCCCGTTCGCCAGCCGCAGGTCGATGAACGTCGAGCGCGGCTCGTCGAGCGCGACGCTCCGCCACGTCGTGCTGAGCGGATCGCAGGCGACAACGTGCAGATGTTGATGACTGCCCAACAACTCGCGCTTCAAAACAATCTTCCCATCCTTGTCCGGCACGAGGTTCACAAACACGGCCGACGCTTCGGCCAGGAAGTCGAGATTCGCGAAGTCACCGGGCTTCGCGTTCCGGCCAGCACCCTGACCTTCCCCGCGTGCCATCTCGCTGGACGGCGGTGCGCCTTTCGCTCCGAAATCGTCACCGCCGGCTGCGACTTGCTCGCCGGTCTCGGTCGAACGCAGCACCCACGGATTGAGCAGCAGCGACGGCCGCTCAAGCGTATTGCCCGGAAACTTCTTTGCGTACTTGCGGTCGATGATGTATCGGTACTCGTCGCCGATGTTCCGCCCGGCCAGATACACCGACTCGGCCGGCGACGTGCGAATCGAGTACGGCTCCGCCTGCGTGATCCGAGCCAGATGATTCCCCGCCGGAAACTCCGGAGCGAACCGTGTTGCAAACAGATGCACGCGAGCAAACTTACTCACGTTGCTGAGCTGAATCACCAGCGCTTTGTCGTCCGCCTTGATGCTCTCAATCTGCAATGCCTTGAGTGGCCGCATTTCGAGTTGTCGCACGTTGCCGAGCACATATCCGTGCTTCGCTTCGCCGGGAGCGATCCGAATGCGGACATGCCGGTTCAGCGACTTCAGCCACAGGTCGTAGTCCCCTTCCTTCAACCCGCTGATCGTGATGAGTCCATTCTTGATCGACAGGTTCTCAAAGCGATCGGCGAGAAACGAATCGCCGCGCAGTTCGAGCAGCGAGAGATCGCTTCGGAGATTGAGCGCGCCGGCGATGCGTTCTATGTTGGGCTTTGGCAAGTACGGCAACGTCAGCACTTCGCCGACTCGGCCGTGCAACGATTGCGAATAGACATGCTCGTCCGGCCGAATCGGCCAAGCGTGCTGAGTTCCCTCCGGCCCGGTCGCTGTGATTGCCACGATGTCCTCAAGTTGGCCGAGCGACACTCGACCGGACTTGTCCGACTTGAACGACAGAGTCACCGGATCGCGGAAATCCCGATGCTTCAACACGACGAGCATCGGCCGCGACGTCTTGGGCTCGCCTGTCTTGCCCAGCAGTTCGACGAAGTACCCGGCGCTCGTGCGGACCAAGTGCAAATCTTCGATCTTGTCCGTCCGGTCCATCTCGTTGAACGTGAACGATTCGTTCGCGGCCAAGTTGATCGTCGCGTTCGTGCTGAGCACTTTGACCTGCCCAATCAACTGGAAACTCAGCGACTGAGTGCGCGGCGGGACAGAAAACTCGTGCGTCGATTCGCGGTCCTCGAACAGCTTGAAATTCGGAATCTCCGTCGAGGACGCGACACCGTCGTGATCGGTCGAGACGATTTGCAGTTTGACCTGCTCCAACAGCTTCGAGCTGACCGGCGTCCCGTTCAGCGTGAGCTGCGGTCGAACGATGACGGTCGCTTTCTTGCGACTCAGCAACGATTCGCGATCGACGAAGATGCCGGCTGACAGCGCAAACGCTTCCCCTTCATGCTGGAAGTAATCGAGGCAGGCGAACTCGCCGCGCGAAATCACGATCGGCTGCCGGTTGGGCTGGTGC
>CAMDPK010000023.1 GCA_945904015.1 Candidatus Kuenenia stuttgartensis | reverse complement strand
CATCGAGACCCACCACTTCGTTGGCTGCTCATGGTGGGTCTCGATGACTCGACCACACCCTACGGAACGCCCCACGACGGGCATCACATCAGATAAGAACCACAGCCATGAAAGCACTGCGGCAGATTCATCGCAGTTCCGCCACGCATTTGGGGGGGACGGTTTTCCGATGCTCGCTGAGATCGACCTCGCCACCCCCGCCGCTGGAGTCGTTCAAAATGCTCGGCGATGAAGAAAAGAATCGCGACTTGGAGTCCAAAAAAGCGGATCTGATGCGGTACGGGGCTTTCACGCCAAACGATTCGGGAGACACGCGCCGAGCGAGATTTTTGGAGGTCCTCGCGAATTCTCAAAATCCACAGTCGATCCCCCTTGTCCCGTTTCGCAAACCTTTGATATTGTCCCCGCCTCGCCCCTGGCTCGATGGGGGTTTCGGACAACGATTCGCATGGCAAGGAGGCCATCGTGAGTTGGATTCATGCACCGCAACAAGCGTTGAAGGTCCAGATTCGTTGGTTGATTCGGCGCGACATGCCGGAGGTGCTCGACATCGAGCGCCAAAGCTTCGAGTTCGCCTGGACCGAAGAAGATTTTCTCTGCTGCCTGCGACAGCGAAATTGCATCGGCATGGTCGCCGAATACAACCATCGCATCGTCGGCTTCATGATCTATGAGCTGCACAAAGCGAAGCTGCATGTGCTGAACTTCGCCGTCGATCCCGAATTCCGCCGGCAGGCGATCGGGGCGCAAATGATCGAAAAGCTGGTGGACAAGCTCTCGCAGCAACGCCGCCAGGAAATTGTGCTGGAGGTCCGGGAATCAAACCTCTCCGCCCAGCTCTTCTTCAAGAAGATGGGCTTCAAAGCCGTGCTGGTGCTCCGCAGCCACTACGACGACACGGACGAGTCGGCCTACGTCATGCGGTTTGCTCTGCATGAAGAAGGCGCGATCCTGCTGCCGTTCGCCCCGGCGAACCGCATCTCGGAATACGACGCGGCGTGAGTTGCGGTCGTCAGAGAGCGACCCCCGATCCAAAAGCTCTAGTCAGGCACTAGCGGCTCGCCGCCGTTCGGTGTCGCGAGTGCTCTGAGGATGCGCGGATCGGCCTTGTCGCTGATCTCGCGCACGGCACCGTCGGCCATCACGAAGTGAGCCGACCGTTGTCCGGGCGGACCTCCGAAACCCGTCGAAGTGCGATTCAACCCTTCGGCTGGATCGCGCACGTTGGCTGGATATCCCCAAGGCTTGTGATTCCGCCCGGCCGTGCCGATCAGCAGCGTGTTGGACGTCCCGTCAGAGATGTCATGCATGCTGAACCCGCCTTTGTGGCGTAGGTAGCTGTGTCGGTAGTCCTCGGCTTTGGGATCGACTTGCCGAATCGGAAAGACGTGGACGTTGGCCGCGAAGTGGGTCAGACCGAAACCGTCACGACCAAAGACAGCTCCGGGTTGCATGGGATTCAAGAAGAGCGGCAACTGACAACGATAGAACCGATCATTCGGCGGCTTGTTCCAAGGGATGCCGTAGTCGAGTTCGCGGGCACCAAACCCGATGTACCAACCAAGTGCCATCATCCAGCCATGCAGCAATTCGCCATCGGTGTTCATGTTGCCGCTGGGCGGAAAATTCTTGAAACTGCCGTGGAAATTGTGCATTCCAATTCCGAAGTTTTGCCTCATTTGGTTTCGCAACTCCGACTGTTGAGCACTTTGCCGCGCGCTCGCAATAAGGCCTCGCGGCGGAGAGTCGATGGACACATCCAAACTTGGCGCGGAGCGACTCGCGGACAGCCAGATGACTTGATGGAATGCGCCGACCAGTGCGGTGCCGAGGCTGAAGAGCAGCGTGACCGAAATCACGACCAACCCGGTTTGGCGAAGCTGCCACGTTCGCGAGGCGATCAAGTTTTCCGGCAGCCACGACGCGGCCCAGCGACCGGTGTACTGCACACCAAACGCGAATGTCATAAACGCGATCGTCCCGGCGATCATGCTCGGCCAATCCACCGTGATGCGTGGCAGAACCGCGATCGGAAAGGTCAGCCAACCGAAGAGGAATTGCGCGCCCAGGTCGCCGAACACAGCGACGCAAATTAGTGACAGCACCACCGACGCGACGAATGCCAAAAGCCAACGAAACATCGTCTGCTCATTCATGGCGTGTCCTCCGCCGAGTTCGCTTCGACAAGCTGTTCGCGAGGCTTGGCCGCGAGCCGAATCTCCTCAGTGCGCATCGAACCAATCAGCCCGTTGGTCAGCAGCACGAGCCGGTCGTCGCCGTCGATCTGCGGCTCGAAGACTAGCAACCGGCCAGTCTCGTCGGCCGAATGGTCGGGCACCAAGAAGAACTGCAAACCGGGATTGCCAGGAACGTCCCACAGCCGCGCATCGAGACCGGCTTGATCGCGAGCCGGGAATTTTCCGCCGTGCGTGGCCGCGTGCTGCCACAGCGCGGTTCGCAGTTGTTCGAGACCTCCACGGCGAGTTTCACGATTGGCGGCCGGTGCCGTGTCGGCCATCGCTGCCGACTTTTCGAGCTGATACGTCCAGCCTTGTTTGCGCCAGGCTCCGGGAGTCATCAACTCGCGAGCGCCGGAGATCATCGTCAGCACGACGACAAACAGCAGTCCCCACAGCACGACCAAGCTCAACGACCGGCGATAATTGATCTGCGGCAACACCGGGAAATCACGCCGAGCATGATTCCACAACCATTGCACCCCGAACGCTCCGACGAATAGACACGCGAGGAAGAACGACAACGCCTGCACTTGCCAGCCGACGACCGGCGACGTCGTTTCGCCATTCGCGTACTCCACCGGATGCTCCGCCGTCCAACCGGACGGCAACAAGGCCGGCATTCCGGCGAGCAAGGGGCCGCTGATTCCCGCGAGAAGCACTGCGGCCAACGCCGCCAGGATGATTCGTGATCGCTTCATCATCGACGTCTCCGACAGAGCAAGAACTCGCGCGTCGCGAGAATCAAACGTCGGCATTCTATCTGCAATCGACGAGAAGACATCCCCGCCTCAGCCTTCAGACGTGAAGACTGTTGCCGGTATCCTGTGCTCATGTCGCACATCGAATTGCGAGGCGTTCGCGTTCACAACCTGAAGGGGATCGATCTGCGTCTGCCGATCGGCAGCCTGATTGCGATCACCGGGGTCAGTGGAGCCGGCAAGAGCAGCCTCGCGTTCGACACGCTCGTGGCCGAGGGACAGCGGCGGTACATCGAGACCTTCGCCCCGTCGGCTCGGCAGTTTTTGGAGCGGATCGAGCGACCGGACGCGGATGCTCTGGAAAATCTTCCGCCCGCGATCGCGTTTCACGCCGAGGCTTCATTCGATCAGCGTGCGACGCTGGGCACGATCACCGAGACCGATGATTTGCTGCGGATGCTGTTCGCTCGGTTGGGGCGAGCGTTCTGTCCGCAATGTGAGACGCCGCTGGTCGTTCACACGGCTGACGAAGTTTGCCGCGAGCTTCAATCATTGCCGGACGGAATGAAATTCGTCGTGGCGTTTCCGTCGGAGAAGAGCGACGACGCGATCGCAAATTGGCGGCAGCTTGGGTTCGTACGGACGATTGAGTTGCCGGAGTTGAAATCTCATCCGTCGCGGCGGATCAAATCTCAAATGCTTGTCGTTGTCGATCGGCTGGTCGCGGGTCGCACCGAGGTCGCTCGCGTGTTGGAAAGCATTGA
Source organism: Candidatus Kuenenia stuttgartensis (assembly GCA_945904015.1). GTDB lineage: Bacteria > Planctomycetota > Planctomycetia > Planctomycetales > Planctomycetaceae > SXKJ01. Next base: position 51,768 of record CAMDPK010000023.1, on the reverse strand, counting down.
GCAAGCGTACTCGCACGGCGATGGCCGCTGCGTAGTGCTCGGAGAATCCGATGGTCAGGACAAGCAGACTCTGGAATGGGAGGGCCGCAAATGGCGGCTGACGCGCCATTCGCGACGGTTGATTTGTGGCGAGTGCGGCCGTGAGCAGCCGCCGCTCGAACCGGACTTGTTCAACTTCGAGAGTTCGCTAGGTGCGTGTCCGCGGTGCAGCGGTTTGGGGCGGATCGCGGCTTCTGCAACGGTCAGACGCACAACGATGACGGACTGCTCCGAATGCAGCGGATCGCGATTAGCGGTTGCGGGGCGAAGTGTGCAATTGTTCGGAAGTAGGATGGGCACTCCTGCCCGTCGCAGCGAAGAGACGGGCAGGAGTGCCCATCCTACGATTGCAATGCTGCGTGAACTGCGGCTCACGGAACTCGCGACGCTCCTGGATGAGCTGGCCCTTGCGACGGAACCCAACGCACGAGTGCTTGTCTCCAACCTGCTCGGCGAATTGTCGGCGCGGCTGCGGATGCTGCTGGATCTCGGCTTGGGGCATCTGGCCTTGAGCCGTTCGCCGCGAAGTCTGTCGCGGGGCGAGCGGCAGCGGGCGCGATTGGCGGGCGTGCTGGCGACTCGGCTCGACAATGCGCTGTACGTGCTCGATGAGCCGTCGGGCGGATTGCATCCGCTCGATGCCGAAAAAGTGCTGACGGCGATTCGGCGACTGCAACAAGCCGGAAACACGGTGATTCTCGTCGAGCATTCGCAGACGTTCGTCGAGGCGGCTGATGAAGTTGTCGAAATCGGCCCCGGTGCCGGTCGCGAAGGTGGAAGCGTTGTGAGCCAACGTAGCCGTCTCGCTCCACGAGACGAGCCGATCGTGCAGAGCGGCTCGTGCGACGCTCGGCAAACAGAGTCGTGTGATCGTTCGGCTCGTCTCGCGGAGCGAGACGGCTACGTTCTCGCGCTTGAAGGTGTCACGTTGCACAACTTCGATCACGTTGACGTGGCGTTTCCGCTCAACCGATTGTGTGCCGTTACCGGCGTCAGCGGCAGTGGGAAGAGTTCGCTGATCCAGCACACGCTGTATCCGGCGCTGTGTCAGCGTTTCGGTACTACTTGCGAGGCTGATCCGGTCGGTGAGTTCGCTGCGCTGTCCGGCGCGGAACAGATCGACGAGGTTGTGTTTCTCGATTCGTCGCCAATTCGGCGGTCGGCTCGTGCGAGTGCGGCGACGATGCTGTCTTTGCTCGGCGAGCTTCGGGGGCTGTTCGCGCAGACGACCGAGGCGAAGGTCAAGAACTTCACGGCGCGGCATTTCAGTTTCAATGCCAGCGAAGGGGGACGCTGTCCGCGTTGCCGGGGACTCGGCGCGGTCGAGATCGACATGCAATTCCTCGCGAACCTGACAGTCGTGTGCCCGGAATGTCACGGCTCGCGGTTTCAGCGAGAGATCCTCGACGCGAAGCTGCGCGGCCTGTCGATCGCGGAAGTGCTCAACCTGTCGGCCGACGAAGCGTTCACGTTCTTTCGAGGTCAGCCGCAACTGCAACGGCGGCTGAAGTCGCTGAAGGATGTCGGGCTGGGTTATCTGCCGCTCGGCCAATCGGCGAGCACGCTGTCGCGTGGCGAGTGCCAACGCCTGAAACTGGCGACGCTGCTGGTGAGCCGCTCGCGAAAACGGACGCTGTTTCTGATGGACGAACCGTGCATCGGCCTGCATGCGCGCGACATCGCGGTTTTGTTAGAGTGCTTCCGGCGCTTGATCGAGGTCGGCCACTCGCTGATCGCAATCGAGCATCGGCCGGAGTTCATTCGCGCCGCCGACTGGGTGATCGAACTCGGCCCCGGGGCGGGTGACGCGGGTGGAAAGGTCGTAAAAGTTGGATTCTCAAATTAAACCGTCCAAACACGACTCTGTAGGGTGGGACAAGCTCGCTTCGAGCGCCGGCCCACCAATCTCACTGTCATTAACGGTGTTGTTCTTCGGATGGAGGGCCGGCGCGGCGAAGCGCCGCTTGTCCCACCCTACGAGACGGAATCGCAAGTGAAAGTAACATCTGTGACTCGACTGCAATTGCCTCTGAAGCGCCGCTACCTGGTTCGGTTTGATCCGAAGCGAGTGCCGCATGTGTTCGCCGACGTGCTGGTGATCGGCGGTGGGATCGCCGGCATCCGCGCGGCGCTGGCGGTCGACCCGCAGCTGACGACCGTGGTAGTCACAAAGGACGCGCTCAATCAGTCGAACAGCGCGTACGCTCAGGGGGGCATCGCGGGGGTGCTCGATCCGCTGGACGACATCGCCAATCATGCGTCCGACACGATGTCCGCCGGCAAAGGGCTGTGCGACGAGGCGGTTGTGAACATGGTCGTGCATGAGGCTCCGGAACGGATTCGTGAGCTGGTCACGTTCGGAGCGCATTTCGATCTGAAGCAAGACGGCGAGATCGCGCTCACTCAAGAGGGTGGACACAGTCATCGCCGAGTCGCTCACGCACTTGGCGACGCGACCGGCAAGGAAGTGATGCGGGCGATGATCGCGCGCGTCCGCTCGGCGGAGCACGCCCAGGTTTGGGAACAGACTGCGACGCTCGACTTGCTGACGCACGAGGGCGTTTGTCGCGGAGCGATCGTCTGGAATGCTCAGCACGGCAAGACGCTGGTGTGGGCCAAGCAGACGATTCTCTGCACGGGCGGGGCAGGGCGGCTGTATCGCGAAACGACCAATCCGGACATCGCGACGGCCGACGGTCACGCGCTCGGCTTTCGAGCGGGGGCCGAACTGCGCGATATGGAGTTCATGCAGTTTCATCCGACGGTGCTGTACATCGCCGGCAGCTCGCGGCATCTCATCAGCGAGGCGGTGCGCGGCGAAGGAGCGTATCTGCGAGATTGCGTCGGCCATCGTTTCATGGGGGACTATCACTCCTCGCTGGAGCTGGCCCCGCGCGACGAGGTTAGTTTGGCGATCACTCGGCAGATGGAGAAGACGAAGCACTCGTGCGTGTATCTCGACCTGACGCACTTGCCGAAGCCGCTGATTCGGGAACGCTTCCCGCACATCGGCCGGGTGTGTGCCGAGTTCGGACTCGACATTACCGCCGATCAGATTCCGGTGCGGCCGGGAGCACACTACATGATTGGCGGTCTGACGGTTGATCTCGATGGCCGCACGACGCTTCCCGGATTGTGGGCGGCTGGCGAAGTAACCTCGTCCGGGTTGCACGGAGCGAATCGACTGGCCTCGAACAGCCTGCTCGAAGGATTGGTTTATGGCCTGCGCTGCGGACGCGGAGTTTCGGAACTGGCACTCGCTCAGCCCGATAGCTTCGCCGCGTTTCCGATCCGAGCGGATGGACCTCAGGACACGAAGGAGGATCACGACCTCAACCTCACCGACCTGACGAACTCGTTGCAGAGTCTGATGGGGCGGCACGTTGGGATCACTCGCGATGCGTCCGGGTTGAAAGAGGCTCTGACGCAAATCGACTTTTGGAACCGGTACGTTTCGGTTCGCGAGTTCACGCAGCTCAAAGGTTGGGAACTTCAAAACTTGTTGCTGATCGCTCGCCTGATGGCGACCGCCGCCGCCGCTCGCACCGAAAGTCGAGGCGTCCACTTCCGCGACGACTTTCCGACGACCGACCCGCAACAGGCACAGCACATCGCGATCACGGCAACTTGAGGACGAACATGCTGTTGGATGTGCTGCAACGCTATTGGGGCTACGACGGGTTTCGCCCGTTGCAAGAGGAAGCGATGCGCAGCGTGCTCGACGGGCGTGACTCCGTGGTTGTGTTGCCGACTGGCGGCGGCAAGTCGCTCTGTTATCAGGCTCCGGCGATGTGCCGAGAAGGTCTGGCGGTCGTGGTCTCGCCGTTGATCTCGCTGATGAAGGATCAGGTCGATGCGCTGGTGTCGAACGGCATTCCGGCGGCGTTCGTCAACAGCACGCAGTCGGGAGCAGAACGCTCGCGAGTTGTTGACGACCTGCGTAGCGGCCGAGTCAAGCTGCTGTACGTCTCGCCGGAGAAGCTCGTCCAAGATCGGATGATCGAGTTCCTCAAAGACCTCAACGTCTCGACGTTCGCGATCGACGAAGCGCATTGCGTCAGCGAATGGGGGCACGATTTCCGGCCAGAGTACCGGCAGCTCAACCTGCTGCGTGAGAACTTTCCGACGGTCGGCTTGCACGCCTACACGGCGACTGCCACCGAGCGAGTGCGCGAGGACATCGTCAAGTCACTGCGACTGCGGCAGCCGGACATTCTCGTCGGTTCGTTCGATCGGCCGAACCTGATTTACAAGGTCGAACGCCGCAAGAGCGGACTCGGCCAAGTCCGCGAAATCCTCGGTCGGCACAAGGGAGAGTCGGGAATCATCTACTGCACGACGCGGAATGACGTCGATTCGCTCAGCTTGGAACTCAACGGGCAGGACTGCAAAACGCTGCCGTATCACGCCGGCATGCCGGACGACGATCGACGTCGGAATCAAGACGCCTTCATCCAGGAGAGCTGCGACATCATCGTGGCGACGGTCGCCTTCGGCATGGGGATCGACAAGTCGAACGTGCGGTTCGTGATTCACTACGGGATGCCGAAGGCTCTGGAAAACTACCAGCAGGAAAGCGGACGCTCCGGCCGCGACGGTCTCGAAGCGGAATGCTGCCTGCTGTATTCCGGCAGCGAGATGGTCCGCTGGAAAAAGATGGTCGAAGAGTCTTCGCCAGGCCCGGCGCGCGAGGCGGCGTTGCAGTCGCTCGAAGCGATGACGCGTTTCGCCACCGGAGCAACGTGTCGGCACAAGTCGCTGGTCAACTACTTCGGCCAAGAACTGCCGGCCGAGCAAGCGGAATCGTGCGGAGCCTGCGACGTCTGTCTCGGCCAGTTGGATTTGGTCGAGGACTCGCTTGTCATCGGCCAGAAAATCTTGTCGAGCGTCTTCCGGCAAGAGCAGCGGTTCGGAAGCGACTACACCACGATGGTTCTGAAAGGCTCGAAGGAGCAGCGTGTCCTTCAAAACGGCCACGACCAGTTGAGCACCTACGGACTGCTCGCGGATGTCGCTCAGAAGACGATCCGCGATTGGGTCGAGCAACTCGTCGGCCAGGACTTCTTGAAGAAAGAAGGGGAGTACAGCCTCCTCAAGATCACCGACAACGGCTGGAAGCTGCTGCGCGGCGAAACGATACCGAAGCTGCTCCGCCCCGCCGCTCCGACCAAAGAGAAGCGGAAAGCGACCGTCATCGCCGATTCGTGGGACGGCGTGGACCGCGGGTTGTTCGACTCGCTGCGCGATCTTCGACGGGACAAAGCGGGCGCGATGAGCGTCCCGGCATACATCGTCTTCTCGGACACGACGCTGCGCGACATGGCTCGGCGCCGGCCGACCACGATTGCCGGATTTCATTCGGTCAAAGGGGTCGGCGAAAAGAAGCTCGCCGACTTTGGCCAGGAGTTCATCGCGTTCATCGCGAATTACTGCCAGCAGCAGGGCGTCGCAACCGACACGGTCGCGCCCGACCCGCAAGCCAGAACGACCACCGATTACGCCGAACCCGAGGACACCGGCCCGAATGTCTCGGCTCTGGCCGCGTTCCGCCTGTTCCGCGAAGGGAAGTCCGTCGCCGAGGTTGCGAATTTCATGTCCCGTGCGACTTCGACGGTGGCCGGATACCTCTCCGAGTTCATCCGTCACGACGGCGTCACGGACCCATCGCCGTGGGTGCCCGCCGATTTGATCCCGCGCATCGAAGCCGCCGTTCGGAAGCACGGTTTCGATCGCATGCGACCCGTGTTCGACGAACTCAACGGCGAGGCGTCGTATGAGTTGATCCGTCCGGTCCTCGATTGCCTGCGCGTGCGGTTGCACTTCGGCGAGGAAACGTAAAAAAAGTAACCCGAAGCGTGAGCGTGGGCGAACGCTTCAACAGACTTCGATCATGGTCGCTCGGAGCGCCCGCCCTCGCTGACGCTTCGGGTTACTTTGGTGGCCGATCCGAACCTCGCAGCACTTCGAGGATCGCGCTGTTGTCGAGACTGCCGAGTCCGAGCGATTCGGCCAGTTCCAGCAGACGTTGATGCTCGTCGGTCAGCGGCAATGGCTGTCCGACTCGCTCCGCGGCTTCGCGGATCAGGCGGACGTCTTTGAGATGCTGCGATAGCCGAGCCTCTGGCGTGAAGTCGCGAGCGACCATCTTCGGACCTTTCGTGTCCATGATCCGCGAGTACGCCATGCTGTCGCGGAGCACACTCAACGCCGTCGCGGGATCGAGTCCAAGCGATTCCGCAAAGGCAAGTCCCTCGGCCAGTGCCGCGCGATTCAAGCCGAGCACGAGATTCGTCACCAACTTCATCCAGGCTCCACGACCGCTCGGCCCGATGAGACGGACTTGCCAGGCGAACGTCTCGAATAAACGCTGGCAGACACCGAACGCGGACTCGTCGCCGCCGACCATCACCAGCACATCGCCGCGCCGCACCTGAGCACTACTGCCTGAGATCGTCGCGTCCAAAAACTTCACACCGCGATCATCAAGCTGCTCCGCGAGCGATTCTGCCGTGCGCGGATCACCGGTCCCCAAGTCGGCGATGATGTGCCCGGCACGTAAACTGCCGTCGATGTCGCGCAGCACTTCGAGCGAGATCGTGTCGTTCGGCAGCGCGAGCCACACGATGTCCGCTTCCTCCGCGACTTCCGCTGGCGTCGCCGTGCGCACTCCGCCCTGTTGACTCAGTTTGAGCCGAGCTTCCTCAGACACGTCGAAACCGATCACCGTGTGTCCGGCCGCGAGCAATCGTTCCGCCACCGCCGACCCGATCAGGCCCAACCCGATCAAGCCGATCGTTGCAGGCCGCTCTGGATTGCCGGTTCGACCACTCATGAAGTTGTCTCTCACGATGCGTTTCGTAGACCGGACGCCTACGTCCGGTCGATTGATCGGACGTAGGCGTCCGATCTACTTCTTCTTCTTCAGCGGCGGCAGAGTATCCGACTGCTCGGTCCTTCGCACATTGCACGAAGCCGCCGAACGCAATCTGCACAACAGACAGGGTCGAGTCTCGTCCGAACCCCGTTTTCGTGCGGGTTTCCGCGAGGATTGTGAACTCGCGGCTCATGCGCGTCGCACTTCGTTGATCGGTGACTTATCTGTTGAGAAGGCACTCGCCGACAACACCGAATTTTCAGCCGCCCTCGCTTTCATCACTTCTTAGGGCTGGAGTCTGACACCATGCTGTTCGCCAAACGCTCGTGGTTGCCGTTGAACTGGATCAAGAGAATTCGCAATCGGCAGGCTCGACGTCGTTGCCGACAAGACCAATCTTGGTCTTTGGAGGTGCTCGAAGTCCGCACGGTGATGAGCGCGGTCACGCTGACTCCGGCAGAGTTGGCCGCGATGCAGACTCGCGTGCAAGCGTTGAAGGTCGATCAGTTCAAGACGCTGCAACCAATCGAAGTGCAATTCCTGACCGCCACGCAGATTCAAAGCATCACGACCAGCAAGCAACTGAACGCGATGACGGCCGAGGCTCGCTCGGCGTTGTCGCCGGATCAAGTTCGACAGATCAGCGTCGGCAAGACCGGACTGCTTGGACTGACGCCGGGACAGATCGAAGCGCTGACCGTCGCGCAGATTCAATCGCTGAAGGTTGCCGACTTCCCGTTGCTGCGACCGAGTCAGATTCCGTCGCTGACGGCGACTCAAGTCAAAACGATCACGAACGACAAGTTGCTCCGCACGATGCCGGCGGCCAGCCGAGAATCGCTGACGGCCGATCAGATTCGGTTGCTGAAGGTCGCGGACGTTGGATTGAGCCTGCTGACCGACAAACAGATCGAGGCGTTGACGGTCGCACAGATTCAGTCGCTCAAGCCGAAAGACATCGCGCAGCTCATGCCGTCGCAGGCGAAGTCGCTGACGGCAGCGCAATGGACGGCTTTTGTGGGTGCGGTGGCGAATTCGGCGGCTCTGGCAACTCAGCAAGTTGGAAGCCTGACTGTCGGACAGATTCGCGCGATGCAGCCGTGGCAGTTCGATGACCTCACACCGGCTCAAGTCCCCTTCTTGACCGCTCAGCAGATCGCGGGCACGTCGGGAAGCTGGTCGTTTGAGCAAATGTCGAATGAGGCGCGAGCCGCGCTGACGGCAGGGCAGGTCAAGGCGTTGATGGTCGGCTCGACCGGCATCGACTGGCTGACCGATCCACAAACGACGTTTTTGTCGGTCGTCCAAATTCAGGCGCTGAATTATTGGGACTTCCCGGACCTAACTCCGGCGCAGATCGTCTCGCTGTCTTCGGACCAACTCGCGAGCATCCCCGGCCAGTGGTGGTTCGAGCGAATCCCGGCCGCGACGCGAGCCGCTCTGACTGCGACGCAGGTGCAGGCGTTGAGGGTCGGCGAAATCGGTCTCAGCGGGCTGACTGCGAAGCAGATTTCGCAACTCAGCGTGCCGCAGATTCAGTCCTTGTCCATGTGGCAGTTCCCATCTCTCGGCCCGGCGCAGATCGTCAGCCTGACGGCGGCTCAGATCGGGTCCATCGACAACGAGTGGTGGTTCGGCCGGATCTCGGCCGAGGCTCGTGCGGCCTTGAAGCCGGCGCAGGTGCAGGCTTTGCGAGTCGATGTTGTCGGGTTGAACCTGTTGACGGCGGCCCAGGTGAAGCAGCTCACGACCGCTCAAGTGCAGCGGCTGAGCTACGACGATTTCAAATATCTGACCGCGTCACAGATTCCGTTGCTGACGGTCGGTCAGATTGCCAGCATCGACAACGGCTGGTGGTTCGGGCAAATCCCGGCGGCGGCTCGCGCGGCGTTGACCAGCGTGCAAGTGCAGGCGTTGAACGTCCACGAAGTCGGCTTGGGCAATCTGACGGTCGCGCAGCGCGGGATGCTGACGAAAGCTCAAGTACAGTCGCTGGATTACGACGACTTCCGGTATCTCAGCGCGACGCAGACTCCGTGGCTGACGGCCGAGCAACTTGCCAGCATCGACAACAGTTGGTGGTTCGGGCAAATCCCGGCGGCGGCCCGCGCGGCGTTGACGGCGGTTCAAGTGCGGTCGCTCGATATCGAAGACATTGGACTCGACGGGCTAACGCGCCCGCAGGTCAATGCGCTGACGCCGGACCAAATTCACGAGGTCAAGTTCCACGACTTCGATCAGATGACGCCGACACAGGCTCCACACCTGACCGCCGAGCAACTTGCGGCCATCGACAACGGTTGGTGGTTCGGCCAGATGCCGGTCGACGCCCGCGCGGTACTGACTGCGCCGCAGATTCAGGCGTTGAACATCGAGGTCGTGGGACTCGACAAGCTGACCGATCCGCAAATCGGCTGGCTGTCGGTCGATCAAATCCACGACGTCGAGTATTGGGACTTCGATCATCTGCACGTCGATCAAATCGACGACCTGCTGACGACTCAGATCGCGTCGATTCCGAATGGCTGGTATTTCGGACAGATTCCCGAAGACGTGCGAGCTGGACTGACCGCCGAACAAATACAGGCGATCAACACGGCCATTGTCGCGATCGACCTGTTGATTTCGACGCAGCGCGATCAACTGACTGTCGAGCAGATTCAGGCGATCGACAATGCGTGGTATTTCCACTTGCTCAACGCCGAGCAGGTGACGAATCTGACCACCGATCAGATGGCGATGTTCAACAGCGGCTGGGAATTCCGGCAGATGAGCGATGAGGCTCAGGCGGCGTTGTCTCGCGAGCAAATGCTGGCGATGCCGGAGCACGTCAATGCGCAGATCGCGGGGTTGGATGCCGGCATGTTCTCTCCGGAAGGCCACGCTGACGGGCATGACCACGACACGCCGTCTCCCGCGCCGACGACGGGTCCGCATCAGGACGATCCCGCGAAACGCAGCGAGCATCTCGCGCTGTTCGCGCTCGTGCCGCGCGAGGCGGCGACGTTTGTCACCATCGCCAGCGGCGATTGGAACGATTCGACGACTTGGCAGAATGGACTCATTCCGAGCGGGGCGGCTCAAGTGCTGGTTTCCGCTGGGCACACGGTCACGTTCGACGCGGTGCAGAACAACGCCATGAAGTGGGTTCGCATCGACGGCACGCTCGAATTTGAGACAGACATCGACACGCAGATGCTGGTCGAGACAGTCGTCGTCGATGCGGCCGGCACTCTGCACATCGGCACGACGGCGAATCCGATCGCCAGCGGCGTGGCGGCGCGCATCGTCATCGCCGACAGTGGCCAAGACATCGACCAGACCTGGGATCCGCTGCAACTCAGCCGCGGCGTGATCTCGCACGGTGCGGTCGAGATGCACGGCGAGACGGTCACGCCCTTCGTGTCGCTGAATGGCGTGCGCAAGGGAGCGACGCAATTGACGCTCGACAGTGTCCCGACGAATTGGCGTGTCGGCGACCGGTTGGTCCTGACCGGCACGACCACCGATATCGAGGCCAAGCAGGACGAAGAACTCAAGCTGGTCGCGATCAACGGCAATACGATCACGGTCGACGCGGACGACGATGTCGCCGGCACTCAAGGGTTGAAGTTCAATCACACACCGCCGGAAGGCTTCGGCCTAAAGGTTTATATCGCCGACATGAACCGCAACGTCGTCATCATGTCGCAGAACCCCGCGATCACGCAGCGACGCGGGCATGTGATGTTCATGCACAGCAACAACGTGCATGTCGAAAACGTCGGCTTTTACGGTCTGGGTCGCACCGACAAGCGGAATCCGATCAACGATCCGGTCTTCGGCGAAGACGGCAAACTGCTGGCAACAACCGGACTGAATCCGCGCGGCAGGTACGCGGTCCACTTCCACCGCACCGGAGTCGATGGCACGAAGACGCCGGCTCACATCAGCGGCAGCGCGGTCGTCGATAGTCCGGGCTGGGGCATGGTCAATCACGACAGCAATGTGAACATGCTCGACAACGTCGCGTTCAACGTGCAGGGGGCAAGCTTCGTCACCGAGATCGGCAACGAGATTGGTTCGATGGTCCGCAATCTGTCGATTCGCAGCGAAGGCTCTGGTGACGGACTCGAAGATCGGCAAGACATCTTCGACTTCGGCCACGGCGGCCACGGCTTCTGGCTGCAGGGTCCAGGCGTCGAGTTGGTCGACAACATCGCCGCCAGCAACGCCGAGGCCGGCATCATCTTCTTCACGGCCAGCAGCGAAGCGGAATTCGACGCGGCCAACCTCGTCGATCCCAGCCTCGCCGCCGGTCGCAAGACCGTCCCGGTCGGCACCGTCCCGCTGAAGAGAGTCGACGGCAACATCGCGTTTGCATCGGGGACGGGTCTGGAAACCTGGTTCCATCTGACGCACATGAACGACGGGCAGTCGTTCATCGACAACACGACGACCTGGAACACCGGCGGTCAGGGCTTCTTCAACCCGTATACCGGCCGCACGACGATCCGCAACGCCACGGTCCTGGGCCAGATGAACGGCTGGGGCGTGTGGGGCACGGCCTTCGACCGCAACAACGTCACCAACAACATGACTTACGAAAACGTCCACGCCGAAGGCTGGGAAGTCGGCATCGACGTGCCTGTCAACCGCGCGACTGTCATCCGTGACGGCGTCTTCCGCACCGTGCGTGGCATCGAGATCAGCAGCACCGAGGACACGATCCGCACGGTGGACATCGTCGGCGATCCGCAGTTCCTGCCGTTGACCGCACAGCAGCTCAACGGTCGTCAGCAATTCGAGATTTACTTGAACGGCGAAATCAGCCTGAAGAATCGCGACTTGGAAACCTACTTCAGTCCCGACATCGTGCGTCTGGGAACGGTGCGGTTCAACGACCATCAGGTTTACTACTTCAAGCAAGCGGCCGATTACGTACCGTTCCCGACGACCGCGACGGAGACGCTGACGTGGCTGCCGCCGGAGATCGTCGGCAAGACCAATTCGCAGTTGTGGGCCGAGTTCGGCATCGCTCCGGGCGGAGTCGTCGCTCCGGCCGATGCGGTGGTCGTCGCGGGCATCAACGGACTCGTTGGTTCACGAGCGACCTATCTGCCGGACCTGGAACTGCACAGCGACAAGTACACGAACGAGCCGAACAGCTACACACTGAGCTACGAGAACGCTCGCGGCGACCACATCACCGAGAAGACGACCACGCCGATCCGTGAAGGCTGGAACTTGGTGACTCGCCCCATCGACGGCCAGACGCGGACCTTCTTCGTCTACGGCGACACGAAAGCTCCGACGTTCACACTCGATCCGAAGAGCGATCTGCGCGTGAATCCGCTGGGGCTGCAATTCGGCATCGTGATCCGTGGCACCGTGTTCGACGACAGCTTCGGCGAGATGCACTTCCGCCGCGAGTTCAAAGATTTGAAGAGCCTCACGATCAAAACCGACGCCAGCGGCAAGCAATATCTGGAGATCACTTTCAACATCCGTGACCTGGCCGGCAACACGACGTCGATCTCGCTGAAAGTCTTCCTCGACCCGACGGTCCCGATCCAACCGGGCACCGGCCAGCGCGACCTGCCGCCGCGCGAAGTCCCGCGCACACTCGCAGAGTTGCTGGAGTACTACTACCTCACGGGGCAGATCTAAGCGGTTCCGCTACCCGGCGAGCGGGGGATGTCAATCCCCCGAGTGGTTCGGTGAGTCGACGACACGATGCGTGACCTCGGGGGACTCACGTCCCCCGCTCGCCTTTGGTTGCGGCTCCGCTCGTCCTGTTGCTCGCCGAATTGCGAAACTGTGCCGCTCAACAATTCGGTCTCGGCAATCTTTGTGTGAATTACGGAAGATGCCGTTGACGATAGTCTCTCCAGCGCCGGTATTGTTTTCGTATTCGTCAAAGTCGGATTCTGGTGCGGCAGATTTTGCCGTTCAGAGTGCTGCGGACGTGCAACAGGAATCATTCAAACTTGCGGGCGCGGAATGGAGATGGCAGATGCCTTCGATGACTTGGCGATTGAGCGATTGGCTGGGAACTTGCAAGAAGGGAATTCGGCACCGTCGCCGACCGTTGTCACGGCGCGCGCCAGCCGCAAGTGCCGAGAGGTTGGAAGGCCGAGCATTACTGGCGGGAAACGCGATCGTCAGCGGTGTGACCTTTATTGACGCGAACAGCAATACCCTAAAAGACACGGGCGAGGTGGCCGCCCGCGGCATCGTCATGACGTTGTCGAACGTCGGCGGCACCGCCTTCAACGAGACAGTGACGACCGATGCCAATGGCAAGTTTTCTTTCTTTCGTGTCCCGGCAGGAACCTACACACTGACCGCCGATCCGGGGGCTCAATTGACCGGTTCGGCAGTGCCCGTTGCTGTCGAGGTCGATGATGAATTTGACACTGTCACCAAGGACATCGCTCTGGGGGGACTGAAGCCGGCGGTTCTGTCGTTGCGTCAATTCTTGAACACGTCCACGACTGCGACGTTGCCACTTGAAGCGGCAGGCAGTGGCCGGAACGGCAACGAAATTCCCACCGTGTTGGGAGCGGTGAGCTTGGACGTTTCGTTCACGACCGCATCACAGACTCCGAAAACCGTGGACCTGGCGGGAATCTTCACCGACCAAGACTTTGAAAACAGCGAAGTGCAGTTTCGGACGTCTGTTGGCGTCGTCGCTGGCAACATCAACGTCGAGCTGTTCGACGAAGAAGCGCCAATCACCGTGGCGAACTTTTACGAGTATGCCAATTCGGGGCGATACAACGACACAATCTTCCATCGATTGATCGATGACTTCGTGCTGCAGGGAGGCGGATTCTCTTTTGACGACGCCACGGACATGTTCTCGCCGGTCAGCACCGATCCCACGATTCAAAACGAGTTCAATGCAACGACTCGGTCGAACTTCGCCAACACGATTGCGATGGCGAAAGTCGGCGGCGACCAGAACAGCGCGTCGAGCCAATTCTTCTTCAATCTGGCTGATAACCGTGGGACATCCCCCCTCGGACTCAACTTTCAGAACGGCGGTTTCACCGTCTTCGGAAAAATCGCCGGTTCGACGCCGACAGCAGACGGGACCGTCACTAACAGCGTGCTGCTCAACTTAGCCGACACGGACACCAGCAATCGGTCGAGCACCAATAGCTCGTTCGGTGATTTGCCGTTGGAAAATTACTTGGACGAGACAGACCCAACCGAGACTTTCCCGACCGATGCGACGCCCGAGAATTTCTTGCGAATTCTCGGCATCGACACCGTTCGTCGGAACGAGGTGCTCAGCTATTCGCTGATGTCCGGTGATTCGCCAGTCGAGGTCATCGACACGACGCTGTTCACCGCCGTGATCGAGAACCACCGATTGAAGGTTACGCCCATGGCTGGCCAATCCGGCCAAGCGGAGATTGTTGTCCGAGCGACCGACTTGGCTGGCGAATCCGTGACGACGACGTTCCGAGTGCATGTCGTTCCGGTTGGCAACGACGCTCCCACGACAACAGTCGCCCTGAATCCCACGCTGCCGGTGGTGAATTCGACGCTCACCGCGACCGCGACCACGCCAGTGGACGGCGACGGCGATCCGGTCAGTCTGACCTACGTCTGGAAGGTGGGATCGACGGTCGTGAGGACGCAATCGAAGTCGGCATCGGACCCCACCCTCACGACCGACACGCTCGACTTGACCACGATCAGCACCGAGGCTGTCGGAAACGTCATCACCGTCGAAGTCACGCCGAACGACGGATTCGTGGATGGAACGAAAGTCACCGCGACGCGAACTCTCGTGGCCAGCAATTCCGCACCGACGGCCACGGTCGCGTTGACGCCCGACAGTCCCACCGTCAATTCGGTGCTGACCGCCACGGCCACGACTGCGGACGTCAATGGCCAGACCGTGAAGCTGACCTACGTCTGGAAAGTGGGATCGAAGGTCGTGAAGACGACTCCGGCCACCACCACTCTGACCGACACGCTCGACCTGAGCACAATCGGTACTGAGGTACCGGGAAACAACGTTACGGTCGAAGTCACGCCGAACGACGGCACCGTGAATGGAGCGAAAGTCACTGCGACGCGAGTTCTCGTCAATTCTGCACCGACGGTCACGGTCGCGTTGTCGCCCGAAAGCCCCTTCGTCAATTCGGTGCTGACGGCCAAGGCCACGGCCGCGGACGTCGATGGCCAGCCGGTCAAACTGACCTACGTCTGGAAAGTGGGATCAACAGTCGTGAAGACGACATCGGCCACCACCAGCCGGACCAACACGCTCGACTTGAGAACGATCGGTATCGAAGTCGCGGGCGACAACATTACGGTCGAAGTCACGCCGAACGACGGCACCGTGGATGGAACGAAAGCCATCGCGACGCGAGTTCTCGCCAGTAGCAATTCTGCACCGACGGCCACGGTTGCGCTGTCGCCCAACAACCCCCGTGTCAATTCGGTGTTGACGGCCACAGCCACAGCCGCGGACGTCAATGGCCAGCCAGTCAAACTGACCTACGTCTGGAAAGTGGGATCGACAGTCGTGAAGACGACATCGGCCACCACCAGCCTGACCAACACGCTCGACTTGAGAACGATCAGTACCGAGGCCGTAGGAAGTATCATTACGGTCGAGGTGACTCCGTTCGATGGCTTGATCAACGGTACCCTTGTCTCGGCCAGCAAAACGATCAGTTGATCGCGGTCAAGGATGACTGCGGCGGGAACGAATTCACGGACCCGCGAATTCGATGGAGCGACGATATGACAAAACGAATCCTGTGTCTTCTGGGGCTGTTGTTGGCCGGGATTGGGTCGGTTCGCGCTCAAGACGGCGCGGCTCCACCGAGAGACCTGCTGACGTTTTTCCCAGCGGATGACAGCGCCTGGGTGACGGGTGAGTTTCTGTTCGGTTGGGCGGCGAGGACGAATCTCGTTCCATTGGTGACGACCAATCCGGCCGGGACCGGTCAATTGGTCGCGGGTTTGCTGAGTGAGCCGTCAACCGAGACATTGCTTGGTGGAACTCAGAGCAGCGGACTCCTGCCCGGTTTTCGTCTCGGTGCTGGTTTCATCTACGATCAAGAGTACGGAACCGGTGTCGAAGCCGGTTTCATGTTTCTGTCGAGCAACTCGTCGAACTTCTTTTTTGATTCGGCCGATCACAATCTCATCCTGGCGCGGCCTTACATTGATGCGACGACGGACGCTGCCGCCTCGGTGCTAGTGGGCTTTCCGGGACTCTCGACCGGCACGATCAACGTCGAGTCGAAAGTTGACAACTTCTACAGCTTCAATCTCGACCTAACCGAGAAAATCTGGGAACAAGAATCCGGACTGCGGCTCGACACGATGTTCGGCTACCGCTTCGCCTCGTTCAGTGACAGACTGCGAATTCGGCAACACATCGACTCGTTGACGATGCCGGGAGCGAGCATCGACAGCCAAGATAGTTTCTCCGCCAAGAACTCATTCAACGGTCTCGATCTTGGCCTGCGAACGAGTTACCTGTGGAGTGACCGATTGTCGTTAAACGTGCTGACGAAAGTGGCCGTGGGTAACATGCACCGCACGGTCGATATTCGTGGAAAGACCACGACGACAGTGGCCGGTTCACCTCCGCCAGTGGTGGCCAACGGTGGCGTTTATGCGTTGAGCAGCAACATCGGCGAACATAGCAGTAACGATTTTGCAGTGCTGCCCGAAGCGGGTGCCAACTTGGTGTGGAAGTTTCGCTCGAACATGAATCTGCGACTTGGCTACTCGTTGATCTATTTGACGAAGGGTGCACGAGCCGACAATCAGATCGACTTCACCGTGAATCCGAACTTGTTTCCGCCAGCAGATCCGGCGGCCACACCGCTACGTCCGGGTTTCCAAGAGAATCACAACGATTTTTGGATTCAGTCGCTGAATGTTGGCGTCGATGTGACGTTTTGAGGTTCACGCAGTCTTGGATCACTTCGGCGGAGTCTCATCTGGGATGACAATGGTCGGGCCTTCCGACTTAGGCTTCTCGATGCTGGGGCGGTCGTGGACTTCCAGCAGGTTGAGCAGCGATTGAGCCTCTTTGCGAATGTCGATGGCGTCGTATTGGTTGATGCCGCCGCGGCGGAGAGTCAGCTCGGCCGCGTTGCGGATTTGTTCCGCGAGCTGTTGCTCGGTGAGAACTTTCTGGATGTGTGCCAGCGCGATGCGAGCCAGTTCCGGCGACGCATTGCTGTCCGTGCGGTAAATGTTGACGACGTCCTGCATCTTCGTGACCGAACCGGAGTAGTCCTTGCGGAGTTCGGCGATCTGTCCCTCGAAGAAGGCGATCAACTGGTCGTCGCGGATCTCTTTGCGGAACCGCTTCAACTGCTGCGCGGCGGTGTCGGCATCCTCGGCTTCGAGCGGGATCGCGACGGCCGATTGAGCCAACGTGCGGCGGCGGCGCGGGTCGCTCTGCTGGTCGAATGCGGTCCCCAATTCGGCGCACGCCTCGACAGAACGCCCCGCCTTGCCCAGCGACCAGCAATGCCGCAACAGGATAGCTGTGTTTGTGGGAAAGGTCTCGCGGAGCGAATCGTACTGCCTCAAGACAACCGGCCCGGGAGACAGGCGATTCAAAGTATCGGCGAACTCGACTGCGGCCGCCTCGGTGCGCTCCTGCTGCTTGTACAACGCGGTGGCTGCCGAGATTGTATCGGTCGGCTTCTTGGCCATGAGCAAGACCTTCACGCGGTCCCGCAGAAACTCGGCGTTGTCCGGATCTTCGCGCAGCAGTGCGTCAACCAGCTTGACCGCATCGTCCGCTTGCTCGAACCAGACCGCCATGCCGAGCAGTTCGCGATGATGTTCGGGGATCTCGCCAGACAGCGACAGCGCGGTCTTCAAGGCGGCCTGAGCTTTGTCCAACTGCACGCGAGCCGCTCGCAGCTTACTTTCCGAACGCTGTTTCACATGCTTGGCCTGGAACGCGAAGATCGCATACAGCGAGACCGCCGCTGACGAAGGGTTCTGGTCGTACAGTTCCAGCAGAGGAGTGATCGCCGCCTCGTCACCCTCGAACAACTTCAGCCGTAGCGAATAGCCTTTGTACTTGGGATTGTTTGGTGCGGCATCGAGCGCCAGTTTGATCTCCGCCTTCGCGGCATCGAGCCGTTCCAGTTGCTCAAGCGCGCAGGCTCGAAGAAAATGTCCGACCGGCGTGGACTCCCCCGCACCTTCTGTCAGCTTGTCGAGCGCCTCTTGTGGCCGAGCGAACTGCAACGCCTTCCGCGCCGCGAGCGCGGCTGGAGAGAGACGCTCGCCACCGCAGCCGGAAAACGCGGTGAGCATCAGCAGTCCCATCAATATCATGGACCTCATTGTGTTTCGCCGATCGTTTCTGGTTGCCTCGCACTGTGTCTCAGTGCGTCAGCCGAAAATGGAATTGGTTGTCGCCGGCTTGAACTTCGCGCACGAGCTTCGTCGCCTTGAGTGCTCCGATCACGCCGTCCGGCGAGTTGCCGGAGTTTGCGGCAGCCTTGCTTGACGGACTGAGTCGTTGTACGCGGATGGCGACTCGGTGCCGGCCGATTTTGGCACCGGAACGCGATTCGTCCAACATCAATCGGAAGCGGCCCGATTCGTCGCTCGTCGTCGTTGAGGCTCGGCCGGTCGATGTTCCCGCCGTGTTCAGTGGCTCAAAAAGAATCTCCGCCACGGCTGGTTGACCGCAAAATGTGACGTCGCCGCTGACTTCGGCCAGCGTGCCGTCCTTTTGGCCGCAGCCAGACAGCATGCAGAACAGCAGGAAGAGCAGCCATTGGGCAGGCTTTTCCCGCAACTCAACCGAGTCACTGGGTAGCGCTGCGAAGCCGCAACACAGTGCAAAGTGACGAGTGCAGATTGCAAAGTGCAAAGTGCAAAGTCGCAACGACCGCAGGTGAGTTTGATCGATATTTTTCACTTTGCACACTGCACTCGTCACTTTGCACTCTCAATCAACCGCTCATTACTGCTGCGATGCGACTCGTTCATGGCCATCAATGGTCGAGAGCGACTCGAAGATTCCTTGGTCGATGTTCTGGCTGAGGAACCGCACGTTGCCGTCCGCGAAGAGAAATTGTGCTCCGCCGGTGTGATCCGACTGGAACGAGTACAACTGCCGTTCATTCGTCGTCACCCCCATTTGCAGAGGACGCGGATTCATCGGGAATGGCACTCCGGTCCCGGCGGCCGAGACCGGGCAGTCGGGAAGTTGGATGTCGCGTGTCACGGCCAACGCATCGACCACCCAGGTCGGTCCCGCCGGAGAAAGATATACGACCGCCGCCATCGCCCAGGGGTATTCGACCGGCAACGTCGAATAACTGGAATTGGGACCGCCGTAGGTCAGCCGGCCGCCGGCTTTCTCACCCAGTGTGAATGTCGATGAAGTTCCATCGCTGATGTCTTGCGGCCGGCAAGTGCTGTTGTAGCCGAACGCTCCGCGAGTCTCGTGCGGAGCCTGCTGCCAGTAATGCAACAGCCCGCCGGGACACGCCGCCTCCGGGCCGGGCAGCGCCCGAATGATGTCCTTTCCGTGGCTG
Source organism: Candidatus Kuenenia stuttgartensis (assembly GCA_945904015.1). Taxonomy (GTDB): domain Bacteria; phylum Planctomycetota; class Planctomycetia; order Planctomycetales; family Planctomycetaceae; genus SXKJ01. The sequence continues at coordinate 32,316 of CAMDPK010000023.1, read as the reverse complement.
AACGAGTAATCGGTCGGAGCACCCTGCATCCACAAACTGGGACTGCCCAGCGAAGTTATGGGATGCGACGCGCTGGGACAGATCAGCATCGAGATGACGGTCGCATTGAGCGGCCACATCGAATGGTCATTGAGATCCGTCAGGCTCGACAGCCACATCTTGCGGAAGTCGTACTGGCGGTACAACGGCTGCTGTCCCAGATCCGGCAGCAGCATGTGGAACCCGCTCCAATGCACGCGGAACTGCAACGCCGAGCCTCCCGGCGGAGGTGGCGGATTGCCGTCCTCTTGCCGCACGAAGCTCGGCGGAAAGCAGTGGTGCCGGCCCTCGTAGTTGGCCAACGCCAGCCCGATCTGCTTGAGATTGTTCTGGCACTGCACCACCCGCGCCCGCTCGCGAGCCTGTTGCACCGCCGGCAAAAGCAGGGCGACCAGAATCGCCACGATGGCGATCACCACCAACAGCTCGATCAGCGTGAAACCGCGTCGGCCGCGGACAATGAAATTCAAAGGTTTTCGCTCCATCTCAAACATGGTGCGGAATTCTAGGAGACGTCGCGAGAACCACGCGATGCCAGTTTGCGAGGGGTTTGGAAGCGGCCCCGAATCTTCCCTTCTCCCTTTGGGAGAAAGTGGCCGAAGGCCGGATGAGGGATTCAATCACAGACGGCTCCCTCACCCCGACTCTCTCCCAAAGGGAGAGGGAGAGGGAGGCGAGCGACAACCCGACCGAGTGATTTGTGCTCAGGCGAGACGCCCGGATCGCAATCCGATAACTTCCCCAGGCCAGAAAGGAATCACTCAGCGCGATGTCACGGATTTATCCACTCGACGTTTCGGTCGTCAACAAAATCGCCGCTGGCGAGGTCATCGAGCGTCCCGCCAACGTCGTCAAAGAGCTGCTCGAAAACAGTCTCGACGCGCTGGCGACGCGGATCGAAGTCGATCTCGAAGCCGGCGGTGGGGAACTGATTCGCATCGTCGATGACGGCGAGGGCATCCATCCCGACGACCTGCTGCTGGCCGTGACCGCTCACGCAACCAGCAAGATCGCCACGGCCGACGACCTCTTCCGAGTGCAGACGATGGGCTTTCGCGGCGAAGCGCTGGCGTCGATCGCCGAAGTCAGCCGGCTCCGCATTCGCAGCCGCCCTCCCGACGCGGCCAATGGATTTGAGATCGCCTCCGACTGCGGCCAGATCGCACTACCGCAGCCGTGCGGCTGTCTGATCGGAACGCAGATCGAGGTCCGGCAACTCTTCGCCAACACCCCCGTCCGCCGCAAGTTTCTGAAGTCCATCGGCACCGAGTTTGCGCACATCACCGAGCACTTCACTCGCATCGCACTCGCACAGCCGCGGCTACATCTCGTGCTGCGTCACAACGGCAAAGTCGTGTTCGAGTTGCCCGGCACGCCACAATTGCTCGACCGCATCCGCTTGTTGTTTGGCAACGAACTGGCGGACAACCTGATCCCGGTCGAATCGGAATCGCAGGGGGTGCGGATGTGGGGCTACGTCGGCCACCCGTCGGTCAGCAAGAGCACTCGCAAGAGTCAGCACTTGTTTCTCAACGGCCGCTGGATTCAAGACCGCTCGCTGCAACACGCGCTGACCGAAGCATATCGCGGCTTGTTGATGATCGGCCGCCAGCCGATCTCATTCTTGTTTTTGGAAGTTCCCGCCGAGATCGTGGACGTGAACGTCCACCCGACCAAATCCGAAGTCCGCTTCGCCGACGGCCAAGCCTTGTTCCGCCAATTGCTGTCGATGCTTCGGACCAAATTTCTGAGTTTGAATTTTGAATCGACGATGCACCTGCCGTCGAGCGGCGGCTTCTCGTCGGCCGGAGCCGGCCCGCGACCGCGCGGTGTCGAGCTGCAATCGTGGTCGCCGCCGAATGCGTCCGCCACAAGTGCTTCGTCGTCGAACAATTCATTATGGAACAACCTGCCGCGACCGCCGGCCGAGCTGCCGCGTTTCGGCGCGACTGAATCGCAGCCTGATTCGAATGAATCGGAAATTTCATCCGCCGTGGCGAATCAAATCTCGGAACCTGCGGCGGACCTGGCGTCGTTCGCGATGTCCTCTGCTCCGCCTGAGTTGCCGAACAGCGATGCGGCGGAGGCTCACGCGAGCTGCGTGAGCCACAGCACAAGCCACGGCGAGTTGCGGGCCATGCAGATTCGCGACACCTACATCGTCGTCGAGACGGACGAGGGGCTGACGCTCATCGACCAGCACGCGCTGCACGAGCGGATCGTCTACGAGTACCTGCGTCCGCGCGTGCTCAACAACGCGGTCGAATCGCAGCGGATGCTCGTTCCCGAAACGGTCGAACTCACACCGAAGGAAACCGCGCTGTTGCTTGAATATGCCGACGTGCTCAATCAGCTCGGCCTGGGCGTTCAGGAGTTCGGTCGCCAGACGGTGCTGGTCGATCGCTATCCGGTAATGCTCAAGAAGGCCAACCTCTCGCAGTTGGTCCGGGATCTCGCCGAGCAACTCGATCAGCCAGAGAAGCCGCCCGATCGCCGCGATCTGCTCGATTCGTTGCTGCACATGATGTCCTGCAAAGCCGCGATCAAAGCGGGACAGCGGCTTTCGCCGGAGGAAATCGACAGCCTGCTCGCCCAACGCCATTTGATCGACGACGCCCACCACTGCCCGCACGGCCGACCGACGGCATTGGTGCTCACGGAAAATGAACTCGAACGCCAGTTCGGACGGCTGGGCTGACGAGCCTGATCGAGCCGAATAGACTTCGGCGGCATCGCCCGAAGACCTCTGGCAAAATTCCCCAAACCCTAGCCCCCAATCCCTCCCCATGATCTGCGTCAGTATCGGCCGCACGCGTCACAAGATGGTGACTCTGGAACATCAAGCTCTCGCTCAGAAGGGGGCCGAGCTGGTCGAGTACCGCTTGGATTATCTATCGCACTTGCCCGATTTGGGACGGTTGCTGAAAGACCGGCCGACTCCGGTGGTCATCACGATCCGCCGCGCCGAAGACAAAGGTCGCTGGCGAGACACCGAGGAGCAGCGCCAGACGTTGCTACGACAGGCAATCGTGCAAGGGGTCGAGTTCGTCGATCTGGAGTGGGACATCGCCATGCAGATTCGGCGGTACGGCAAGACCAAGCGGATCATCAGCTACCACAACTTCAGCGAGACGCCAGAAGACCTGGCCGACATTCATGCTCGGATGACGAAGCTCGACCCAGACATCATTAAGTTGGCAACGATGGCCAACTCGCCCGGCGACATGGTTCGAATGCTGCAACTGGTCAAGCACAGTAGCGTGCCGACTGCCGGCTTCTGCATGGGCGAGTTCGGCATGGCCAGCCGAGTGCTCTGCGGAAAATACGGTTCGCCGTTGACCTACGCGACGTTCAACAAAGACCGCGAGTTGGCTCCGGGGCAATTGTCGTTCGATGAGATGCAGCGTCTCTACCGCTTCGACCAGATCAACGCCGACACGCAGGTATTCGGAGTGCTCGGCGATCCGTTGTCGCACACCTACAGTCCGTTGATTCACAACGCGGCGTTTCAGCACTTGGGGATGAACGCCGTCTACGTTCCGTTCCGGGTGCCGAAGGACAAGCTGACTGCGACGCTACGCGACTTCGATTGGCTCGACGTGAATGGCTACAGCATCACGATTCCGCACAAAGAGGACGTCATCGGTAAGGCCGATTTCAGCGACGAAGCGGTGCAAACCATCGAAGCCGCGAACACGCTGTGGAAGGACGCCGGCGGCCAATGGCACGCGACGAACACCGACTACCTCGCCGCCCTGCAAACGCTGGCGATTGGATTGGAGTCCGAACCCGACAACCACTTCATCCTCGCCGGCAAGCGCGTGATGATGCTGGGTGCCGGCGGAGTCGCAAAGGCGATTGGTACTGGCGTGGTCAAGAACGGCGGCATTTTGATGATCGCCAGCCGCTCGCACACGCGAGCGAAGGAACTCGCCGAGAAGCTGGGGTGCCAACATGTGCTCTGGGAGAACCGCGGAGCGCAGTACGCCGACGTGCTCATCAACTGCACGCCGGTTGGAATGCACCCGAACGTCGATGACTCGCCGTTCGCCGACAACTGGCTGCGCGACGGGATGCTGGTCTTCGACACGATCTACAATCCGGAAAACACGCTGCTCATCAAACAAGCCAAACAGCGCGACTGCCGCACGATCTCCGGCTTGGAGATGTTCATCCGCCAAGCCGCCGCGCAATTTGAACTCTTCACCTGCCAGCCCGCGCCCATCGAGCACATGCGCGAAACGCTGCGACGTGAGCTGTCACCCGTCCGATTGAATCCGTGAGGCAGGAGTTCATGGTCATCACGTTGATCGGGTATCGCGGCACCGGCAAGAGCACGCTGGCGGCTCCGTTGGCACAGCGGCTGGGATGGGAGTGGCTCGACGCCGATGTCGAGTTGGAGCGTCGCGCTGGCCGCTCGATCCATGACATCTTTGCGACCGATGGCGAGCCGGAGTTTCGCCGACTCGAACGGGATCTGCTGTCGGAATTGCTGAAACGTGACCGGTTGGTTCTCGCGGCCGGAGGCGGTGCGATTTTGAACGAGGCGACTCGTGCAGACATGAAGTCGGCTGGTCCCGTGATTTGGCTGCAAGCGTCGGCGGACACCATCGAACGCCGCCTAGCGTCCGATCCCACGACCGGTCAGCGGCGACCGAATCTCACGAGCAGTGGCGGCCGAGCGGAGATTGAGCGACTGCTGTTGATTCGCGAGCCGCTGTATCGCGAGTGTGCGACCATCACACTGGATGCCGACAAATCGTCGGCAGAGCAACTGGTTGAAGACGTGTTGCGCGGCTTGCCAGCGACGGTTCGAGGAGGCTCTTCGTGATTCCGTACGATCTGCCTCCGGCCTTCATGGTCGTCTTCATGTTTCTGTACGGCGCGGTACTCGGCAGCTTTTTGACCGTGTGCGTGCATCGCTTCCCGCCGCACGAGACGGTTTTCGGTGCCTGGCGTTCGCTGACCAATCCGCTGTCGTCCTATTGCGACCGCTGTGGCACACCTCTTCCGGCGAAGGACAATGTGCCGATTCTCGGCTGGCTGTGGCTGCGTGGGCGGTGCCGCTTTTGCAAGCGGGGCATTCCCGGCAAGTATCCGCTGATCGAATTGGCCAACGGGTTGCTGTTCGTGCTGGTCTATTTCCTGGAAGTGCCGCAGAGCCGTTTCGCGCCGCTCAGCGACAGTTGCCTGAGCGTCTCGGTCGGCTCGCTGAAGTTCACCGACCTCGCCGGACCGATGAGCATCGCGGCTGTGAATTGGCGAGTCGTTTATCACCTCGTGCTGATCGAAGCGTTGCTCGTCGCGTCGCTGATCGACTGGGAGCTGATGATCATCCCCGATTCCGTCACGCTGCCGCCGATGGTGTTGGCTGTGGTCGGAGCGGCAGCGTTCGGCAATTTCTGGCTGGTGCCGGTGTGGACTCAAGATCCAGTCCATTGGAATTCGCTCGTCGCCACCTTCACGGGCGTGTGGCCGAAGGGGGGCGCGACGTCACCAGTTCCCGACTGGATTCTGCACTTCCCACGCTGGCATGCTCTGACAGTCAGCCTCGCCGGTTGGCTGGTCGGCGGCGGAGTGATTTGGGTGATTCGTCTGGTCGGCCACGCGGCGTTGAAACGCGAGGCGATGGGGTTCGGCGATGTGGTCTTGATGGCGATGGTCGGAGCCTTTCTCGGTTGGCAGCCGACAGTCGTTGCGATCGTCATCGCGGCGATCCTTTCGGTCGTGCTCATTCTGGCGACGCGGCTGTTTGCCTGGAATCGCGAGATTCCTTTCGGGCCGTTCCTGAGCCTCGGCACTTTGGTCACGTTGCTCGGCTGGAAATGGATTTGGATTCGCTTCGAGCCGCTATTCTCGAACCCGGTCTTCCTGGGAGCCAGCGCACTGTTCTTGCCGATCGGCATGTTCGTGATGCTGCTGGTGATCCGCGCGATCAGACGTCTTTTCGGTTGGTCGCCCGACGACGATCTGTTTGAAAATGACGAGTGGACTTCAGCCGATCACCTGTTTCACTTCTCCGGCGAAACGGTCGATCGGCAACAGGGTCAATGGCCTCGCGACTCGTGGCCGGGCGAGTCCGCTGGCCGAGGCCAGTCCCAGTGGGAACAGTGGCGGCGGCCGCGCTGAGTGGTTCAACTCATGGCGAGCGGAGGGTGTTAACCCTCCGAGCTTTCGTGGCTGAGGAAAATGACTCGGAAGGTTAACACCCCCCGCTCGCCTGAAGAGTCATGAAGGAGACCACTATGTTTCAAACGGTTTTGCATTCCGTCAGCTACGCCGGCGTCTGGCCGGGGCAAACTCGGTTGAGCCTCGATGACTTCCTGACTCGCGCGTGGTCGCTGGGTTATGAGGGCGTGATGCTCATGGCCAAGCGGCCGCATCTGTCGGTGCTCGACTTTGAAAACGTCGCCACCGAACGCTTGCGCTGGCGCATCGACGAACTCGGCCTGAAGGTCGCGTGTCTCGCGGGATACACCGACTTCACGATCGGCAGCGATCGGCCGGACATCCCCACGCGCGAGATGCAGATCCTCTATGTCACACAGTTGGCGAAGCTGGCCGCGACGCTGGGCTGCAAGCTGGTCCGCGTCTTCACCGGCTACAGCCGAGCCAACGTCGGCTACGACCAAGCCTGGAACTGGTGCGTTGAGTCGTTGAAGGAATCGTCTCGCCGCGCCGCCGACTTCGGTGTGACGCTCGCGTTGCAGAATCATCACGACACCGCCGCGCACTTCGAGAGCTTCGCTGATCTGCTCGACGACGTGGATGAACCGAATTGCCAGGCAGCGTTCGATGCGTGGTCCCCTGCCCTGCACGGCTCCGACTTGGTCGCGGCCGTGAAGCGACTCGGTTCGCGAATCGTCCACACGACCGTTGCCGATTACGTGCGCCGGCCACGTTTCAGTTATGTGCCGAACCTCGTCAATTACGTCTCGGAACCGGATGCGATCCGCGCCGTTCCGATGGGCGAAGGCTTCATCGACTACCGCTCGTTCTTCGCCGCGCTGCGAGACGTCGGCTATCAAGGAGCAGTCGCCTACGAAATGTGTTCTCCGCTGCGAGGCGGCGGCAGCGAGGAGAATCTCGATCGTTACGCCAAACGATTCCTCGAATGGATGAGCGTCGCGTAGGTCGCATTCGGATTACGCAGGGCTGCGCGGTCGCGGAGCATCCGAAACGGCGAGAAAGCAGCCGGCTCCGTGGTGATTTGAGCCGATCCGCTGTATTCCAATCCCGGTCGAGAGGCCGGGATTGAGTGGAACAGCATTCGCTTCCCGTGCTACGAAACGAGAACTGCGCACTCGGTGTGCCAAGAAGAACGTGTAGCCACGTTCGCCAGAACGTGGGGTCGCCGTTGGTTCACCCACGTTCTGGCGAACGTGGCTACGGTTTGAAACGACTTCCAACAACGCGAAGGTGGGACATGGCGATCCGAGTGGCTCTGAATCATAAGACCGAATATCGCTACGACCGGTTGGTCACGTTGCAGCCGCATGTGGTGCGGTTGCGGCCGGCTCCACATTGCCGCACGCCGATCGTCAGCTACTCGCTGCGGGTCGAACCGAGCGAGAATTTTCTGAATTGGCAGTAAGACCCGTACAGCAATTATCTCGCGCGGCTGGTGTTTCAGCAGGAGGCGCGGTCGCTGAAGGTGGAAGTCGATCTGGTCGTGGAGATGACGGCGATCAATCCGTTCGACTTCTTCGTCGAACCGAGCGCCGAGAAGTTCCCGTTCGTGTACGACGCGGCGCTGGCTCGCGAATTGGTGCCGTATCTCGAAACGCTGCCGGCCGGGCCGAAGCTCACAGAGTTGGTGCAATCGCTGCGTCGAGACGGGTGTCTCACCAACGATTTTCTCGTGACGATCAATCAGCGGTTGCAGAGCGAGATTCGATATCTCATCCGCATGGAGCCGGGAGTGCAGACTCCCGAAGAAACGCTGACGCTGGGTTGCGGGTCGTGTCGCGATTCGGCCTGGCTGATGGTGCAGGTGCTGCGACAACTCGGACTCGCGGCGCGGTTCGTCTCCGGCTACTTGATTCAGTTGGTTTCCGACGTGCCCGCGCTAGATGGGCCGTCGGGACCGACCGCCGACTTCTGTGATCTGCATGCCTGGGCCGAGGTGTACTTGCCGGGAGCCGGTTGGATTGGACTCGATCCGACCTCTGGGCTGATGGCCAGCGAAGGACACATCCCGCTGGCGTGCGCGGCGGAACCGACCTCGGCGGCGGCCGTCACCGGATCGTTTGCGTTTACACCAGAAAGCTCGAAGGGCAACGGCGAGAAAGTTCGCGAAGAGTTCGCGTTCGAGATGTCGGTCACGCGCATCGTCGAACACACACGCGTGACGAAGCCGTACTCGGAGGAGCAATGGGAGTCGATCGACGCCTTGGGGCGACGCATCGACGAGGAACTCGAAACGCTGGACGTGCGGCTGACGATGGGGGGCGAACCGACGTTCGTGTCGATCGACGAGCGAGACGCTCCCGAATGGAACATGGCCGCGCTCGGCCCGACCAAACGCAAACAGGCGGGCGAGTTGTTGCAGCGGCTGAAAACCAAATTTGCAAAAGGCGCGCTGCTGTTTCATGGACAAGGCAAGTGGTATCCCGGCGAGCAACTGCCGCGTTGGGCGTTCGGCTGCTACTGGCGGCCTGATGGCGAGCCACTGTGGGAGGATCAATCACTCTTCGCCGACATGGACCGGGATTACGGATTCTCGTCCGAGTCGGCTCGCAGCTTCATCACGCGGCTGGCCGAACGGCTCGGAGTCGATCGCGAGTTCTGTCTGCCCGGCTACGAAGACGCTTGGTATCACCTGTGGCGAGAACGGCAATTGCCGGTCAACGTCGATCCGTTGCAGAACAAACTCGAAGATCCGGAAGAGCGTCGCCGATTATCAAAGGTGTTTGAACAAGGCTTGAAGCACGTTGTCGGTTACATGCTGCCGCTGCGGCACGAGGAAACGGCTTGGGAAAGCTGTCATTGGTCCTTGCGTCACGAGCATCTGTTTTTGATCCCCGGCGATTCGTCGATGGGCTATCGGCTGCCGCTCGATTCGCTGCCGTGGGAGGCTAAGGAGGATCGTCGTCAGATCGTTGAGAGAAGCACGTTCGCGCCGCGCGAGCCGTTGCCGCGAATCGTGGGGCAGGTTTTCAACCTGCCCGTCTCGAAGCGATTGAGCCCATCGGACGGGCAGGTTGAAAACCTGCCCCACGTTCTCGTCCGCACCGCATTGTGCGTTGAACCGCGAGAGGGGCGGTTGCACGTCTTCATACCTCCGGCTGAGACGTTGGAGGATTACCTTGAACTGGTCGCGGCCATCGAAGCGACGGCGGCGGAACTCAAGATGCCGGTCCTCCTCGAGGGCTACAAGCCGCCGTCGGATCATCGACTGAAACATTTTCAGATTACTCCCGATCCCGGCGTGATCGAAGTCAACACGCAGCCGTCGCACAACTGGCAAGAACTCGTGGAGCTGACGAACACGGTTTACGAAGAGGCGCGGCTGACGCGGCTGAGCACTGAGAAGTTCATGCTCGATGGCCGGCACTGCGGGACGGGCGGCGGCAATCACATCGTCATCGGCGGGCCGACGCCGGCGGACAGTCCGATTCTGCGGCGGCCGGACTTGCTCCGCAGTTTGATCGCCTGCTGGCACAATCATCCGTCGCTGTCGTATTTGTTTTCGTCCATGTTCGTCGGGCCGACGAGTCAGGCTCCGCGCATCGACGAGGCTCGCAACGACAGCCTTTATGAAATGGAGATTGCGTTCCAGCAGATTCCCGATGACGGTGGCTGTCCGCCGTGGCTGGTCGATCGCGTCTTCCGGCATCTGCTGACCGACGTCACCGGCAACACGCATCGGGCCGAGTTCTGCATCGACAAGCTCTACACGCCTGACAGCGACGACGGCCGGCGCGGACTGGTCGAACTCCGAGCATTCGAGATGCCGCCGCACGCGCGGATGAGTCTCGTCCAACAACTGCTGCTGCGAGCGTTGATCGCTCGCTTCTGGGAGACGCCGTACAAGCACAAGCTGGCTCGTTGGGGAACTGAGTTGCACGATCGCTTCCTGCTTCCGCACTTCATCGAACAAGATTTGTCGGACTTGCTGCACGAACTGGACGATGCCGGCTTCCCCTTCGACCGAGCGTGGTTCGACGCGCACATCGAGTTTCGTTGTCCGTTGCTCGGCAGCGTGATTCATCACGGCGTGGAGTTGGTCCTGCGACAGGCGATCGAACCGTGGCATGTGCTCGGCGAAGAATCCGGTCCCGGTGGCACAGCGCGGTACGTCGATTCGTCGCTCGAGCGGATCGAGGTCAAAGTGCGCGGGCTGACAGATGCTCGGCACATCGTCACCTGCAACGGACAGCGCGTGCCGCTCCGTTCGACGGGGACGATCGGCGAGTTCGTCGCCGGTGTGCGCTATCGAGCTTGGCAACCGCCGTCGTGTCTACATCCGACGATTCCCGTTCACACGCCGTTGATTTTCGACGTGTACGACTCGTGGAACGGCCGCTCGATCGGCGGCTGCCAATATCACGTCTCACACCCCGGTGGCCGCGGTTATGACACATTTCCGATCAACGGAGCCGAAGCGGAGACGCGGCGACACTCGCGGTTCTTCCCGTTCGGCCACACGCCGAACGCCTGGAAAGCCGCGCCGCTGGAGATTCATCCGGAGTTTCCGTTGACGCTCGACCTGCGCAAACCGCCCATTCCGCAAGTTGCCGCTGCGTCGTTGGCCGACTCGGTCTTCGCCGCGACATCGGCTGTTCCGTCTCCATTGAAATCTCCTAGACTGGCTTTCGGCCGAACGCCGTCAGCCGATGGCCGAACGCCGTGATACCGTTTTTGAAATCACGAAAACGGTATCACGGCTAACGGCCATCGGCCGACGGCAATCGGCCAGGCAAGTCAGACGAGCGTCGAGTCGGAGAGCACAATTGGTGACGACGGCGAATTGGAATCAGTCGGCAATGCAAAGCCAGAGTCAGAGTTCGCGTCTTCCTCCGACGGCGAATTGGCTGGGGTATGTTCCGGCGCTCGGTGCGACTGACGAGGTCTTCGATCCGCACGGCGAGGTTCATCCGCACTGGCAAGGCTTTCTCGATTCGCTCGATCAACTCGGCCTGCCGGAACTGACTCGGCGTTGGGAAGAGGCTCAGCATCTGATTCGCGAGAACGGCGTCACTTACAACGTGTATGGCGACCCCCGCGGGATGGAGCGGCCGTGGCAGCTTGATCCGATTCCGCTGCTGATTTCGTCGGGCGATGCGAAGTCGCTCGAAGCGGGACTCATCCAGCGTGGCCGATTGTTGGAAGCGTTGGGACAAGATCTTTATGGGCCGCAGCGATGTCTGTCCGAAGGCTACTTGCCGCCGGAGGTGGTCTTCCCGAATCCGGCCTTCTTGCGGCCGTGTCATGGGATTCGTTGGCCGAACAATCGGCGACTGCATTTGTACGCGGCGAACATCGGCCGTTCGGCGGACGGAGCGTTTTGTGTGCTCGGCGATCGCACGCAGTCGCCATCGGGTGCGGGCTACGCGCTGGAGAATCGGCTGGTGCTGTCGCGCGTGTTGCCCGATGCGTTTCGCGACTGTCGTGTGCAACGATTGGCGTTGTTCTTTCGCACGCTGCAAGACACGTTGCGAGCGATCGCGCCGCACAATCGAGACAATCCCCGCATCGTGTTGCTCACCCCCGGCCCGTACAACGAAACGTACTTTGAGCACGCTTATCTCGCGCGGTATCTCGGCTACACGCTCGTGGAAGGTGGCGACCTGACGGTGCGGGACAATCGGGTGTACTTGAAAGTGCTCGGCGCGTTGCAGCCGGTGGATGTGATTCTGCGGCGGCTCGACGATGACTTTTGCGACCCGCTCGAACTGCGGCCCGATTCGTTTCTCGGAGTGCCCGGACTCGTGCAAGCGGTCCATGCGGGGAACGTCGCGGTCGCGAATGCGCTGGGCACGGGCTTGCTCGAAACGCCCGCGCTGTTGGCGTTCCTGCCGGGGTTGTGCCAATTCTTGCTCGGCGAAGAATTGAAGTTGTCGTCTGTGCCGACGTGGTGGTGTGGTGAGCCGCGCTCGCTCGATCATGTGCTCTCGCATCTGCGCGACATGGTGATCAAGCCGGCTCTGGCCAGCATTCGCCTGGAACCGATCTTCGGCGACGAACTGACTCGCGAGCAGCGTGAAGAACTCGCGGCGAAGATTCGAGCTCGGCCGCAAGACTACGTCGGCGAGCATCGGTTGCGGCTGTCGACCGCACCGGTTCTGGTAGGTGATCAGCTTCAACCCCGGCACTTGGTGCTGCGGACGTACCTCGCCGCGCACGAGGATTCGTTTGCAATGATGCCGGGCGGTTTGACTCGCGTCAGCGCCTCGGCCGACACGATGGTCGTCTCGATGCAGCGCGGCGGCGGGAGCAAAGACACCTGGGTCTTGTCCGACGGGCCGGTGCATCAGTTGACGCTGCTCGGCCCCGGCGGCTCGCCGCTGGAGATCACACGCGGCGGCAGCGATCTGCCCAGCCGCGTCGCCGACAACTTGTATTGGCTCGGTCGCTACGTCGAACGGGCCGAGGGACTGACTCGGCTGCTGCGCGGCGTGCTCGTGCGACTGACGGAAACGACGGGCCTCGCGGAAGCTCTCGAAATGCCGACGCTGTTGCGAGCCGTCACGTTCATGAGCGATTGCTTCCCCGGCTTCGTCGGTGATGGAGCCGAACTGCATCTACCCGCGCCGGAGGACGAATTGTCGGCGGTGATCCACGAGACCCAACGAGCCGGCAGCTTGGCCTCGACGGTCAACATGCTGTGGCAGCTTGCGGCAACCGTGCGCGATCGCATCTCGAACGACATGTGGCGCGTGCTGGGTGATCTGTCGTCGTTACGCGGCGATCAGCGGTTCGCTCAAAGTAACCCGACGCGTGAGCGAGGGAGTGCGACGGAAAACCCCTCGCTGACGCGTCGGGTTACTGAGGCGGACAGCACCATCCATCGCACGCTCAGCGACGAGCTGGATTTGCTCGACCGAGTCGTCATCACGCTGGCCGCGTTCGGCGGGCTGGCGGTCGAGAGCATGACACGCAGCGCCGGCTGGCGATTCCTCGACATGGGACGCAAGTTGGAGCGGGCAGCCCACACGATCAAGTTGCTGCGCAGCACGCTGAGCACGGTGAGCAATCCCGAAGGCCCACTCCTGGAGGCGGTGCTGCAAGTGGCCGACAGCTCGATGACCTATCGCCGCCGCTATCAAGGAAGCGTGCAAGCCGCCGCAGTCTTGGACTTGCTGCTGGCCGACGAAACCAATCCGCGTTCGCTGGTCTTTCAGTTCGCGGCGCTCGCCGACGACGTTGACTTCCTGCCGCGCGACACGAGCGTGCAGACTCGCCGCAGTCCTGAGCAAAGGCTGATGCTCTCGTCACTCACCGAGCTTCGCCTGGCCGATGCCGAACGACTTGCTCAACCTGACGAGTCCGGTCAACGACCGCTTCTGCAAGAGTTACTCGACCGCCTGAGCGCCAACCTGCCGGCATTGTCGGACGCACTGACGCAGGCGTATCTCAGCCATCTGCAAACCTCGCGACATTTAGGAACGAATCACGAATGACGAACGACAACGTAGCCGTCATCGCTCCGCGTGACGAGCCGAACGCTTCACCGACCTTCAATCCGAAGCTGGCGTCTTGAGACGCTCGGCTCGTCACGCGGAGCGATGACGGCTACGTTCACACAATCATGCTCTATCAAATCAATCACACCACGACTTATGAGTATTCGGCGTCGGTGACGTTGTGCCAGAACCTGGCGCATCTGACGCCGCGCGAGACCGCCGAGCAACACTGTCGGCAGACGATCCTGTTGATTCAGCCGCAGCCGGCGGTGCTGTCGTCCCGCGCGGATTACTTCGGCAACCAGCTCACGTTTTTCTCGGTGCAAGAACCGCATCGCAAACTGTGCATCACGGCCAGCCACGAAGTCGAGGTCTCTCCGCGAGCGGCTGTCGATCCCCAACAGACTCCCGGGTGGGAGGCCGTCCGCGATCGGCTGCGAACCAGCCGCGATGCCGCCAGCTTGGAGGCGTATCAATTCGCGTTTCCGTCACGGCATGTGCCCTTCAGTGGCGACTTGGCCAACTACGCACGTCCCTCGTTCGCTCCGGGCCGGCCGCTGTTCGAGGCGGTACTGGAACTCACCGAGCGGATTCACCGCGACTTTGAATACGATCCGAAATCCACCACGGTTGCGACGCCGATCAGTGAAGTGTTCCAGCAGCGTCGTGGCGTCTGCCAAGATTTTTCTCACTTGCAGATCGCCTGCCTGCGTTCGCTGGGTCTGGCCGCGCGATACGTCAGCGGGTATTTGCGGACGACTCCACAACCCGGCAAGCCGCGCCTCATTGGAGCCGATGCGACACATGCCTGGGTCTCGGTCTATGGCCCGGACAGCGGTTGGCTGGATGTCGATCCGACCAACAACGTGCAGCCGTCGGACAAACATCTGGTGCTCGGCTGGGGCCGCGACTTCGAGGATGTCAGCCCGTTGAAGGGCGTGATCCTGGGGGGCGAACAACATTCGGTGGGCGTGTCTGTCGATGTGGCCGCGATCTGTGAAGAGAGTGTTTGACCGACACTAACCCGACGCGCCAGCGAGGGAGAGTGCTTCACAGCGTGGCGATGAAGAACATCGTCGATGAAGCGTTCGCCCTCGCTGGCGCGTCGGGTTAGTGTGACTCACAGCCGACTCATGTCGCTCGAAAGCCCACCGGCGGCGGGGATGTAGCACTTCTGGACGTAGTCCATGACCATACGATCCGCGCTGAAGCGCCAGCCGAGTCCGCGAATTGCTCGCTTTACGCGCGTGATCCAGCCGCGTGGCAGGCCGTCTTTATCGCGGTCATAGAACAGCGGGATGACTTCTCGCTGCAAGACTTCGTAGAACGACTCGGCATCTTGGCCGTCGTGGCGACCGGTGTCGGAGTGCGTTTCACCTTGGCCGATCGCGAAGCCGTTGCGGCCGTCGTAGGCTTCGGCCCACCAGCCGTCGAGCACCGAGCAATTCAACACGCCGTTGAGCACGACTTTCTCGCCGCTGGTGCCGGAGGCTTCGAGCGGCTTGCGTGGATTGTTCAGCCACACATCAACGCCCTGCACGAGATGCCGGCCGACGTTGATGTCGTAGTCCTCGATGAAGACCACTTTGCCGAAGAACTCCGGCAGGCGCGAGATTCTGAAGATCTCTTGCAGGATGCGTTTACCCGGCTGGTCGTGCGGATGGGCTTTGCCCGCGAAGACAAACTGGATCGGAAACTGCGGGTCGTTCACCAGCGTCGCCAACAGGTCGAGGTCGCGCAGCATTAAGTCGGCCCGTTTGTACGTCGCGAAGCGGCGCGCGAAGCCGATGGTCAGCGCGTCGGTGCTGAGCACTCGGCGAAGTTGCGAGACGATTTCGGGAGCCTCGCCGCGGTGTTCGGCCTCCGACGAGACTCGGCGGCGGGCGAAGTCGAACAGACCTTGCTTGCAGGCGAGGTGTGTTTCCCAAAGCTGGCTGTCGGCGATGTCGTCCACTTTCTCCCAAGCCTCCGGCGTGCCGGCGCGCTGCTGCCATTCGGTGCCGAGGCAATGGTTGTAGAGATCGCGCATCTGCGGCGCGAGCCAGGTCGGCGTGTGAACTCCGTTCGTGATGTGGCCGATCGGAATTTCTTCTTCGCCGCGACCGGGCCACAGGCAGGTCCACATGCTGCGTGAGACTTCGCCGTGTAGCGACGAAACGGCGTTCGCTCGGCGGGACATCTTTAACGCGAGGACCGTCATGCAGAACGGCTCGCCACTGTTGTGGCGATCGACTCGGCCGAACGACATGAGTTGTTCGTGATCCATGCCCATCTGCTCGCGCAGCGGGCCGAGATGTTCTTCGATGAGGCCCGACTCGAAACGGTCGTGGCCGGCCGGAACCGGCGTGTGCGTCGTGAAGCAGATTTGCCGAGCGACTCGGCGCTGGGATTCCCAGAGGTCGATTCCTTCATCGTGCATCTTCTGACGCATCAATTCGAGCGCGGCGAACGCGCTGTGTCCTTCGTTGAGGTGCAGCACGCTCGGCGCGATGCCCAGTTGCTTGAGCGCCTTCACACCGCCGACGCCGAGAAGCAACTCCTGGCGAATGCGGACGCGCGTGTCGCCGCCGTACAGCCGAGCGGTCAGTTGCCGATCCTCCGGCGCGTTGCCGGGGATGTCGGAGTCGAGCAGATACAGCGTGATGCGACCCGCCGCCAACTGCCACACACGAGCAGAGATCATCCCGGTGCGCGTCGGCAGTTCCACCACGATCGGAGCACCGTTCGCCGTTGCCAGGCGCAACGGCAGGCGGCTGTGATTCACGTAGAGATAATCCTCGCGCTGCCAGCCTTGCGCGTCGATCCACTGCCGGAAGTAGCCTTGGTTGTAGAACAGTCCGATGCCAACTAACGGGATGTCCAAGTCCGACGCACTCTTGATGTGGTCGCCAGACAACACGCCGAGTCCGCCAGAATAGATCGGCAGCGACTCGTGGATTCCGAACTCGGCCGAGAAGTACGCGACCGGCTTCGCGCGGAGGATGCCGACGTGCCGATCGCCCCAACTGGTCTTTGGATTGAGATAGTCCTGCAAGCGGCGATACGCGAGGTCGATGCGGCTTTGCAGCGAGAGTTGCCGCACGCGATCTTCGAGCCGGTCCAGGTTTTCGACGGTGAACTCGGACAGCAGCGTGATCGGATTGTGTCCGGAATCGTGCCAGCGGACGGGATCGAGATCGCGGAAGATTTCCGTCGTATCGGCGTCCCAACACCAACGCAGATTGCTCGCAAGCGCCCACAACCGCTTCTGCACCGGCGCGATGAATTGGTCGAGCGATCGGCAATCGCTGATGAGATTCGCCAATTGCTTACCGGTCGCGGCGAGCAGTTCGCTTTCCTCGCGCGTGAAGCTGCGAGCCTCGGCCGATTGCACGACGAGCACCCCTTGCAACAGCCCCCGCTCGACAATCGGCACGCCGAGATACGAGTGATATTCGTCTTCACCGGCCTCGGCGAAATACTTGAAGCGTGGATGCCGCATCGCGTCCTCGACCGCGATCGGCCGCAGTTGTTCGGCGACCATGCCGGCGAGTCCTTCGTGCAACGCCATGCGGACTCGGCCGATGCAATCGCTTCGTAAGCCGACCGTCGCGGCCAGAACCAAATGCGATCGGTTCTGCTCCAGCAAGTAAACCGAGCAGACATCGGTCTTCAGCCGCTGCTGAATGGCAAACACCAGTTTGGCGAGCGTCTCTTCCGGGTTGCGTGACCCGGCGAGCGTCTCACGCAGTTCCTCCGGGCTGAACGGGGCAATGTCCGAAGTCGGATGGCTGGCGAGGGTGTTGGTCATAGCGGTGCGTTCCTGATGTCGTAGGTCAGGCTTTCCAGCCTGACCCGAATGGTTCAACCGCGTCGGTTCCAGATCGGGTCAGCCTGGAAAGGCTGACCTACGTTGCGGCGCAACCGGCGATGAAAGGCAACTGGCGTGCCGGGCGCATCCGGCCAGTCGCCACCGGAGAACCCTGCGAAATCCGGTGTTTTCCAAACCGTCACGGAGAGTCAACCTGCGACAGAATTCGACGCACAGTGCCTCATTCGCTGGCAAGCGAGACCGTACTGGACTGTGGTCGCGGTGATTGCCAAGCAATTTTCGGGCGATTCACGAAGACGAACGCTCAGCAGGCTCGGCGATTCTGTTTCGGTATGCCGGTTGCTTTCTTCGCGAATCGCGGACAAGGTGCGCTCATGCGATTGGACAATTACCAAACCGACGGTTTCTACGACGAGATGTTTGACGAGGCGGGCACGCCGCGTTCGCGAGCCGATGTGCTGGCGAGCCGGCTGAGCGCGTTATCGGACGGCGAGCTCGTGCGCCGGCAGAAGGCGGCGGACCTGACGCTGCTCAACATGGGGATCACGTTCGCCGTTTACGGACACGAGGCGGGAACCGAAAAAGTCTGGCCCTTCGACATTGTGCCGCGCATCGTGGACGGGGCCGAGTTCGAGATCATTCAGCGCGGACTGCGGCAGCGCATCTTCGCGCTGAACGTGTTCATCGACGATGTCTACAACGAGCAGCGCATTCTCAAAGACGGCGTCGTGCCTGCCGAGTTGGTGTTCTCGGCCTCGTGCTATCTGAAGCAGTGCGTGGGCCTGAAGCCCCCCGGCGGAGTGTGGTGCCATGTGGTCGGCACCGATTTGGTGCGCGACGGCGACGGCAAGTTCTACGTGCTTGAAGACAACCTGCGTTGTCCGTCCGGCGTGTCATACGTCATCGAGAACCGCGAAGTGATGAAGCGGACGTTTCCGCAAATTTTCGGTGGCCTCCGCATTCAGCCGGTCGAGGACTATCCCGAACGATTGCTTGAGACGCTGCAACACGTCGCCCCACCGAACACGCAAAGCCCGAATGTCGTGGTGCTCACGCCGGGCATCTACAACTCGGCGTACTTCGAGCACAGTTTTCTCGCGCAGCAGATGGGCGTGGAGTTGGTCGAAGGCTCGGATCTTGTGGTCTCCGACGGCTACGTCTGCATGAGAACGACCCGCGGCTTACAGCGCGTCGATGTGATCTATCGCCGCATCGACGACACGTTCCTCGATCCGAAATGTTTTCGTCCCGATTCCGCGCTCGGCGTTCCCGGCTTGATGGACGTGTACCGCAAAGGGCGAGTCACGCTGGCGAACGCTCCCGGCACCGGCGTCGCCGACGACAAGGCGATCTATGCCTACGTGCCGAGGATCATCAAGTACTATCTCGGCGAAGACCCGATCCTCAACAACGTGCCGACACGCATCTGCTCGGAACCGGAAGACCTGCAATACGTGCTGCACAACCTCTCGAAGCTAGTCATCAAACCAACGAACGAATCGGGCGGCTACGGCATCGTGATCGGCCCGCGAGCGACCTCGGAGGAACTCGCGAAGTGCGCCGATTTAATCCGAGCCAACCCGCGCAACTACATCGCTCAACCGATGCTCGCGCTGTCGCGCGTGCCGACCATCGTGGACGATCACCTCGAAGGCCGGCACGTCGATCTGCGACCATACATGCTCTATGGCAAAGACATCTTCGTGCTGCCAGGCGGCCTGACGCGCGTCGCGTTGAGGAAAGGTTCGCTGATCGTGAACTCGTCGCAGGGCGGCGGCAGCAAAGACACCTGGGTGCTGGCATGAACCGAATGCGGTGCTCATGTAACCCGAAGCGTCAGCGAGGGCGAACGCTTCACAACGCGTCGCCGTGGTGGCAGTCGGGTGAGCGTTCGCCCTCGCTGACGCTTCGGGTTAGTGATGACCAAGGATTTCTTTGATGCTGAGCCGCGTGGCGGATTCCGTGTTCTGGTTAAGCCGCTATGTCGAGCGGGCGGAGAACGTCGCGCGGTTTCTGGACGTCAATATGCACATGACGCTGGACCTCGGCGACAGCCTCAGCCAGCAGTGGGAACCGCTCGTCGCCACGACCGGCGATCACAAAACATTCTCCGAGCGTCACGGCCCAGCCACTCGCGATAGCGTCTGGCAGTTCCTCACGTTCGACCGCAAGAACCCCAACTCGATCGTGTCGTGTTTGTACTCGGCGCGCGAGAACGCCCGCACGATCCGCGGCAGCCTCCCCTCGGAAGTCTGGGAGGAACTCAACAAGTTCTACCTCTTCGTGCGCGGGGCCGATGTCCCCAACGCGCTGGAGAACACGACCCATTTTCTCGGCGAGGTCAAACGCTACAGCCAACTGCTGGTTGGCATCATGGAATCGCTGATGTCACGCAACGAGGCGTGGCACTTCGGTCGCATGGGCCGCAACCTCGAACGAGCCGACAAGACCTCACGCATTCTCGACGTGAAGTATTTCATCCTGCTGCCGACGACCAGCGAAGTTGGAACGCCGCTCGACGTGATCCAGTGGGCCGCATTGTTGAAGTCCGCCAGCGCGCTGGAAATGTATCGCCGAGTCCGTGGCCGCATCGCACCGGAACACGTCGTCGGTTTCTTGATGCTCGACCAAGATTTCCCCCGTTCCGTCCGCTATTGCCTGAGCCGTGCCGAAGAATCGCTGCGAGCCATCACCGGTTCGCCCGAAGGGACGTTTCAACTCCGGGCCGAAAAACTGTTGGGCCGGCTGCGCTCCGAATTCGAGTTCACGCAAGCCGCCGACATCATTCATTCCGGCCTGCACGAATTCATCGACCGCGTCCAACTCAGCATCAACGAAGTGGACGCCGCGATCTTCGACAGCTTCTTCGCCACGCAACCGATCGCCAACGTCAGCGAACAATCGCAATCACAGACACAGTCACAATCACAATCGCAGTCGCAGTCACAATCCTCATCGACTGCCGAGTGATTCAATTCGCTTCGCCTTCACTCCAGGCGCGCGCCTCGCCGCTCTCGTCGACCTCGACACGAATCATCTGCGGATGACAACAGACCGGGCAGTCCTCGATGAACTCCTGCGACTCGCCCGCTGAGCGATCGACCGGGATGACAATTTCTTCGCCGCAGTTGTCGCAGACATACGACGCTTCAACAGCCACGTCGCGGCGTTTTCGACGGCGCTTCTTCATGCTTCTTCTTTCCGTCCCCAGAACGCCACCAGTCCGATGAGCGCCACCAGCGGCAGCACGCCGATCGTCGCGAACAGCCACGGCCGAGCTTCCGGATGCGTCTTGAACGCTGTCCCCACCGCCGGATGCACGAAGAACTGCACCAGCCACGACGAAAAACTCAGCAGACCGCTGACTCGGCCTTGATACTTCGCCGACAGGTCTTGATTGAACGAGTAGTAAACGGGAAACAGACCGAGCGCCCCGATGCCGATCACCAGCCAGCTTCCCAGATACAACCACCCCGCAGGCATGAACGCGGTCGGCACCAGCAACGCCACCAGCAGCGAACAGCCCGCGAAGACCGCCACTCGCGCGCGATGCACGTTCCAACCGCGCGTTGCCAAGCGTCCCACCAGCCAGCCCACGCCGATGCTGCCGATCAACGTCGCCGCGTTGTAGACCACGGTGAAATACTGCACGAACTCCTTGTCGTACCCCTTCTCTTCGCGCAGCGTGTCTGA
Organism: Candidatus Kuenenia stuttgartensis; assembly: GCA_945904015.1. GTDB lineage: Bacteria > Planctomycetota > Planctomycetia > Planctomycetales > Planctomycetaceae > SXKJ01. Next base: position 11,145 of record CAMDPK010000023.1, on the reverse strand, counting down.
CTGCCAGACTCGGATGAACTGCCACGTCGTGTTGATCGAGATCGTCGTCACCACCAACACCCACCAACGCTTCGAAGACATGATGTCCCACCACGACACTTGGTCGCGAAGCTGTCGCTCTTCTCCCACTCCCGCCGCCGCTTCGTCAGTCGCAATCACCGGACGCTGAAGATCGGCGTCTCGCAATGTCAGCAGCCAGGCAATAACCCACGGCAAGCTGAGCACTCCGGTCAGCACAAACGACAGCCGCCACTGAAGCGGGTCGTACCGATGCACCCCCAAGATCAGGAACGGAGTGAGGATCGACCCCACCGCCGTTCCGCTCTGCAACAAACTGTTTCCCCAAGTTCGCTGAGCCGGCTTGAAAACTCGCTGAGTTGTCCGCAACGCACAGGGCCAATGCCCGGCTTCAAACAGACCCAATGCAAAACGGCTGATGCCCAAGCCTGCCACAGTCTCGACCCACGCGGAAGAGGCTCCAGCCAACGCCCACGACAGCATCACCACCGGATACAGCCAACGGACTTTGACGAAGTCCGCCAAGAAGCCGAACAGCAGCCCTCCGCATGCGAAGCCCAAACCAAACAAGCCTTCGACGCTGCCGTAACCGTCGGCTCCGAACGCCGCCTTGATCTCGATCGAGTTCTGCGCGAACGGCATCCGGCAGGCGTAGTTGATCAACGACGCCGACAACAGGATTCCGCAGATGCCCAGCAATCGTGTTCGTGACAGGTCCGATTCCTGGTGCATGTCGTTGCCTTGTCGGTGTTGAACGTGAAGCCTTAGTCTGCTCGCAAAGAAAAGGATAACGGCCATCGGCTGTCAGCAATCGGCATCCGGCCGACAGCTGATCGCCGACAGCCGACAGCCGTTATACCGTTTTTACAAAACAGCAGACTGACAAACGGTGCCGCATGGCGGAAGTGTTCGACGCGATCGTACTGGGAGTCGGCGGCTTCGGCAGCGGAGCGGCGTACCATCTCGCGCGGCGCGGTCTGCGAGTGCTCGGCCTGGACCGCTTCGGCCCGGCGCACGACCAAGGCAGCTCGCACGGCGAAACACGGATCATCCGCAAGGCGTACTTCGAGCATCCCGACTACGTCCCGCTGCTGCTGCGAGCCTACGACTTGTGGGCCGAACTCGAAGCCGAATCGCAGTATCAATTGTTCTGGAAGTGCGGCCTGATGCTCGCCGGTCTGCCCGACAGCGAAGCGATCTCCGGCGCGCGACTCTCCGCGAGTCAGCATGGACTGACCATCGAAAACTTGTCTGCTTCCGCAGCAACACAGCGCTGGCCCGGCTTTCGCGTCCCGGATGCGTTTGATGCCGTCTTTGAACCGGACGCCGGATTCTTGAAAGTCGAAGACTGCGTGCGCACGCATCTGGATCGCGCGGCCGCTCACGGTGCGACGCTGTTGTTCGATGAACCGGTCGTCTCGTGGTCGAGCACCGGCCGCGAAGTTCGTGTCCGCACGGCGACTCGCGAGTTCGTCGCTGCGTCATTGGTCATCACCGCCGGTTCGTGGGCGGCGTCGGTGCTCGCCGATCTCAAGCTGCCGTTGCAGGTGCTTCGCAAGCCGATCTTTTGGTTCGAGACGACTTCGCCGGCGTACAACCTCGATGCGTCGATGCCAACGTTTTATTTCGAGATGCCGCCTGACTTCGTAGCTCGGACGCCTACGTCCGAGCGCCCGGACGTAGGCGTCCGGGCTACGCACGAAACGGCATCCACGTTTTACGGCTTTCCCTCGCTCGACGGGCACGTTCTCAAAGTCGCTCAACACTCCGGCGGGGAACTCGTCGCCGATCCGTTGCTCGTGGATCGCCAACTTCGCGACTCCGACGTTAAGCCGATCGCCAACTTTTTGAAAACTTGCCTACCCAACGTTCGCCCGCAACCCGCGCGGTATTCGACGTGCCTCTACACCGTCACCCCCGACCGGCACTTCGTCGTCGATCGGCATCCCGAATTTTCCAACGTCGTGATCGGTTGCGGTTTCTCTGGCCACGGATTCAAGTTCACCTCGGTTCTCGGCAGCGTCTTCGCCGACTTGGCAACGACCGGCCGCACCGAGTTACCAATCGACTTCCTCAGTCTTGCCCGCCTGTCCGGCCGAAAGCTGTTGGCTGAAAGCTGATGGCTGTTATCACATCCCTTTTGGATTTGGGATTACGGCAATCAGCTTTCAGCTCACAGCCATCAGCCGGACAAGACAGTGCCTTTCTCTTGGAGACTCTACGATGTTTCGATGCGGTTTGATTTGTTCGATCTTGCTCGTTCTCGCAACGACGGCGGTTGCTCAGGACTCCGGTTGGAAGGCCGGGTTCGCGCGAGTCGTCATTACTCCCGAACAGCCGATGTGGATGAGCGGCTACGGCGGGCGGACGCATGCGTCTGAGGGCAAGGTCCACGACTTGTACGCTCGCGCCGCCGCGTTGCAGGACGCCAGCGGCAAGCGTGTCGTGATGGTGTCGCTCGACTTGGTCGGCGTGCCGAAGGTCATGGCCGAGCGTGTCTCCGCCGCCGCGAAGGCCAAGCACAAGCTGGAGCGAGCCGACCTCATGTTCTGTTGCTCGCACACACACTGCGGGCCGGCACTCGATCAGACGCTGACGCACATGCTCGACATGAAAGACGAAGACTGGCAGCAGGTCATGGCCAATCAGAAGTGGCTCGACGCCCGCGTGACCGAGGCGATCGACACCGCGATGGCTGACCTCAAACCCGCTCGCTTGGCGACGGGCATCGGCAACTGCGGCTTCGCGTCGAACCGCCGGCCTCCCATCGGCACCGGCCCGATCGACCACGAAGTCCCGGTCCTGCGCGTGCTGTCCGCCGATGGGACTCAAGTGCGCGGCGTGATCTTCGGCTACGCCTGCCACAACACGGTGCTCGGCTTCTATCAGTTTTGCGGTGACTACGCCGGGTTCGCGCAGTTGTATTTGGAGGAGCGGCATCCCGGCGCGACCGCACTGTTCTTCAGCGGCTGCGGAGCCGATCAAAACCCGCTGCCGCGCCGCAAAGTGGAACTCGCCGAGCAATACGGCCGAATGCTCGCGCTCTCCGTCGATAAAGTTCTGGTGACCGAAATGTCTCCCGTCAGCGGCGCGGTGACAACTCGCTTTCGCGAGATTCCGCTGGAGTTCAACACGATCCCGCCGCGCGACGAACTGCTGAAGACGGCCGAGTCCGCCGATCGCTACCAGCGCACGCGAGCAAAACTGTTCCTCAAAGACATCGACGCCGGCAAGCCCCTCGCGCCGACGTATCCGTATCCGGTGCAGGTCTGGAAGCTCGGCAACGTGACTTGGGTCGCGCTCGGCGGTGAAGTGGTCGTGGATTACTCGCTGCGACTGAAACGCGAACTCGGCCAAGGCCAGACCTGGGTCACCGGCTACGCCAATGACGTGATGGCCTACACCCCTTCCGAACGAGTCCTCACCGAAGGAGGTTATGAAGGGGACACGTCAATGATCGTCTACATGCAGCCGTCAAAGTGGAAAGCGGGCCTCGAAGACCAGATCGTGAAGATGGTGCAAGAACTGGCGAAGCCGTGACGTGAGGCCGCCCCCGCAATATCCTGCGGTCATGCCGATCGAATTCTTCGCCAAAGTGAGCGTCTTCTGTTTCCTCGCCAGCTATGTGGTGGCGTTGGGATTGGATGCCGCGCGCTTGTTGAAGCGATTGCCAGTGGCTCGCTGGATCGGGCTGGCATTTGGCCTCGCCGGGTTTGCGGCTCAGACCGGGTACTTGTTGATCCGTGGCCGGCAGGAGAATCTGCCGCCGCTGCTGAGTTCCCCGCACGACTGGCTGCTGGTGCTCGCCTGGATTGTCGTGCTGTTGTACCTGTTCCTGACGTGGGCGGATCGCGAGTTGGCAGTCGGGCTGTTTCTGCTGCCGGTCGTGTTGCTGTTCGTGGGCGCGTCGTATCTCGTCAGCAAGCAGCCAAATCCATTGATCGCCGGCAATCGCGGACTGGTGATGTTGCACGCCTCGCTGCTGGTGGTCGGCATTGCCGGAGTCGTCGGCGGAGTCCTGCTGAGTCTGATGTACGTCATCCAGCACCGGCGATTGAAGCAGCATCACGCCTCACAGCCAGGAGTCCTGTTGCCGAGTCTGGCCCGGCTGGCCCGCTGGAACTGGTGGGCCGTGGTCGTCAGCGTGCCGGTGCTGACGTTGGGCCTCGGCAGCGGAGTTGGACTGGGCTGGAAGTTGCAGAAAGCTGGGGCGGCGTTGTCCTTCTCCGACCCGATCGTGCTCGGCAACGGCGTGGTGTGGGTGGCGATGATGACGCTGTTCGTGTGGTTGGTGACGACACGCCGCTCGACCGGCAAGCAAGTCGCGGCACTGACACTGTGGGCCGGCGGATTCTTGCTGGCGATCTTGATTGGATTGCAGGTGCTGTCGTTGACGTCGTTTCATAGCGGGGCGAAGACATCGTGGTGGGAGAAGCACTGCAAAGTGCAGAGTGCAGAGTGCAAAGTGAAAAGTGAGCTGCACAAATTTGCGTCCGCGTCGCCCTTTTGCACTCTGCACTCTGCACTCTGCACTTTGCACTTGCCTCCAGATGACTTCGTGTCCGCGGAGGTCCGCACATGAACCTTCAGGTCGTCTACTGCAATCATCAATCGGCCAATCTGTCGATTCGCGAGCGGCTCGCGTTCGCGGGAGACAAACTCGAAGCAGCCTATCGCGAGCTCGCCAGCCGCTTCCGTTCGTCCGAATTCGTCGTGCTCTCGACCTGCAATCGGGTCGAGGTCTATTCGGCTCAGGAGTCGCCCGATGCCGCGCCGACTCGTAAGCAAATCGCGGAGTTCGTCTCCGAGTTTCATCGCCTTCCGCTGGAAGAGTTCTCCGACGAACTGCTGGCCGAGACCGGGCCGGACGCGGTGCGACATTTGTTTCGCGTTGCGTCGAGCCTCGATAGCATGGTGCTCGGTGAACCGCAGATCGTGAATCAAGTCAAAGAAGCCTACCGAGCCGCACAGGACCACAACGCTTGCGGCCCGCTGACACACGCGATGTTTCAAGGTGCAATCCGCGTGTCGGCTCGCGTGCGGTCGGAAACTCGGCTGGCCGAGGGGCGTGTCTCGATCGCCAGCGTCGCGGTCTGTGACTTCGGACGCGGCATCTTCGACCGCTTCGACGACAAACGCGTGCTAATCCTTGGAGCCGGCGAGATGGCCGAGGAAACACTGCGTTATCTCTGCGAAGAAGGGGTCCGGCAGGTCACTGTCGTGAATCGCAGCCTCAAGAATGCGGAGAAGCTCGCCGCACAATTCGCCGCTGTCGGAGCTCGGTCACGTTCCTGGGACGCTCTCGACGAAGAACTTGCTCGCGCTGACATGATCGTTAGCACGACAGGCGCGAACGAACCAATCGTTGATGTGAATCGCTTCCGCGAGGCGCGTCGCCGTTCGGGCGAGAAGCCGGTGTTCATTCTCGATCTCGGTGCTCCGCGCGACTTCGCTCCGGCCATCGCCGATCTTGATGACAACGTCTTTCTCTACGACATCGACGCGCTCGAAGCAACTTGCGAGCAAAACCGCAAATCACGCTACCGCGAGATCGAAAAGGCTCAACTGATCGTTGACGAAGAGGCTGAACGGTTCATGCAGGACGTCTACCACATGGCGACCGGCCCGATCGTCAAACGCCTGCGCGAGCAATGGCACGACGTCAGCCGCGACGAACTCGCGCGACTGCGTTCCAAGCTGTCGCACCTGTCGCCGGCCGACTTGGAAGTCGTCGAACGCGGCATGGAACGCATCGTCAACAAACTGTTGCACCCGCCGCTCGAAGCCCTGCGCCACGAAGCGAAGTCCGGCACGCCGCACAGTTTGATCGACGCACTCAAGCGGCTATTTCATCTGCGAGATTAGAACGTGGGGCAGGTTTTCAACCTGCCCGGCCGATCGTTCGACGGTTTCGGCGACGCTAGTTCAAGTCCGGTCATGGACGGGCAGGTTGGAAACCTGCCCCACGCGGACGGCTATTTCCACGCGAACACGAGCATCGCGTCGGTTTCGACTTCGAGCGGATGGCGGTCGAAGCCGCCGCAGATTTCCCAGCGGGAATAGCCCGCGATGCGGAGCAGCAATTCCATTTCGGATTTGTAAATCCAACGGATGCTCGTCGAGAACGGGCGCGTCGACAGCAGCCGGCCATCCGCGTCGAGTTCCTCGATTTCGTTCTTCGAGTAAAAAATCTGCTCCACGCGGTCGAACGAACGTGAGTCGTACATCCGCAAAAGATTCCCGGTCGTGGGATACGTGATCTCCCCTTCCAAAACTCGTTGATTGTCCGTCGCGAAGAATTGCGAGCCGGGAAAGAACGTGTCGATCACCAGCAAGCCGCCCGGCAACAAGTGCTCGCGGCAGAGTCGCAACGACTGAATTTGATCCTCGGCCGTCAGATTGTGGACGAAGGAATTGCACGGGCTGATGATCAACGCGAACTGACGATCCAGACGAAAGTCGGTGAAGCCGGCTTGATGCACTCGCGGCTGTAATCCCAACTCGGCGGCTTTCTGCCGTAGTCTCGTGAGCATTCCCGCCGACAGATCCACCCCTTCAATGTCGATCCCTTCTTGCAGTAACGGCAGGAGAACTCTCCCCGTTCCGCAGGGAAGATCGAGCACGGGCCCGCCAGCTTCACGAGCTAACTGGCGATAAAAATCCAGGTCGTAGTCCGCCATCTGACCCATGATGATGTCGTAGAACTCGCCATCATCGAACGGAGTTGGCTCGGTATCGGAGACAGAGATTGTCATCGGTTCTCGCCTGACTCTGCGGGCTCACACTGGAGTTGAACTGCTTGGTGCGCAATCTGGTTCGACACGCCGAAACGGTATCCAGAATCCAATCGCCGTACCGGCCGCGAGCATCAATAGGGTGACTGAACTGAGTTGATGCACATGGCTCACGAAGTAGCTGAAGCTGGCGTCCTCATCGAAGTGGCCGAACTGCCAACGAGTGAATAGTCCCAGAGTCAGAGCCATCACTCCACAGACGATCGAAGGCCAACGCGAACGGCATTTCACAATGCCGGCCCCCATGCCCAACAGGCCGCCGGGAAGAACCAACCCGTAGAAGCCTTGCCGAGTCAGCCAGAAAAAAACGTAGTACCCGACCAATCCGCCGAGCACCGCACCACCGAGAACCAACACGGATTGTTTCATCGTAGAGCCTCTCGCATCTCGTCGCTTCCAGACAAGAGTTGCTGGCAAGCGGATGAGGCGAAAGGCTACTTCTCGATCAGCGACTTGGCCAGACTCAGTCACCCATCAGGCCTTTGGCGAGACGGTTGAGGGCTTCGTTCTCGATCTGCCGGACACGCTCGCGGGTCAGTCCCATTGACTCGCCGATTTCCTTGAGAGTTTTTGGTTCAGAATCGTCGAGGCCGAATCGCATTCGCAGGATCGTCGCCTCGCGCGGGTCCATCGTCTCCAGCATTTTGTAAACGTGCGTGAGATTATCGGTCTCGAGCATCTCGGCTTCTGGGCCTTTTTGCCGTTGATCGGCCACCATCTCGCCCAGAGACCAACCGCTATCAGCTTGCTCGGTTTGCGGCGTCGAGTTGTAAAGCTGAATCGCCTTCTTGACGATTCGCAGCTTCTTCTTCGGAACCTCCAACAACTTCGCGACTTCTTCCGGTGTCGGCGGGCGGCCGAGTTCATCGGTCAGTTGAGCCGTCGCACGACGCCACTTCGAGAGCAACTCGACCATGTACGCCGGAATGCGGATCGTCTTGGCGGAATTCACGAGTGCTCGCTTGATTGACTGTTTGATCCAGTAGCTGCCGTAGGTGCTGAACCGCGTATTCATGTTTGGGTCGAAGCCCTCGACGGCACGCAGCAGTCCCAGGTTCCCCTCCTCGATGAGATCTTGCAGCGGCAGGCCCTTGTTGGTGTAGGCCCGGGCAATGTTGACGACCAGTCGCAGGTTCGCCCGGACCATTCGGTCACGAGCGGCGGTGTCTCCCTCGTGGATGGCGTTGGACAGATCCTTCTCTTCCTGTGCGGTTAGCAAGGCCGTTTCGTTGATCTCACGGAGGTAGGTCTCCAAAGGGTTTTGAACTCGGGACGGCAAACGGCGGCGAGTAGTCGCAGTTGTAGGCATGAAAGTCCTGCAGTCTTCTGGTAAGAGTGACGGGAAGTGGCAGGGCCGGGCATCAGATTCGATCCGCCAACGCGGCAAGGCGGGCCACTGTCGTTCAATCCGCTTGTGGCGGACCGAACCGGGCCATCGCACATCGCTTCCATGCGTGAATCCAAGAGAGGTATCGTCGAGTCTGCGAGGGCTTCTCAAAGAGAACGGCTTCGGTAGACCGGATCAGTCGCAACGACGTGGCAAACAGAGCAGTCGTAACGGAGCGAGCGGATGCTCCGGCAGGCCCTCCAGGTTTGACGCGCTGCTGGATTTCGTTGCGACCGGAGCAATCCGCGCGACTGTCCAACTTTGCCGCGTCACGGCAACCGGCGCAATCCGACTGCGGGTCATCGCATCAACCGCGCTTCCGCATCGTCAGCCCGTACACCGCATAAATCCGCGACAGGAACTGCCACAACCACGGCTCTGCGAACTGCGTGTTCGCCAATTGTTCCGCGAGGCTGATTTCCGTCCGCAGTAATTCTTGCAGCGCTGCCGGATTCGTTCCTGTGAAGAAATTACGGGACGCGATTTCACGCTTCAAAAGTCCCAGCAAGTCGCTCTTGTCGACGGACAGTAGTGCCGGACAAGAGTCCGACGACACGACCTCTGTCACCAATACCGCCGCACCGCCAGGAACGGTCAGATCCAACATCAATCGCAAATGCTGAGTTCGAATGGCCGACACGATTTCCCAAAAGCGCGGATGTGACTCACCGACCGATCTCACCACGCCCTCAATCAACTGCGTGAGCAGTCCGACCGAAGCCACGACATCAAATCCGACAGGCTCACCAAAGTCAGGGAGTTGTGTCAGCGTTCGAAGGCAATGGTTAATCGCATCATCTCGGACTTGTTGTCCGTTCGCCATTTCCGTGAATTCTGCAAACACGCCGCAGACGTCCGTCGGAGCGACCACTCGAAAGCGGGCATCGTCGGAAAATCCTTGCCGAGACAAGCCGCGCTGCAATGCCGGGGCGTCGACATCCACGAGTACGATTTCGCGAAAAGCGGTCGACAATGCGGCCAGGTCCAGGTCGTTGAGATTTCCGGCACCCAGCAGACACAACCGCTCGCCAGTGGAAGTTCGAGCGTCAACCAGCAGTTGAGTCACTCGCTGACGGTGCGGTGCGTACAACTCCCACGCGGCATCCGCCTCGGTATTCCGTCGAGCTTGTTCGTGGATTAAATCCATGACGGCGACTTTCAAAGCACCATCAGCTACCGCATCGACTCCAGAACTTCCGGGGGAGCTTCGGCGTACTTCAAGGGTTCCATCGAAAACGATGCCCGGCCCTGTGAGATGCCGCGAACCTGAGTCGAATAGCCAAACATCTTCGCCAACGCGACTTCCGCTTCGATGACCCATAACCGTCCCCGGTTCTCCGTGCGGACGATGGCCGCGCGGCGCGCGTTCAAATCGGCTTGAATGTTGCCGATGAACTCCTCGGGTGTCACGACCTCCAGCTTCATCACCGGCTCCAACAACACGCAGCCTGCTTTCTCCAATCCCTCCGCGACCGCCTTCGCTGACGCGGCAGTAAGCGCGACGTCGTTCGATTCCCCTTCTTTGTAGTCCACGTCGACGATCCGAAAACGGACTCGCATGAGCGGGTTGCCGTACATGCCACCGGCGTTCGCGCCTTCCTCAATGGCCTGTTCCAAGACAGACATCATGGCAGCAGGCAACGTTCCGGGCTTCAAATCGTTTTCGACGCTGACCGCTGCCTCGCCCTCAAACGGCTCGACTCGCAATCGGACTTTTGCGGAGTGCGTCGCCGCGCCGACTTGCCGCGAAAACTCGCCTTCAACGGTGATCGCTTTGCGGACCGTCTCGCGATAACTGACGCGCGGCTTGTGAACGCGAGCTTTCACTCCGAATTCTCGCAGCATCCGGTCCATGATGACTTCCAGGTGCAACTCGCCCATGCCGCTGACGAGCGTCTCTCCGGTCTCTTCGTTGATCCGCACTTTGAACGTCGGATCTTGTTTGGCCAATCGACGCAGAGTCTCTTCCAGTTTTTTTCGCTCCGCGCTGCTGTCCGGTTCGATTGCCATCGAGATCACCGTCTCCGGAAACGTGATCTTCTCCAGCAGGATCGGATTCTGAGTCGCACACAACGTATCACCGGTCGCAACCTCTTTTGGGCCAATCGCACCGACGATGTCGCCGGCAAACGCTTCATCGGCCTCAATCTTCTCGCGTGAGTCCGCCTGCACTCGCCAAATCTGACTGACCAATTCCTTCGCGTTCGTCCGCGGGTTGAGCACTTTCGAACCACTCTTCAACGTCCCGGAGTAAATTCGCAGGAAGCACAAGTCGCCATGCTTGTCGGCCTGAATCTTAAAAATGAGGCCACAGAAGGGTTCGTCCACCGAAGTTTTGCGTTTTTCGATTTTGGTTTGCTGAGAGCCTTTTTTCACCGCCAGCGGTAAGCCTTCGATTGCCGGCCGGTCGAGCGGGCAAGGCAAGAATTGTAGGACGGCATCCATTAATGCTTGGACTCCGATGTATCGCAGCGACGTGCCACACAGCGTCGGGAAGAACTGCCGCTCGATGGTCCCTTTGCGAACGAGACGCCGGATTGTGTCAGGCGGTAAATCCTGCGATTCGAGATATTGTTCGAGAGCTTGCTCGTCCATCTCGGCGACAGTTTCCAGAAGCTTGTGTCGCCAATGCTGAGCTTCGTCGGCAAACTCCTCAGGAATCTCACGTTCCTCGAACTTCGCGCCGAGCGATTCGGTATCCCAATACAGCGCCTTCATCGTGATCAAGTCGATGATTCCCTTGAAGCAATTTTCATCGGGAGGCGACCCCGCACCGATGGGAATCTGCACCGCCAGAGGGGTTGCATGCAGACGGCTTTCAATATCTTTCAGAACCGTTTCGTAATTCGCACCGATGCGGTCCATCTTGTTGATGAAGCAGATGCGAGGAACACCGTAGCGGTCGGCTTGACGCCACACGGTCTCGCTTTGAGCCTCGACGCCATC